>NZ_FNCU01000039.1:0-80605 GCF_900099855.1 Bradyrhizobium sp. Rc2d | reverse complement strand
GAACACCCCTTCGGCACCCTCAAATGCCGGGCGGGCTACCGCCACTTCCTCGTCCGCGGCTTCGACAAGGTGCGCGGCGAATGGAGCCTGATGGCGCTCTGCTACAACTTCTCCCGCGTATTGAGCATCCTCGGAATCGACAGCTTCATGGCCTATCTGGCCAATTGCCATCCACATTGGGCGTTCTGGCTGCTTAACGCCGTCACCCGCCTACAAGCCACGGCACCGCGCTTCCAAGCAAAAATACGCCCGACCCTCGGCTACGCCATATAATCAGGGGCGAAACACAATTCTTGCCCACTCTCGCAGCGCAATCCGGGGCAGGTGTCTACTGCGGTTAGGGCTGTCCCGGATTTCGCTGCGCTCCATCCGGGCTACGGGAGCCCTCCCCCTATTGCAGGGTCGGATCGAGCCGGTCGCGCAGCCAGTCGCCGATCACGGAGACAGCCAACGTCGTGACCACGATGGTGGTGGCCGGCGCCAGCATGATCCAGGGTGCCCGGGTCAGGTATTCCCGGCCGTAGCCGACCATGTTGCCGAGGCTGGTCATCGGCGGCTGCACGCCCAGGCCAAGGAAGGACAGGCCGGACTCCATCAGGATCACCTCGGGGAATACCAGCGTGGTCGAGACGATCAGGGTCGAGGCGATGTTGGGCAGGATATGCCGAAGGTAGATCCGCGACGGCGTCGCGCCCAACTGGCGGACCGCGGCGGCATAGCCCTGCGCATTGGCGGAGATCGCCAATCCCCGCGCGATGCGGGCGTAGCGCTCCCAGCCGAACAGGCCCATCAGGCCGATCAAGAGCGGCAGCGAGTTGCCGAAGAAGGCGAGCACTGCGAGCGCCATGATCAGGAAGGGCATGCTGGCCTGGAAGTCGGTCAGCATCAGCACGAGCTGTTCGACGGCCCCGCGGAAATGCGCGGCCAGGAAGCCGAGCGTGGTGCCGACCACGGCCGAGATCGCGGTGGCGCCGAACGCGATCAGCAGCGAAATGCGGATCGAGACGAGCAGCCGCGACAGCACGTCGCGGCCGAGCTCGTCGGTGCCGAGCCAATGCGCGGCATTGCCGGGCGCGGCCAGGCGATTGCGCAGATCAAGCTGGGTGAAGCCGTAGGGTGCGAGCTTCTCGGCGAAGGCGGCGATCACCAGCGTGGCGATGATCCAGATGATCGCCAGCGCGACCGAGACCGGGATCGCCGGCAGGCTGATGCGGCGGCGGACGCTAGAGCCCTTTCCGTTCCGATGAAATCGGAACGGGGCTCTAGATTCTGGTTTTGACGCGTTTTCTTCACGCGAACCGGTATCCACTTCGCTTGAAAACGCTTCGGTATCCTTCAGCGTCGCGTCGGTCATGCATGCGCTCCTTTGGCGCGCAGCCGCGGGTCGAGGAAGCCGTAGAGGAAATCGACGATCAGGTTGGACGTGACCATGGTCATGGCGACCAGCAGCAGGATGCATTGGACGACGGCGAGGTCGCGGTTGGCGACGGCGACGACGAGCAGGCGCCCTACTCCCGGCCAGGCAAACACGCTCTCCACCACGACCGCACCGGCGATCAGCGTGCCCACCATGAAGCCCAAAATAGTCACGGTCGGAATCGCCGCGTTCGGCAGCGCATGCGACGTCACCACCTTGCGCCATGGCACGCCCTTGGCCGAGGCGGTGCGGATGTAGGGCTGGCCCAGCACCTCCAGCATTGCGCTGCGGGTGAAGCGCGCCAGCACCGCGGCGCCGCCAAGGCCGAGCGTCGCAATGGGCAGGATCGCGTGGCGCCAGCTGTCCTGCCCGCCCGACGGCAGCCAGCCGAGCTGCACGGCGAACACCAGCACCAACACCAGCGCGAGCACGAAACTCGGGACGGTGAAGCCCGCGACCGCCGTCATCATCACGGCGCGGTCGATTCCCGAGCCCCGATGCAGCGCGGCATAGATGCCGGCGGGAATGCCGAGCGCCACCTTGAAGGCAAAGGCCGGCAGCGTCAGCGCCAGCGTCGCCGGGATCCGCTCCAGCACCAGCTCGATCGCGGGCCGCCCGTCGCGCATGGAGCGGCCGAGCTCGCCCTTGGCGATGGCGCCGAAATAATCGAGATATTGAAACCAGATGGGATCATCGAGGCCCCAGGCCTTGCGGAACGCCGCGAGCACCTCAGGGGGTGCCTCCGGTCCCAAAATCATCAGCGCGGGATCGCCCGATAGCCGCAGCACGACGAAGGCGAAGGTGACGACGAGCACAATGGTGAGCGCCGCGCGTCCGATGCGAATGGCGAAATAGCGTCCCATCACGCCGCGTCCCGCGTCTCGGCGCCCGTGACCAGATGACAGGCGACCTGCCTGTTGCCGCCGATGGCTGAGAGCACCGGCACCTCGCTCGCACAGCGCGCGATCGCGCGCGGGCAGCGCGGGTGGAAGGCGCAGCCTTGAGGACGCGCAGCCGGATTGGGTGGATCGCCTGCCAGCACGATGCGGCTGGCACTGCGGCGGCCCGGTGCGGGCGAGGCCGAGACCAGGGCCTGGGTGTACGGATGCTCGGGCCGCGCAAACAGATCATCGGCGCTGCCGATCTCGACGATGCGGCCGAGATACATCACGGCAACGACATTGCTGATCTGCCTGACGACGCGCAGATCGTGGCTGATGAACAGTACCGTCAGCGACAGTTGCGCCTGGAGGTCGGCGAGCAGGTTCACCACCTGCGCTTGGATCGAGACGTCGAGCGCGCTGACCGGCTCGTCGCAGACCAGGAAATCAGGCTTCGTCGCCAGCGCCCGTGCCAGCACGATGCGCTGGCGCTGGCCGCCGGACAGCGCGCCGGGATAGCGCGCGCCGTGGACCGGCGTCAGCTCGACCGCGCGCAGCAGCTCGCGGACGCGATCTTCGCGCTCGGCGGGCGTGCCGAGATCGTGGATGTCCAGGGGCTCGCGGATCTGCGCAGCGACCGGCAGCCGCCGGTCCAACGCGCCCAGCGGATCCTGGAAGATCATCTGCATGCGTGCCCGCTGCGCGCGCCATGCGGCCGTTCCCGGCGCGGCCATCGGCTTGCCGTCGAACCGCACCTCGCCCCTGTCGGGCGGCTCAAGGCCGAGCACGATGCGGCCCGTGGTCGATTTGCCCGAGCCGGACTCGCCGACGAGGCCCAACGTCTCACCCTTGGGAATGGTCAGCGACACCCCGTCGACCGCATGCACGGCCGTAGCTCGACCGAACATTCCGGAGCGCATTGCGTAGCTGCGCGAGATCGCGGACACCTCGACGAGCGGCGCGCTCATTCGGCGGCGATCCCGAGCAGCGCACGGCGCGAAGCCTCGGCGCGGATGCAGGCGACAGCGCGATCATCCGCGATCGGCGCCAGGCTCGGCGCGGCAAGTCCGCACGGCTCGGCCGCCAGCGTGCAGCGTGGCGCGAAGGCGCAACCGTCAGGCATCCGCGCGGGATCGGGCACGGTGCCGGGAATGGCCGTCAGGCGCCGCCGCGGCCCATCGAGCGGCGGCAGCGCGCCGATCAGGCCCTGCGCGTAAGGATGCACGGGATCGGAGAAGAGCTGGTTGCTCGGCGCCTGCTCGACGATGCGGCCGGCATACATCACCGCGACGCGGTCGCAGTTCTCGGCGACGACACCGAGATCGTGGCTGATCAGGACCATCGCCATGCCGATCTCGCGGCGGACCGTAGAGAGCAGCTCCAGAATCTGGGCCTGAATGGTGGCATCGAGCGCGGTGGTCGGCTCGTCCGCGATCAGCAGGTCGGGATTTCCGGCCAGCGCCATCGCGATCATGATGCGCTGAACCTGGCCGCCGGAGAATTCGTGCGGATAGGCCGACAGCCGCCGCGCTGCATCGGGAATGCCGACGAGATCGAGCAGCCGCCGCGCTTCCGCCTTCACCGCCTCGCCGGAGAGATCGCGATGCAGCGCCAGCGCTTCGCAGAGCTGCCTGCGGATGGTCAGCACCGGATTGAGCGCACTCGCCGGATCCTGGAAGATCATGGCAACCCGCCCGCCTCTGACATGGTCGAGCTCGGCGGCGGGCGCGCCCAGGAGCTCACGGCCGTCGAGCAGCACGGAGCCCGTGACCTGCGCATGGCGCGGCAGCAGGCCGAGGGCGGCAAGCCATGTCACCGACTTGCCCGATCCGGACTCGCCGACGAGGCCGAGGGCCTCACCCTTCTGCAAGCTGACGTCGACGCCGCGCAGGACCGGCACGCCGTTGAAGGCGACCCGCAGGCCCCGGATGCTGACCAGCGGCGCCACCTCAGGCCTCGAAATTGCCGGCGCGGAAATCCATCGCGAAGGCCGGCGCTGCCTTCCACTTGATCGATTTCGGCTTGGCGGTGAACGTCGCGTTCTGGTGCAGCACCGTGTAGGCAGGGTCCTCGCGCTCGGCGATCTCCAGCATGCGGCGGAACGCCTTCTTGCGGGCCGCGCGATCGGTCGAGGCCTCCAGGAACTCCGAGAGCTTGTTCAGCTCGGTGTTGGTCCATTCGCCGATCTGCTGCTGCTGGCCGTTCGGCCCGTGCTGGGCGACCAGCGACGACACTGGATCGTTGAAGGCGGCCGAGTTCGACCAGTCGCGCACGGCGCGGGTCGGCGCGCGCTCCATGATCTGCGACCAGTTCTCCTTGGTCTCGATCTGCACGTTGAGGCCGACCGACTTCCACATCTCGACCAGCACCTGCGCGGTCGCGACCTGGTTGGTGTAGTAATTGTTGAGCAGGCGGTACGGGATCGGATCGCCCTTGTAATTGGCCTGCTTCAACAGATCCTGCGCGAGCTTGGGATCATAGGCCTGCACGCTCCAGTCGGCGTTGAACATGTCGCCGTAGAATTCCCATTGCAGGCCCTTCGGCACCCGGGTGCGGCCGGCCCACAGGCTATCGACGATCGCCTGGCGGTCGATCGCATGGGTGAAGGCGCGCCTGACAAGCGGATTGGCGAGCTGGGCGTGGTTCTTGTCGAACACGGTCAGGCGGTGATTGAGGATGGTGCCGCCCTGCACCTCGAACGCCGAATTCTTCTCGATGCCGGCGATCTGGTCCGGCGGGATGTCGCAGGCGAACTGATATTCGCCCGAGAGCAGGCCGTTGATGCGGCTCGCGACTTCAGGCACCTCGAGGAAGCGGATGCGCTTGAGCGGCGGACGGCCGCCCCAATATTCGTCATGGGCTTCGAGCGTCAGCGACACGTCGGGCTTGAGCTCGACGACCTTGTAGGGACCTGTGGTGACGGGTTTGCGCGCCCAGTCGAGATAGCTCGCGGACTCTTCCCACGCGCGGCGGTTCATGATGTCGGAGCCGTAGCGCGACAGCCGGCCCTCGATCGTGACGTCGGGCGTCGCGTTGTAGAAGCGCACCGTGTACTTGTCGACGGCATCGACGCGCACGAGGTCCGGCCAGATGCGGCGGGCAACGGCGGGCACATCAGGCGGCAGCTCCTTGCCGGGACGCGGCGTCGGGATCTTCTCGAAGGCCTGGATGGTGGTGCGGCTCTTGGCCTCGGTCTCGCCGAACATGCGCTCGCGGCTGAAGGAGAAGAGGACATCTTCGGCAGTAAGCTCGTCGCCATTGTGGAACTTGACGCCCTGGCGCAGCTTCACCTCGACGGTCTGGTCGTCGACGCGGTGCCATTCGGTGGCAAGTCCCGGCACGGCCTCGAGATTGCCGCGCCAGTTCTTGGAGATCAGACCTTCCCAGATCGAGGAGAAGAACACGCGCTCGCCGACATTGGACTGCTCGCGCAGCACGTCGAGCACGTTCGCATTCGTCACCTTCTGCACGGCGATCGTCACCGACGGACGGTTGTCGCCTTGCGCGATCGCAAACCGCGGCAAAAGGAGTGCGCTTGCGGCAGCGCCGCCGGATTTCAGGATGGTGCGACGGGTGAGCTTGCTCATGATGGTGACGCCTGCCCTTTGTGATGTCGGTTATTCGGCAAGCCCAAGCGCGGCGAGATGGGCTGCGCCAGCGCGGACGTCGTCGTGGTTGCGGAGTTCGAGGATCAGCCGCGGGTTGGACGTCAGCCGTCCCAGTGCGCGGAACACGGCGCCCCACGGGATGTTGCCTTCGCCCGGCGCCCAGTGCCGGTCGGCAAAGCCGTCGGTGTCCTGGAGATGCACATGCGTCAGCATGTCGCCGGCGGTCTCGACGTAGTAATCGACCGGCGGCGCGCCGGTGGAGATGTGGGCATAATTGGCGTGCCCGGTGTCGAGGGAGACGCGGACCTTGCTGCTTTCGAGCGCCTTGGCAAGGCGCACACGGTCGCGCGGATCCTTGTCCTCGATGTTCTCGATCACGATCTCGCAGCCGATGGTCTCGGCACGCGCGATCACTTCGGCCAGCGTCGCCTTGACGCGCTCGACCAGATTGTCGCGATTGTCCGGATAGAGATCGAGATTGTTGTGGTCCCAGGTCGTGAACGGCGAATGGATCACCATCTGGGTCGCGCCGAGGAACTCGGCGGCATCGAGACCCTGAAGCAGACGCTTGGTCACGGCCTGACGGATCATGGGATCGTGGCTGTCGATCTTGAAGCCCCAGAACGGGCCGTGAATGCCGAGCCGGCCGGTATGGCCCGCAAGCATCTGCTTGATCTCGCCGGCGGTCGTGCGCCAGTCACTATCGAGCAGATCGGCGCGGAAAAAATCCTGGATCTCGAGATCGCGCTGCCGTTCCAGAAGCCAGTCGCGATGCGCAGGGATCGATTTGATGGACAATGCGGCGCCCAGCACCGGCTTCGACATGGCTTGCTCCTTGGCCGTCAGCGATGACGGAAGCAGCGCTAGACCAGTTCAATGACAGGCCGGTGAAACGCAGGTTCTTCAACGTGAGGAGATGTGGACATCCTGCCGCCGCCCGCTGCGGATTCAGGAAACAAGATCGCAGCACCGATGCCGAACGAACACACGGCAAGCGTATTCATGTCCGTAGTGATCCGGAATGGAGTCCTAACCATAGTTCGCGTACATCGCCGGACATCGATCGGCGGCCACTTCCACGGGCATCACCTCTGATCGCGCAACATGGGGTTGGGGGACCACATGGGGCGGGAGATTGAAGGCTGGGGCAAGGTGACGAGGTCCGGACTCCTAGGCACTCCGGACCTCGAAACTTTTCAGATTGAACACGATTTCGCGCCGTCCGGCTGTTCAGCCGGGCGGCGCGTTATCGTTTCAGCGTCGTCTTCCGGTCTGGCACCTAAAGGATATTGTTTGAGCATGATCTTTTCGGAAAACCGCTGCACACTTTTCCGGATCATGCTCTAGCGCGTCTGCGGCTCGATCGTCAGCGAACATTCTGTCCATGCTCCTGAGTGGGGACGAGGAGCAAGCCCATCGGGCAGATCACGCCGGGCTCACATCGCCTCCTTGAGCGTGAGGCGGGCCGTGAATGTCACGGTGGTCTTCCCAACCAGCGCCATGCCTTCGACCTCGGCGCCACCGGCCGAGTAGCCGCCCGAGAAACCGCAAGTGACCTCCCTGCCGCCGAACGCGAGCGTCTTGCCGACGGCTTCGGTGTGCTGATTGACGATCATGTCGCCCCGCCACTTGCCGTTCCGGTACGTGTAGCTGCCGGTGTAGTAGAAATAACTGTCGCCGCCCATGATGCGTCCGTCGCAGAGCACGACCACGCCCCTGGCCTGGCCGCGCTTGCCGTCGCGCATCTCGATGTCGAAGATGTAGAGGCCGTTGATGACCCTGGCCTCCTCACCCGCTTTTGCCCCATCTCCGGCCGACATCCAATCGTCTCCCCTATGTCGATCCGCTACACTGATCAGTTCGGCACGTTCCTTTCGAGATCCTCGAGCCATGCCGCCGCGCTCGCGTCCGACGGCGCGCGCCAGTCGCCGCGCGGCGACAATGAGCCGCCGGCCGAGACCTTCGGTCCGTTCGGCATGGCCGAGCGCTTGAACTGGCTGAAAGCGAAGAAGCGGCGCAGGAACACCTCGAGCCAGCGCCGGATCTCAGGAAGTTCGTAGGCCTTGCGCCGGTCGCTTGGGAATGCCGGCGGCCATTCGCCCTTGGCGACGTCCTTCCAGGCGTGCTGCGCCATGAAGGCGATCTTGGAGGGACGCATCCCGAAGCGCAGCGTGTAGAACAGGTTGAAATCCTGCAGCTCGTAGGGGCCGACGGACGCTTCCGTGCTCTGCGGCTTCTCGCCAGGCTGCACCGGCACGAGCTCAGGGGAGATTTCGGCAGCCAGGATTGCGCCAAGCGTCCGGTTGACGTTGTCACTGAACTGTTTCGAGGAGATCACCCAGCGGATCAGATGCTGGATCAGGGTCTTCGGCACGCCGGCATTGACGTTGTAATGCGCCATCTGGTCGCCGACGCCATAGGTGCACCAGCCGAGCGCGAGCTCGGAGAGATCGCCGGTGCCGATGACGATGCCGCCGTGATGGTTGGCGAGCCGGAACAGATAGTCGGTGCGCAGCCCCGCCTGCACGTTCTCGAAGGTGACGTCGTAGACCTTCTCGCCCTTGCCAAAGGGGTGGCCGATATCCTTCAGCATCTGCGTCGCCGTGGTGCGGATGTCGAGTTCCTGCCAGGTCGTCTGCAACGCTTGCATCAACGCCAGCGCATTGGTCTTGCTCTCGCTGCCGGTGGCAAAGCCCGGCATGGTGAAGGCGAAGATGTTTTGGCGCGGCAGGCCGAGCAGATCGACCGCCTTGGCGGCGACGATCAATGCATGGGTGGAATCGAGCCCGCCCGAGACGCCGATCACGACGCGCTTGGTGCCGGTGGCGCGCATCCGCTGCACGAGGCCGGCGACCTGGATGTTGTAGGCTTCATAGCAATCCTGCTCGAGCAGGCTCTCGTCGCTCGGCACGAAGGGAAAGCGCTCGACCTTGCGCAGGAAGCCGATGTCGGCGGCCGGCGGCTTCAGCGCGAATGTCAACTTGCGGAAAAACGCCTCGCGCTGGCGGCGGTTGTCGTCGAACGTGCCCATCAGCGCGCGCTCCTGCCTGAGCAGGTCGAGATCGACGTCGGCATACGTGATCTGGCCGCTCTGGCGGAACCGCTCGCCCTCGGCCAGCAGCACGCCATTCTCGTAGATCGAGGTCTGGCCGTCCCAGGCGAGATCGGTGGTCGATTCCCCTGCTCCGGCGGCGGCATAGACATAGGCTGCGAGGCAGCGTGCCGATGTCGATTGGCACAGCAGCGCGCGCGAGCGCGCCCGGCCGATCGTGATCGGGCTGCCCGAGAGATTGATCAGCACGCTGGCGCCCGCAAGCGCGAGCTCGGAAGCCGGCGTCACCGGGATCCACATGTCCTCGCAGATCTCGACGCCGATGGTCAGGCCCGGGACGTCCTCGGCCGAGAACAGAAGGTCGACACCGAACGGAGCATGCAGCCCGCCAAAGGAGATCGTCTCGCCGGCGATGCCGGCGCCGGAGGCGAAATGCCGTCCCTCGTAGAATTCGCGGTAGGTCGGCAGGTAGCTCTTGGGCACGACGCCGAGGATGTTGCCGCGATGAATGACGACGGCGCAATTATAGATGCGATTGCCATAGCGCAGCGGCGCGCCGACGATCAGGACCGTCATCAGCGCTGAGGAGGCCTTGACGATCGTCGCAAGCCCGCGCTCGACCGCATCGAGCAGCGGGTCCTGCTTGACCAGATCCTCGATGGCGTAGCCGGACAGGCACAGCTCGGGAAACACGGCAGCCGCCACCGACTGTTCGTGGCAGGCATTGGCCGCGGCCAGAATGGCCTTCGCATTGGCCGAGGGATCGGCCACGTGGGAGGTGGTGACGCAGGCCGCCACGCGCGCAAATCCGTGGGCGTAGATCGAGTGGAACGTCATCGAGCGCTGTACCTTCAATCCCTTGCAATCTCTTGCGCCGCCGGCCGCAGCCGTCAGCTCACATCATATGTAGCCCATCGACCGGGGCCGGTGCAGGCCATCCGCCGTCATGCATAACGGATTTGCATATCGGCCGGTCGGCGCCCGCGACGTCAGGCGCTGCGGGCCAAGACCCCGGACAGATCGTTGCGCAGCCACTCGGCGATCCGGGGCCAGGCATGGACATGGGTTCGCGCCCCCATGAATAGGCCGAGATGATTGCTCGGCTCGGAGGCTGCCGCAATGAACGCCGGCGGCGTGCCGACGAGACCCGCGGTGGCGAGTGCCTGCACAGCCGGCACGACATCGTCGTCCAGCCCGGACAGCAAGAAGACCGGCGCCTTGACGTCCTTCAGGTCAACCGGGCGGCCGAGCGCGACGAATTGGCCGCCGGCAATCCGGTTCTCCCGGAAAATCCAGTTGACGATCTGAAGGTAATAGGTGCCCGGCAAATCGAGCGTCTCGGTATTCCAGCGATCGAAGCGCGCGAGCAGGCCCGCGCCTTCCTCGTCCGAAAGCCCCCTCTGCAACGCCACTTCGATACCGTCGCTGTCAGGCGATTTGGACCAGAAGCGCAGCATCTCCTCGCCGCTGACATTGCCGCCGCCGCGTGCGACGAGCTGGTCGTAAACCAGCTCGGGCGCATTGCGGGCGAGCCGCGACAGCGCCGAGTCGATCGACAGATCGACAGGAGCGCCGACCAGGACCAGCCGCCGCACCTTGGCCGGAAAGCGTGCCGCATAGAGCAGCGACAGCCAGCCGCCCTGGCACAGCCCGACGAGATCGACCGGCGCGCCGATCTCGTCGATGGCGACGTTGAGATCGGTAAGATAACTGTCGATCGAGAGATAGCGCATCTCCGGCGTGGCTGACCGCCAGTCGGTGAGATAGACGCGGCCGATGCCGCCATTTTGCAGAGACTGCACCACGCTGTGGCCGGGCGCAAAGTCGGCGATCAGGGCCCGATGCAGCGCATAGGGCGCGCAGACCAGCGCCGGCTGGCCGGACCGCGTCTGCGTGAAATCGCGCAGGCGCATCGTCGCAAGCTCCAGCGCGACCGTGCTGGGCGTCGTCCACGGCAGGCTGCTCTCGCCCTGCTCCACAGCTCCGCGCTCCAGCCACCAGAAACAGGCGTCCATGGCGAGCCGCGCCGCCGTAAACGGCCACAGCAGCGGATCATCCGGCGCATGCCCTGGTCCGCGTGGCTGTTTGCCGGTCTTCTCCACCATGGCTATCTCAATATCGTCACAGGAACGCCTCGAGGCTCACGACCGAAATGCCGCGATCCCTAAAACTCCGATGGGTCGCGGCCAGGGAGCCGTCGAGATCGATGCCGCGACAGGCATCCTCGACGACGGCAACCTCGAAACCTGCCTGGCGGGCATCCTCCGCCGAGAAGCGAACACAGAAGTCCAGCGCGAGACCAGCGACGAAGACGGTCTTCAGCTTGCGCTCGCGCAAGTAACCGAGCAGTCCGGTCGGCGTCTTATGGTCGTTCTCGAACAGCGCCGAATAGGAATCGATGCCGCGGCGGAAGCCCTTGCGCACCACCAGGCTCGCCCTGACAACGTCGAGCTCGCGGTGGAATTCAGCCCCCGCAGTCCCCTGCACGCAATGAGAGGGCCAAAGCACCTGGGTGCCGTAGTCGAGCTCGATGGTCTCAAACGGCTGCTTGCCGGCATGGTTCGTCGCGAATGACACGTGATCACGCGGATGCCAGTCCTGGGTCAGCACCACATTGGCGAATTTTTGGGCGACTCGGTTGATGGCGGGGACGACCTTTTCACCGCCGGGAACGGCGAGCGCTCCGCCGGTGCAGAAGTCGTTCTGCACGTCAATCGCCAGCAGCACGTCACGGTCGGAGATCTTCATGCAAGGCCTCATTCCAGCCGTCCGGGGACTGTAGGCACCGAGACGCTCGTCTCCAATGTCGATCTTCCCGCGCGGCTTCGCAACCATCGTAGGCTTGTTAGAATGGACCGATCGTTCCTGAAATGAAACGGTTTGGGCTGGTCCGTGTTGACTAGCGGCACCCAAGAGCGGATTCTCGGGCATCCGCACTCATGCGGACTGCGTCGACGGAGTGGAGGAGAAGGGTTCCCGTGGCCTGCACGGCCGCGGCAGCCATATGGTCATGACGATCGGCAAGACAGGACAGATTCTTCTCGCCGATATCGGCGGCACCAACGCTCGCTTCGCGCTGAGCCAGGCCGAATCCAGCGACGGCGATCCGGCCGGACCGATCGACTATGTGAAGGTCGCCGACTTCCCAACCGTCCGGGAGGCCATCGTCGATGTTCTCGGACGCCAGTCCGGCGGCGAGCAGCCCCGAAGAGCCGTGCTGGCGGTGGCGGGCCCCGTGACCAACAATCGCTGCGTCATGACCAACAGTCCCTGGGTCATCGATGGCAACGAGCTGCAACCTGCGCTCGGCTTTGACAGCGTGCACGTGCTCAACGATTTCGAAGTGATGGCCTGGTCCCTACCCGCCTTGCAGCCTGCCGACCTGATTCCGCTTGGCGGACAGGACGGCCTGCCCGGAGAGCCGTTGCTGGTGATCGGGCCCGGAACCGGTTTTGGCGTGTCCTGTCTGGTCGAGCGCCACGGCGCACGGCTGGCGGTCGTGACCGAGGCCGGTCACGCCACCCTGCCGGCCGAGAACGAGCGCGAGGAACGCGTGATCGCTTGTCTGCGCAGGCGCCTTGGCCATGTCTCCATCGAGCGTGGCGCGCTCTCGGGTTCCGGCCTGCAAAGCCTCTACGAGGCCCTGGCGGAGGTCGACGGCGCCCAGGTGCCGCATCGCGATCCTGCCGCCATCACCAAAGCCGCGCTGGAGGGCCATTGCTCCGTCAGCCGCGCGACGCTCGACATGTTTTGCGCCATCCTCGGCTCGGTCGCGGGCAATCTCGCAGTGACCTTCGGCGCCCGCGGCGGCGTCTATATCGCCGGCGGAATCGTGCCGCGTTTTCCGGAATTTCTCGCGGCGTCCGCATTCCGGGCACGCTTCGAGGCCAAGGGACGCTTCCAGGATTACTTGCGCAACATCCCGACCAGGCTGGTGATCAAACCTGATGCGAGCTTCGTCGGCCTCAAGATGTTCGCCGAGCACAATCCAAATTGAGGGACGAAGCGCCCTTCTCGCGGGTTCCAGTAATTCACAGCTGATTGCAGCGGTCACACGATTCTACGCAGGATCGTGCTTGCCTGCGCGTGTCCGATGCGAAACAATCCTGCCCGTGTGTGGCGTAGTTGCGGGGGCGTGGCATGCGTAAACAGGATTTGGGTTTCGACTATCACCGCTACCACCGCCTGCTGCGCGAGGCGGATAACGAAGACAAGCGGCTGGCCTTGATCGAGCTCTTGATCGAGGAAAAGGCCAGAGACCGGCTGGCTGCCCAGCGCGCCTCGGATCGCGCGGCCATGACGGCCCGCACCATTGCCACGGTGCTGAGGAACGGCCGCAACTGAGACGCGCGATCTCGCTCATGCGCGGGAGTGCGCGGGGTCGATTGCGACTTCGTTAACGATGCCTCGCAATCTGACGTCAAACTTTTTGTTCTAAGAGTTCCCTCACCTGAGGCAAATCAGGGCCAACAAAGGGGGGACGTAAACATGAGCATGATTTCGCTCGCCGTGATGCCGGCCGCCGTCGAAGCGCGGTTCGCCGATTCTTCGTTCAAGACCATCTTGCTGTTCTGCTGCACGGGCCTGGCCGTCTCGTTCGGCCTGATCGCGCGTGGCATCGATCTCAGCGCCGGTCTGATCTGACAGCGCACCGAGCTCTTTCGGCAAATGGCCGCCCCGACGGGCGGCCATTTTCGTTGGCGACGTCTACGTCGTCACAGTGCGGCGTCTTCGCCGTCACCGAGTGCGGCATCTTCGCCGTCACTCAGTGCGGCGTCTTCTCTGTGGCTTCCGGAAACATCGAATCGATCATCGCCTTGAGCTGATCCATTGCGATCGGCTTGCGCAGGATCGGCCTACGCCGGAGCAAGGACGGCAGCAGCTCCGGCCCGTAGCCCGTCGCGAACAGGAACGGTTTTCCACGGCGCTCGATCAGGTCGGCGACGGGATCGACGTAAACGCCCATGAGATTGATGTCGAGGATGGCCAGATCGTATTGCGCGGTCATGGCAAAGGCGCTGGCGTCGCGGACATTGTCCGCTTCCGCGACGACGTGGTGGCCGAGTTCCTCCACCATGTCCGCGATCATCATCCGGATCAACGCCTCGTCTTCGACCAGGAAAACGGAGAGTCCGTCCGCCATATCAACCCCGCAGTCAGCCTTACGAAGCTAACCATAACCGAATTGCGGAGAGGATTCACGAATTCGTGGCAGGCGCCGTTAATTCAGGCGCGCCCGATCCGATTCAACTTGATCAATCCAGTCCCCGCTCGTGGCTGAGGCGCACCATCTCCTGAATGAAGACCTGCTTCTGCTTGTCATCGAGGCTCGAATAGAGCGGCTCGGCGGCGTCGGCGACATTGCGCTGGTCGGCGGCCCGGTCGATCAGGAACTGCGCCTCGTTGCGCATCTGCTCGATGATGTCGTCTGGCGGATCGCGCTTGGCGCGGGCAACCCGAAGGTTGAGCCGCTCTGCACCATTATGCCCCAGGTAGTGCATGGCGCTCGAGAAACCGTACCAGTGCTTCTCCTGATCAGGCGTGAGGTTCAGTTCGGTCTTGATCCGCTCGATGTAGGAATCGCTGTTGGCGACGATCTGTTCCGCGGTCTGCTGCGGTGCGCCGCTCTGGGTCAGAACCGGAACATCCTTATTATCCTTGTTGTCCGTGCCATTCGGCGCGGCGTTCTTCGCCTCCTTGCTCGCTTTGGCGCCCTTGCCCGCCTTGGCGGTCTTGGCATCCTTGTCCTTGCCGCCCGGCTGCTTGGAATCCTTGCTGGCGTCCTTGCTGGCGTCCTTGGGCGGCGGCGCCTGATTGCCATTGTTGCCGACGCCGAGCACGCCGGTGAAGACGCCCACCACGCCGCCGATGGCGCCGCCGAGCACGCCGCCGACCGGACCTGCCGCCTTGTTTCCGGCCGCGGCTCCCTCCTGAACGCCTTTGACCAGACCTTGAGCATTCGCCACCGCGGCTGCGCCGAGCAGCAGCGCGAGCACGGACCCCAGCGCAAACCATCGTCGCAGGTGAAGCCGCGCTGGCAGCGCCGGTTTGATCATTCTCGTCTCCATCGTCGATCTGCTGGCCTGTCGGGCGAGAGCCCCATGGCAATTGCAACTCTATCGTTTCCGCCGCGCCGAGGTCCAGACGCGGACATTTGCTGTCCACGTCCGAAAAGTCTTTCGCGCGAAGCGGTTATGCAGGCTTATTCGAAACTGCGGCGTAATTGCGCACGGATCATTCGAGCCCGGTTGGTCAGAGTGTGCGTCGCAAAATGAACGCCCGCGGTTCGCCTGCAACGCATCGTCCTGAATGCGGCCACGACGGTGCCGGACACACCATTAGTTCTAGACGAGAAGCCGTTCGGCTTTCTCGACAGACGCGATCAATCATGATCTGATCGCGCTACCAATTTGCTGCGACCTGCGTGAATTGCCGACGCGGGCCGGCGGCACCAAGACGGAACTAATAAGAAAATCCAACAAGAACTCGAAGAAAGAAGTCTCTCAGAGGAAACTCCAACAACAACACCCAGGCGAGGAAACGAGATGTCACGCAAGACACTGACGCGACGTCAATTTGTGGCTGCTACTGCAATGTCCTCCGCGGCGCTGATCACGGCGCCCTATGTCCGGGGCGCTTACGCCGCCGGCAAGCTCTCGATCGGCTTCTGGGACCATTGGGTGCCGGGCGCCAACAAGGCCTCGACCGATCTCGTCAACGAATGGGCCGCGAAGGAGAAGGTCGAAGTCTCCATCGACTACATCACCAGTCAGGGCAACAAGCTCCTTCTGACCATGACCGCCGAAGCGCAAGCGAAGTCCGGTCACGACATTCTCGCATCCGGCAATGGCTGGCAGCCGCATGCCTATGCTGAATTGCTTGAGCCGGTCAACGACGTCATGGAGCCGATCATCAAACAGAATGGCGAAGTGAACGGCACGGTCAAATATCTCGGCCAGGCTGGCGGCAAATGGCTGGCCGTGCCCGCGACGGTCGGCAGCCAGATCAAAGGCCCCTGCTCGCGTATCGATCTGATGAAAAAACACGCCAATATCGATGTGCAGGAGATGTATCCGGCGGGTTCACAGCCGAAGGCCGACAACTGGACGATGGAGACCTTCCTCAAGGCGGCCGAAGCCTGCCAGAAAGCCGGCTTCCCCTTCGGCATTGGTCTTGGCGAGACTACTGACAGCGTCGACACCGCAGGCGCAATTTTTCAGTCCTTCGGTGCCGAGCTGGTCAATGCCAAAGGCGATCTCACAGTCAAAACGGATGCAGTTCGCCAAGCGCTCGAGTACTATAAGAAGCTGATCGCGGTCCTGCCGCCGGACGCCCCGTCGTGGGATGACGCTTCGAACAACAAGTGGCTGATTTCCGGCAGGGGTGCGCTAATTATGAATCCGCCGAGCGCCTGGGCGGTTGCCAAGCGTGACGCACCGCAAGTCGCCGAGCAGTGCTGGACGCACGGTTTCCCCGCCGGTCCGAAGGGACGTTTCGCGCCCTTCCTGCCGTTCTTCTGGAGCATCTGGAGCTTCTCCAAGAACAAGGAAGCGGCCAAGAGCCTCCTCACCCATTTGTCGCAGCCGTCGTCGATCGAGAAATTCGTGGCGGCAAGCGGCGGTTACGATTTGCCGGCGTACGCGAAGATGACGACACTGAAGACCTGGGCTGAGGAAGGGCCGCCGAAGGGCACGCTCTATCATTACCCGAACCCCTACAATCATCAGACGTTGTCGATCGCGGCATCGCCGGCTCCGCCAAAAATTGCGCAGCAGATCTATACACAGGCGACGCTGACCAAGATGGCGCTCCGCTACGCGCAAGGTGAGAAAATGGAAAACACACTCGCTTGGGCAGAGGGCGAGTGCGAAGGCTTCATGCGAAGCTGATGCGAGAATTGACGCGGCGGCTCATGCTGAAGCGTGAGCCGCCACTGTCGACCCATTCACGCGATCCTGGGCCGGCATATGCCGGCTTCGCCGCCTACGATTCTGCAAGGAAGCTGCACCATGGCTGAAGTCGCCGTTCAGCAAGCAAGCGCCCGCCCCTCGAGAGCGCGCAAACGCTCGGGCCTGCGCTATGCGATGAAGCACAAATCGACAGTGGCGTTCTTGATGACGCTGCCGCTGATCCTCCTGATTGCGCTGCTGGTGCTCTACCCCGCGCTCTATTCGGTTCATCTCGCCACGCTGAACAAGTCGATGCAGAAGTTCGTTGGCTTCGGCAACTTCACCTTCCTGTTCAAGCGCGACACGTTCTGGATGGTCGTGGAGCAGTCCTGCATCTTCGCGATTACCGCCGTGGTCTTCAAAGCGCTTATCGGTTTCATCGTCGCGCATTTCGTCCACAACATTCCGGCCAAGGGCCAGCGCAAATGGCGCGGCATGCTGCTCGTACCCTGGGTCATTCCGCCGGCGATGAGCACGCTCGCGTGGCTCTGGCTGTTCGATCCGTCCTACAGCGCCTTCAATTACACGCTGTCCTTCTTCGGCATTGGGCCGATCCCCTGGACGGGCGATGCCGTGTGGGCGCGCTTCTCGGTCATCCTGGTCAATGTCTGGTACGGCGCGCCGTTCTTCATGATCATGTATTTGGCGGCGCTCAAATCGGTGCCTGATCAGCTCTATGAGGCAGCCGCCATCGACGGCGCCAATTGGTGGCAGCGGATCTGGTACGTCACCTTGCCGATGATGCGCAACATCATCGCTATCACTACGCTGTTCTCGCTGATCGTCACCTTCGCCAACTTCGACATCGTGCGTATCCTCACCTCGGGCGGTCCGCTCGACCACACCCACATCTTCGCGACCTGGGCGTTCCGCGTCGGCATCGAGGGCAGCGACATCCCGCTCGGCGCCAGCGTCTCGCTGTTCATGGTGCCGATCCTTGCTGTCGCCGCGATTTTCATCCTGCGAGATGTCTCTAAACGTGGGAACGAAGCCTGATGAGCACTGTCGCTATCGACAAGGCCGGTCCGCGGCGCAAGATCAAATACGGCAGCATGAGCCGCGACCGTGCCTGGGCGCTGCGCTGGTCCTATTTCTTCCTCGTGATCTTTGCGATCTTCTCACTGACACCGCCGCTCTACATGCTGATCACGTCGTTGAAAAGCAGCGCGGAGATCTCGGCGGCGACCAACCCGTGGTGGGTGTTCCATCCGACACTCTCGAACTACGTCGAGCTTTTGACCTCGAACCAGTTCCTGCGTTTCTTCTGGAACTCTGCCATTGTGTCGATCGTGGTGGTGATCGTCACCATGCTGATCAGCATACCTGCTGCCTTTGCGCTGGCGCGCATGAAGTTCTGGGGCTCGGCCACGCTCGCCACCGGCGTGTTCCTGACGTATCTGATCCCTGACAGCCTCCTGTTCATTCCACTGTTCAAGATGTTCGCGACGGTCCAGAACTGGACTGGCATCCCCCTGCTCAACACATGGTATGTGCTGATATTCATCTATCCGACGCTGACCGTGCCGTTCTGCACCTGGATCATGATCGGCTATTTTGCTTCGATCCCGAAGGAACTAGACGAGGCCGCCATCATCGACGGTGCGAGCTGGTTTCAGACCTTGACGCGGATTTTCATCCCGGTCGCGCTCCCCGGCCTGATCGCGGCCACGATCTTCGCCTTCACGGTATCCTGGGCGCAATTCCTCTATCCGATGGTGTTTACAACATCGACGGATCAGCTCGTGCTTCCGGTTGGCATCATCACGACGCTGATCAAGGGCGACGTGTTCAACTGGGGGCAGATCATGACCGGCGCGCTGCTTGGCGCGGCGCCGCCGCTGATCATCTACGCCTTCCTGATGGACTACTACATTGCCGGCCTGACCGCCGGTGCGACAAAGGGTTGATGACTCATGGCTGACGTTGCTTTGCGGAAGGTAGTTAAACGTTACGACGATGTCGAAGCCGTGCGCGGCATCGACCTCGATATCGCCGATCACGAGTTCATCGTGCTGGTCGGCCCCTCCGGCTGCGGCAAGTCGACCACGCTGCGCATGATCGCAGGGCTCGAGGACATCAGCGACGGCGACATCATGATCGGCGGCGACGTCGTCAACGACGTGCCGCCGAAGGACCGCGACATCGCCATGGTGTTCCAGAATTACGCGCTCTACCCGCACATGACGGTCGCGGAGAACATGTCGTTCGGCCTGCGCCTCAAGCACTATCCCAAGGCCGAGATCAAGGCGCGGGTGACGGAAGCCGCCCGGCTCCTCGACATCACCGACCTGATCGACCGCAAGCCGAAGCAGCTCTCCGGCGGCCAGCGCCAGCGCGTCGCGATGGGCCGGGCCATCGTGCGCAACCCAAAGGTCTTCCTGTTCGACGAGCCGCTGTCCAATCTCGATGCCAAGCTGCGCGTGCAGATGCGGATCGAGATCAAGAAGGTGCACCAGAAGGTGCGCACCACCACGGTCTACGTCACCCACGACCAGGTCGAGGCGATGACGCTGGCCGACCGCGTCGTGGTGATGAACAAGGGCCGCATCGAGCAGATCGGCACGCCGAACGAGCTCTATCACAAGCCGGCGACACGCTTCGTCGCGGGCTTCATCGGCTCGCCCGCGATGAACTTCATCCCGTGCCGGCTCGAGGACGTCGGCAGCACGCTTCAAATCCGTCTCACCGACCGCATCGCTTTCCCGCTGCCGCCGGCCCGCGCCGCACGCTACAACGCTCTGCCGCGCACCGAGAAGCTGCTGCTGGGCCTTCGCCCCGAGCACCTCACCGAGTCGCATGCGCATCTCGAGCCCGGCGTTGAAACCTTCGAGACCGTGCTCGACGTGACCGAACCGATGGGGATGGAGACGCTGGTCTATTTCGGGCTCGACGGCACGCCGGTCTGCGGCCGCGTCAATCCCAATGCCGGCGCCAAGGACGGGGCACCTATGCGTTTGGCGATGGACCTCAACAACATGCACCTGCTAAACGAGGCGTCCGGCGTCGTGTTGTGACGGCCGGACAAGAAACTCGCGCAGGCAGGGGACGATGGCGACCAACAAGAAGAAGATTTTCGTTACGCAAACTTTGTCGCAAGGGGCACGCGCCCTCCTCACGCAGCGGGACGATATCGAGCTCGTCGAGTTTTCGAACCTGATCTCGGCGAAGGACTTCGAGGCCTTGCTCAAGAGCCATGCGCCGGTCCACGGCGTTGCGCTCGGCGCCACCGCCTTCGGCGAGACCGAGCTGGAGGCGTCCGGCGACATGAAGGTGGTGACCCGCATCGGCGTCGGCTACGACGCCGTCGACGTGCCCGCCCTCTCCCGCCGCAAGGTGCCGTTGATGGTGGCGGGCAGCGCGAACTCGCCCTCGGTCGCGGAAGCGGCGCTGTTCATGATGCTGACGCTGGCCAAGCGCGCGCAGGAGATGCACGCCTGCGTCAAGGACGGCAAATGGGCCGACCGGCTCGGCATGCTGCCGTTCGATCTCTACGGCAAGACCGTGCTGATCATCGGCTTCGGCCGGATCGGCAGTCGCACCGCCAAGCGCTGCCTGGCGATGGAAATGAAGGTCCAAGTCTACGATCCCTACAAGGGAGCCGCCGAGATCAAGGCCGCGGGCTGCGAGCCGGTCGCCGATCTCGATGCCGCGCTGCCTCACGCCGATTTCGTCACCATCCACTGCCCGAAGACGCCCGAAACCACCGGCCTGTTCGATGCGGCGCGGATCGGCCGGATGAAACCGAGATCCTATCTCATCAACACCGCGCGCGGCGGAATCGTGAAAGAGGCCGCGCTCTATGACGCGCTCACTTCTGGAAAGATCGCCGGGGCCGGCGTCGACGTGTTCGAGGTGGAGCCGCCGCCGCTCAGCAACGCACTGTTCGCGCTGCCCAACGTCATCATGGCCCCGCATGTCGCCGGCGTCACCGTCGAGGCCGTTCAGCGCATGAGCGAGCAGACCGCGCGCAACATCCTGAGTGCGCTGGACGGCGATCCCATCCGGCAGAACGTCATCAATCAGGACGTGCTGGGCTGAGTGAGCCAATGGTCGGGCGGCCCGTCCGCCCCGCCTTCGGAAGGCCAGAAAGCGTCCCATTTTGGTGCAGATCGAGCCCCAACTCAGCCTTAATCAAACGCGCGTAATGAGAGGGAAGCGCGGCGGCGGTGGGACAGACTGGCCGGCGCGTCGAGCTGGAGGATGGACCCTTGGCAGAGATCGACCCCACTGACCACGCGCTGGCGACCATCGCCAGCATTCTGGAGCACCCCGAGCACGTTCTGGTCGTTCGCGAAACCGAGACCGAAAGGGTGGTCGCCGGTGAACGCGAGCACCTAGCTCCCGACGAGCAGCCAGCTGTCGACGAGCATCCGGTGGTCGAGGAGCAGCCGCTGGTGCCGGAGCACACCGATGCCGACGGCTACAGCAAGATCGGCCCCGGCCCGATGGTCGCGATCCGCCTGAAATGGACGGTCCATCGCGGCGATGACGGCCAGTACTACGTCCATGAGACCATCGGCGAGCAGTCCGCCCCCGTGGTCAGCGGCCCGATGACGAGCGAGGCCGCCGTGCATTTCGTCGATGCCCAGGAGCACGAAGCGCATCGGCGCTTCGAAGAGCTGCGCAGCGAGATCGCCGGCCGCAGCTCGCTTGCCGACTATGAGCGCAAGGGCGAAGCTTAAGGCAGCTTGCAGACCGGATGTCTCTGCACCTCTCCCCGTCGGGGAGAGGTGGACATCGAGCCTGGTCTACTTGCGCCCGAGATAATCCTTCTTGACGAGCTCGACGCCGGCGTGCCGCAGCAGGTCGTAGGCCGTCGTCACGTGAAAGAAGAATTGAGGGACGCTGAATGTCAGCAGCAGCGTCCGCCCGGTGAAGGGCAGCTCGGTGCCGTTCTTCAGCTTGAAGAAGACATTGCGTTCCGCCGCGGCATCGATCGCAGCGCGCGGCAGGCTCTCGACGAATTCGATCGACGTCGCGATGCGCGCCTGAAGCCCGGCCATGTCGTGCTCCAGCAGCGGCAGCGTGACCGGCTCGCGCTCGGCCAGCAAGGCCGGAGCGACCACGGCATGGCGGCAAGCCTCACCGACCTGCTGCGCCAGATCGTACATGTTCGGCGCAAGGCGCATACCGAGCAGAACCGCCGGGTTGAACTTGCGGGTCTCGGCATAGGCGACGCCCTTGTCGAGCAATCCGGACAGGTTGCGCAAGTTAGGCACGAAGAGGCCGACCGAGGCCTCGTACATCGAGATCGTCACCTCTGAATTCCCTTCAATTCTGCCTCGCCAGCGACGGGCATCTGGTCTAAATCCACGCCTCAAGAGCTGCACAATGACAGCTCGGGCATGGGTGGAAAAGAGATGATCGTTCGAATCTGGGCGGCTTTGGCCGTGGCGTTGCTGGTAAATGTTTCGGCGCATGCGCAGCAGGCGCCCTCGCGCCTCGACGAGATCGTCAAGCGCGGCACATTGCGCGTCGGCATGACCGGCGACTACAAGCCCTTCACCTATCTGGACAAGACCACGCAGCAGTTCAGCGGCTTCGACGTCGACATGGCGCAGGCCCTTGGCAAGGCGCTCGGCGTCAAGGTCGAATTCGTGCCGACGGCCTGGCCGAAGCTGATGAAGGATTTCGAGGCCGACCAGTTCGACATCGCCATGGGCGGTGTCTCAGTCACGCTCGACCGGCAGAAGAAAGGCTTCTTCTCTACGCCGATCATGCGCGAGGGCAAGACACCGATCGCGCGCTGCGCCGACGTCGGCAAGTACCAGAGCATCGCCGACATCGACAAGAAGGGCACCCGCGTCATCGTCAATCCCGGCGGCACCAACGAGCGCTTCGCCCGAGCTAACATCAAGGATGCCGAGATCACTGTCTTCGCCGACAACACCGTGATCTTCGACGAGATCGCCAAGGGCAATGCAGACCTGATGATGACCGACGCCTCCGAGACGCGCTACCAGCAGAAGCAGCATGCCGGCGTGCTCTGCGCGGTGCATCCGGAAAAGCCGTTCGACTTCTCCGAGAAGGCCTACTGGCTCCAGCGCGACATGGCGCTGAAGGCCTTCGTCGACCAATGGCTGCATATTTCCATGGAGGACGGCAGCTACAGGAAGATCTACGCCGCATGGTTCGACTAGGCCGCGTCGTCCTGTCGCTCGCTTCGGCCAAACTGTGGACGGGTTCCGGGCGTATTGAACCCGAACGCATCGCAGCACGACTCATACGGATGAAAGTGATCTAGATCACTTTTTGCGATCGAACCGGAGCGTATGCGTCGGTCCGGGGACCATCTGTTCAGGAGACGGAAATGAGGAAGCTGTTGGCTACGGCCGCATTCCTATTGGCGAGCACGGCTGCTCAGGCACAGTACACCTTCGAATATGGCGGGCGCACCATCCGGATCGATCCGGACCGCGGCACGGTGCAGATTCCCGGCGTGTACGACAACACCGGCCAGGGCAAGGCCAGGAAGGCCAAGAAGAACGAGCAGGCGCCGCAGCAAGCCACGGTCGATCCGCAAGCGCCTGCTGCTGCTCCGGCGCCGGCTCCCGCCGCCGCGCCGCCCGCGGCCGTGCAGCCGCCTGCACCCGCAGCAGCTGCTGCTGCGCCGCCTCCCGTTCCGCTACCACCGGTCCCGCCGCCGGCCGCCACTGCCAACAACACGCCGGCCGCCACGGCCGTGGTGCCGCCGCCTGCGCCGCCTCCGGCCCCTGCTCCCGTCGAGCAGCAGGCGGCGCCCGCTGTGACGCCGCCGCCCGCCCCGACCGTGGCTGCCGCACCACCAGCGCCGCCTCCGCCACCCGCCCCGGCGCCTGCCCCCGCTCCCGTTCAGGCGGCCGCAGCCACGCCTGCTCCGGCGACCGCGCCCACGCGCGATCTGAATTCGCCGCTCGGCGTCTGGCTCACCGAGGAGAAGGAGGGCAAGGTCCGCATCGAGCAATGCGGCACCAATCTCTGCGGCTATTCGGTCGATTCAAAATCGAACCAGAACGGCGAGCAGGTCCTGATCAACATGAAGCCCGGCAAGGATCAGAAATGGTCAGGCCGCATCCTCGATCCCAATTCCGGTTCGACCTACGATTCGACGATCGCGATGAAGGGCACCGACCGGTTGCGCGTGCAGGGCTGCGCCTTCGGCGGCATGTTCTGCGGCGGCCAGACCTGGACGCGCGTGAACTGAGCGGCGCTGATTGCACCGAAGCCAACATGGCGCAGGTAGACTGACGCTTTTTCGCTCTACAATCCGCAATCGACGCCGCGACTGCCAGGATAGCAGTCGCTATCCTGGGCAATGAGAGCCGGGCCGCACGTCGTATGACCGTGCGATTCCAATGCTCCATTGTGAACCATTTCATACTCTGCTCGCCGTTGTCGCTTCTAGTCTGGATTGATCGTCAGACCATTTGCGACCCTTATACTACGCAGTTGGCACCGTTTCGCCGAGATGAGTAGACCGAAAAGAGTCATTTCCCGACCTCCTTTCGGCGCCGGTAGTTGCGTAAGCGAGCGAGGTTGTTATGGAGGAACTCCGTGCGACGCCATCGCTAGTCTCAGGTGACTGGGGCCCCGGCTCGTTGATGTCGGAGGAAGCCATACGGCGCCATGTCATCGGCGCACTCCGAAGTCGGCAGACGAGCCTGACCACCGCGCTGCAGCCCCTGGTCAACGAGCAAGCGCGGATGCTCGTTTCGGAATTTGGTTTCGACGCTCAGACCGTCGGCAAAATCCTGCAATCGCAGAACACCGTGCTGAGCGTATTGTCGGATCGGTATGACGCGCTTGATGAAGCCGCACATTACAGCGAGATTCCCTTCGTCGAACTGGCGAGCGACGGCCGCATCGTCTATTCGAACGCGGCATTCGACAAGCTCATTCCCGGCGGGCGCGGCGCTCCTTTCTCCGGGTTGTTCGGATCCCGTGCAGCCGATGTGCGGATGGCCCTCCGGGCAAATCACAACACGAGTTTGCGCGCAGACATCCAGACCAACGAAACGGTTCGTCAGGTCAGAGTCGAGATTGGCCCGCTGCGCGACGAAGATGGAAAGCCGGGCAATTACGCACTCCTTCTCGACCAGAGTGCTGAACAGAGCCGCCTCGATGCCCTGCAGGATGGCGTGCTCCGCACCGACTTGACTGGCAAGATCCGGTTCGCAAATGAGCGCGCGGTGCAAATTCTGGGATTCTCGGAATCAGAACTCAAGGAAATGTCGCTCTCCCTCGTATTCGGCCCCGACGACGAGGGAACGACGAACTTGTTCGCCGAATGGATCACCAAACAAACGGGCTTCTCGAGTTTCGTCCGGCTCCGCCCAAGAGACGGTCGTTCCATTCTGGCAAGGGTTAGCGGAACGCCCTACATGGAAGCACCGAATAGCTCGGCAGGGCTGTTGGTGCTGTTCGCTCCTCTTGCCGAAGATCGCGCGCGCCAAGAGCTCAAGACGGTTCTCGCCGAGTACGATGATCCGCAGAAGATCATCGAGGCAACGCTTCAGGCCATCGGCAAAGTCATCCCATTCGAAATGGGCACGTTCGGGGTCTACAACGATCTCAGCGACTATTGGCGAGCGCTCACTGTCTTTCCAAGGCCCAGCTGGGAGTGGAGCACGCGTTGGTTCAAGGTGCCACCCGGCGTGATCGAGTGGCTCGAGCAGGGCAAGACGTGGGACAATAATTTAGCCGCGTTCGTCGAGCGCCTCAATCCGGAGGAAATGGACAACCCGGTGAGCAAGGCCATCATCGACGACGAGTTCGAGTCGATGGTCGTATTGCCGATTCGCAAGGCGGGAGGCCGGTTTGGAAGCTCGCTTGCTCTGCTGTCCCGCAAGCACAAATACACGGCTTCTGATCTACGCACGCTGCACAATCTCGGCGTCGAGGAGATATTGCAGGCCGCAGACGCCGCGATGGAACATGCTCAGGCGCGCGCCTTGCGCAAACTCAAGGACGATTTGAACAAGGCACCGAGTGCACGCGCCATCGCCGAGCTGCTGGCCACAGGCACCACGAAATGCCTGGGCTGGGAGTATGTCGGCGTGTTCCGCGTCGATCGCCTGCGCGGCAAGTTCGTGCTGGTCGCCGAGCACGTCAAGAACGACCGAAACCTGCTTGTGAAAGCAGCTGACCGCAAGGCCGAATACACTCAGGAGCTGTCCAACGGCATGCTGGGCAGATGCCTGGCCGAGCGGGACATTCTGGTTGTTCCTGACATCAGCGATACCGAGCGGAACTACGGCTTCATCAAAACCGCACCCGATCAACGTTCGGCCATGACCGTCCCCCTGTTCGTGAATGGCAAGATCGAACTGATTCTGGATATGGAATCATCGGAGCTGAACGCGTTCCGTGGGCCTGATCGGGACGCGGCAAGTGGCCTCGCCGCCGACTGTGAGCAGATCTTTGCGGCTCGCTGGCACGAAGCGATCGAGCACGCGCTCATGAATAGAATCGAGCAGGCGGCCGTGATCGTGGACGCCGTTGGGACGATCTGCCATCTGAATGGTGCAGCGGCGAACATCTTCGGCCAGGCGCGTGACAAGAAGCTCTCGTCATTTGGCGCCCGGGACGACGATTCCATGCAACTGTCGAAGTCCGGGATCCAGCACCGTCTTCGCATACACTTGGCGATCGGCGCTGCGCCGCGTACCGAGCTGACCGCTCTCGCAAATCGCGAGCCGTTGAATGACGATTATGGTCATCAGCTCTGGCTGTTCACCAGCCTTGCCGACCAAAGTCGGGAGAGCGACTGGGGCTATCTGGAGGAGACTGTCACGGCCGTTGCGCGCGAGACGCGCGCCCCGCTGTTGATGGCCGACGGCTTGCTGCGAGGCGCCGCGTCGATCCTGAGCAAGCCAGACCTCATGAGAAATTGCGCCGATCTGCTCGAGCAGGCCGCCAATCACCTGCTAAGGGCCGATCTGACTTTCGAACGTCTGTCCGATCGTCTTACCGTGCAGCAGACGCCGCAGGAGGCTCCCGAGCAATTCGACGCATTAGAGGTGCTCTATCACGAGGTCGAGAGCGTTCCAGTCGAAGATCGTGACGCGATCCACCTCGTCGACGAGATTGCGATGCGCCGGCCCCTGTTGGTCCAGGGGTGGACGAAGAGGTTGAGCTTTGCGTTTCGTTCCGCCCTCAGCTCCCTCCTGTTGTTGCGCATCACGCCGAACGACAAGTTGACAGTGACGATCGCGGAACGGCCGCCGCATCGCCTCTCGGTGTCCATGCGCTTGCCCGCTACGATCGCCGACACCCTGGCTCCGTCGGCGGCGGATCCAATCGAACAGAGCCAGCGCCGAGCACGGCAGATGGCCAGCGTCGCGGTCGAGGCGATACGCAAGGCTGCCGAGCAGCACGACGGCACTCTGACCGATTTGGACGGCGTGGGGTTCGAGTTCAACCTGCCATTGTGCGCGCAGGAGGCACCGGTATGACAGCAAAGATTGCCATAGCCACCGCCGAACCAAACATGTTCGAAACGCTACGGGGACATCTGCTCGCGGCGGGAGTGGCCCTGGAGGACTTGTACGACAAGCCTCTGATGACCCCGGACCAGACGAGTGAGTGGCTCATCGCGAATGAGACCGAGTTGCTCGTGCTCGATGCGCGGTTGCCGACCGACCCGAGCGCCGTTTACGACACACGTACGACGCTCGGCGCGAAGCACGTGCTCAACACCGTCGTTTTGGCCCAAGACCCGCACACCTCCGTGCTGGTCATCGCACCCTCATTCGGAACCTGCGCGGACCTGGAGGAAGAGTGCAGAGCAGCAGGCAATGCGTTGATCCTGCCGATGGACGCGCTGCAGCTGCACCGACATCGGATCTTGCGCCCGTTCATTGCGATGCTCACCGGTCGTCCCGACGAGACGAATGCCATTCCGGGCGCGTTCCGCGTGATCGAGATCGAAATTCAGAGCGCCAAGGTGGAATGCCGGCTCGGAACGGGTGAAGACGGCTCTCCGATGCTTCGCTGGAACACCATCAGCGATCTCGATGACCTCAAGTCTGCCGCTCAAACCTATGCGCGCGATGAGATGCCGCTGAACAATTGGCTCGGCCAAACGCGGGACGTCGGAACACGCCTGTTCAAGAGCTTCGTTGTAAAAGCGATCGGCGAACATCTGTTCTCGCAGATCGAGAAGTCCGCGGGCGGGCTGGTGGGACTGTCGTTCCGATTCGTCATCAGCGACGCAGGCTTTTATCCGGTGCCCTTCGAGGCGAGTGTCCGTTATCTCTCGGAGGAAAATGGGCCATTCGTGCTCCTCTATGCGCCGATTGTCCGGCGCATTCCATCCTTTGTCCGTGGAAGGGCCAGTGAGCGAGCGCGGATCAGACCGGGCGCAAAACTGATGTTCGTTCGCTCTCAGATCGGCGAACATCCCGATCTGAAGCTCGACAGCGCGATCTGCGATGGCAAGAAATTCGATAAGCTTGGCAATATCGATACCGAACTGGAGCATGTGAAAAAGCTGGGCGCCGCGGGCTGTTTCGATTTGAAGATCGTCAACTTGTCGGACGCCCCTCCGGGCGAGGCCGCCCCCTACTTGCTGAAGCAGCTCGACGCATTTCGGCCGACCATTCTCCACTACGCCGGTCACGCCTGGAGCGATGGCCAGCAAACCGCGACCCTCGTCCTTCCCGGAATGCAACCGCAGCAAGCGGTCGGCCTGAAACTCGACAGGGTGGCGGCATCCGACGGCCTGTCAACGACGACTCTCGTCTACCTCTCAGCCTGCCGTGGCATCTCGAAGGGCTGCGTTCAGCAACTGGTGATGAACGGAATCCCCTATGCTCTGGGCTTCCGATGGAATGTCGAGGACGAACGCGCGCCGCAATTCGCCAAAGAGTTCTACGACGAACTCTACAGGACGCGGTCCGTTTGCCTCGCATTCCGGAAAGCGTGTCGCGCATCGTGGGAAAGCCTGAACTACGACGAAGAAAGCCCGATCTGGCTTTCACCGATCCTGCTGGCGCAGTCGACCGATTGGGCAGCACGCTGCCAGTGAACAGCCCGCAATGGAAGAATGTCATGACAGTCTGGGCCACACTCAAGAACGTCGTGGAACACTGGGCGAGCCGCGAGTTGCGGCGCCCATATGTCGGCTACGTCGCTTCGACCGGCGGCAATGCGGTGACAACGGGACAGACCTTCGTGCCCGAAGCGAGCTACTTCGGCGTGCGTATGGTCGAAATGGGCTTGCGAGATGGCGGCAAGTTCTTCAGCTCGTTCCTTCCGCTCGGCGTCGTACTCACCGAGTTCAGCTTCGGCGACGGGCGTCAGCGCCGGCCCACGATCTTGAGCAATGACGAGATCGCCGCTCAGCTGAAGGCAGCCGGTGCTGCTCCAGGTTATGTCGACTTCAAGAATATCTACGCGGTCAGGCGCGCGCCCATGAAGCAGGACAACTTGTCTCTGTTTGTCGGGCTCTTCCGCCTTCCGTTTCACGATGTCGCGCAGCAGGTCCTGCAATTGGCCGCCGACCTGACCACGCAGACTGGGCTCGCGCCGGGCGTTTCAGACGGGTTGCGTGTGGCTGAAAAGATCTACGACCGAGTCGCCGGCCTGTTCGGACTCAACATCGTCACACCCTTGTTCTCGTATGCCGACGGGAATGCGCTTGGCCGCAGCGGTTATCTCCTGGTTGCGGGTTCCGATCTCGAAGAAGCGGTTGCCAAGCGACTGGTGGTTACCGACGACCGATTGCTGCTGGACGGCCAGCGTGTGTCTGGATTGGACTATTGCCTCCTGGCCATCGAGTTCACAGCCAGCCTGCTGCCCGACGGGCCGGACTCGATCAATCCTCTCACGCAGCTCGGATTTCATCGACACTGGCAGGATGTTGCAAGCAGCATCATGAAGCGGGAATTAGAGCGTGCGGACGAACAGATGCTGACTCTGCGCGCCGAGGTGATAACGTCGCCTGAACTCGCCGAAAGCGATCGTCTCGTGGCCATCGGCGCCTACCAGACCAGCTACGATAAGCTCGTGGAGCGCGTGACACCGAAAAATGCTCACCGCGGCTGGGAAGAGGCACTTCTGGCCGACCCCAACGACAAGACAATCGCCAAGCCGGCCGTGACAGAGCTCCTGAAGGGCATGCAAATCCGCCTGCTCACCGGCATCAAGGATGCCCCGGAGGATCCGGACAAGCTTTTTGCGTCCGAGGCGTTCGCATTGCGAAAAACAGTTGGCAAAGCCCCCCTGGTCGACACAAACTCTGCCGTCTCGCTGGCGCGCGTGATCAATCGCGCCGTGACAACAAAGTGATGGCACGAACGAGCCCTTTCACGGCGCTGCCTGGCTGATGAGACGGCGCCCGGACACGATCGCGTTGGCACCGTCCGACCGTATGCGTGACACTCCTCACATCGGTCCGCCCCGTGTTGTGACACGATGCCCCGCAGGTTCAGCCAAGGGGGCGTGTCATGCGACGTCTTTGCGAGGGTATTTTTGCTGCGATCTGGGCCATCGCCCTGCTCTGCGGACAGGCGAATGCAGCATCGACCAGCTTCGACGGCACATGGAATGTCCGCATTTCGTCATCGAGCGAGACCTGCGGCAACGGCGCGACCGTCGCGATCGGAATCAACAATGGTCAGATCGCATCAAGCAGCGCCGCGGTGACGGCGTCGGGCCGCGTCGCCGATGCCGGCAACATCAACGTCACCTTGAGCACCGGCATCAAGCGCGCCGTCGGCTTCGGCCGGCTCAGCGGCACGTCAGGCTCCGGCACATGGCGCGGCGCCATGTGCACGGGGACGTGGACGGCGGAGCGGATGTAGGTCTTGCGTCCCGGACGCGGCGCGGCGCGAAATGCCGTGACGCTGAGCCGGGACCCAGCAGTGTCAATCGCTCGGAAGAGTCTGGGCCCCGGATCGGCGACGCATCGCCAAGGGCGATGCGTCTTGTCCGGGGCACGGGACTAGCCGACCGCCGCCCCATACTCCGCGTCGGTGACCGGCTCCAGCCAGGTCGAGTAGACGCCGTCGAGCGCTTCCTGCATGGCGATGTGGCACATGCCGTTGGTCGGCGACGCGCCGTGCCAATGCAATTCGCCCGGCGGAATCCACACGGTGTCGCCGGGGCGGATCTCGCGGATCGGGCCGCCCTTGGACTGGACGCGGCCGACGCCGGAGACGACGTAGAGCGTCTGCCCGAGCGGATGGTGATGCCAATTGGTGCGTGCGCCCGGCTCGAACGCGACGCGCGAGCAGTTCAGCCGTGCCGGCGCGGGCGCCATGATGACGGGGTCCTGCCACACGGTGCCGGTGAAGTGTTCATTGGGCGCGCGGCGGGTCGGCCGCGTGCCTGCAACAGTGATTTCCATTGGGATTACCTCGCTGCTTCCCGATTACTTCTTGCTGGCGGCGTAGCGCGCCTTGGTCTCGGCGTTCATGGGATAGAGGCCCGGCAGCACGGCGCCGTTGTTCACCTCGTTGACGATCCAGGCTTCCATCCGCTCCTGCTCGACGCCCTCGGCGAGCACGTGATCGAGCATCGCCTGCGGGATCAGCACGCAGCCGTCCTGGTCGGCGACCACGATGTCGTTCGGGAAAACGGCGACGCCGCCGCAGCCGATCGGCTCGCCCCAGCCGACGAAGGTCAGGCCCGCAACGGAAGGGGGCGCGGCATAGCCGTCGCACCAGACCGGAAGATTGGTGCCGAGCACGCCCTCGACGTCGCGCACCACGCCGTCGGTGACGAGCGCGGTCACGCCGCGCTTGACCATGCGCGCGCAGAGGATGTCGCCGAAGATACCGGCATCGGTGATGCCCATGGCATCGACCACGGCGATGCAGCCTTCGGGCATCGCCTCGATCGCGGTGCGGGTCGAGATCGGCGACGACCAGGATTCCGGCGTCGCCAGATCCTCGCGCGCGGGCACGAAGCGCAGGGTGAAGGCCGGACCGACCAGGCGCGGCAGGCCCGGGCGCAGCGGCCGCGCGCCGCGCATCCACACATTGCGCAGGCCCTTCTTCAGCAGGACCGTGGTGATGGTGGCAGTGGTGATGCCGGCGAGGGTCTTGCGGGCTTCGGGGGACAGCGACATGGAAACAGACGAGCTCCGGATGGGCGGGAAAGAACGCGCGCATCTTGCGAGCCGCAGCCCTTGCGTCAAGGGCCAAGAGGCTAGCAATAACGCAGGGCCGCTGGGCTATTATGCGACGCGATAACAAGGCCTTATCGCTTCCCCCAGCATTAATTTATTGGACTTGCGGACGCATTTACGCGAAGCAGGAAGAAGCGGAACTCGAACGCCGGGGGCCGCATTCTTCAGAAGCCCGATTTCGACAGCTCATGGCCGCGACGCTTCCCCCGCCCCGCCTTCTGCCCAGTGGCGACAGCGCCGTCACGGTCGAGTTCAGCCGCACCATCGATGACGATGCCAACCAGCGCGTGCTGGCGCTCGACAAGGCGCTTGCAGCAAGCCCGATCGACGGCATCACTGAAGCCGTGCCGACCTATCGTTCGCTGCTGGTGCACTATGATCCCGGCAAAATCGGTTTCGATGCGCTCGGCGACAAGCTGATCGCGCTCGCCAGCCAGAAGTTGCCGCCGGCGACAAACGCGCGCCGCTGGCGCATTCCCGTCGCCTATGGCGGCGAGCACGGCATCGATCTCGAGGATGTCGCCAAGGCGCTGAGCACCACGCCGGACGACATTGTCGCCCGCCACGTTGCCGGCGACTACAAGGTCGCCATGATCGGCTTCACGCCGGGCTGGTCCTATCTCAGCGGCCTCGACAAATCCCTCCATATGTCGCGGCGGCAGAATCCGCGCGTGCTGACGCCGGCCGGCACGATCTCGATCGGCGGCGTCCAGGCCGGGATCCAATGCCTGGCTGCCCCGAGCGGCTGGCACCTTTTGGGCCGCACGCCTGTCAGAACCTATCAGCTCCACCGCAATCCGACCTTCCTCACCGAACCCGGTGATCGCGTGACGTTTTTCGCCATCGACCACAAGACGTTCGAGGAATTGGACCGCGCTGCGGAAGCCGGCGAGATCATCGCCGAGCAGGTGGTCGCATGAGCCGGCTCGTCGTCGCCAGCATCGGCCCTGCAAGCTCGGTCCAGGATGGCGGCCGCCACGGCGCGCAGCGCTACGGCCTGACGGTGAGCGGGGCGATGGACCGGCTGTCGCTTGCTGCGGCAAACACGCTTGTCGGCAACGGGCCGTTTGCGGCCGCAGTCGAGATCGGCCCGTTCGGCGCCTCCTTCACCGCCCGTGATGGTGCCGTGCGTGTCGCGATTTCAGGCGCGCCGCGCAATGCGGATATCGCCGGAAATCCGATCGCGATGGACACATCGGTGACCTTGAAGGATGGCGAGACGCTGACGCTGGGCTTTGCCCGCGGCGGCGCCTTCACCTATCTCGCAATCGAAGGCGCCATCAAGGGCGAGGCGGTGTTCGGCAGCCTCGCCGTGAATGCGCGCGCGGGCCTCGGCAGCCCCTACCCGCGCCCGCTGCAGGCCAGCGATGAGTTCAGCGTCGATGCCGCCAGCGGCGCGAGCGAATTGCGGATCGAGTTGCCGAAGCCCGTGAGCGGCCCGATCCGTGTTCTGCTGGGTCCGCAGGACGACGAGTTCGACGACGCCAACAAGGCGCTGTTCCTGGACAGCGAGTGGAAGATCTCGGCGACCTCCGACCGCATGGGCTACCGGCTCGAGGGCCCCGTGATCAAGCATCTGCACGGCCACAACATCGTCTCCGACGGCACCGTCAACGGCAGCATCCAGGTGCCCGGCAACGGTGCGCCGATCGTGCTGATGATGGATCGCGGCACCTCCGGCGGCTATCCGAAGATCGCAACCGTGATCACGGCCGATGTCGGCCGGCTGGCGCAGACCTCGGCGGGAACCGCGTTCCGCTTCAAGGCCGTCAGCATGGCCGAGGCGCAGGACGAGGCGCGCAAGTTCGCGCAGCTGATCCGCAGCCTGCCCGATCGCCTGCGCTCTGCCGACACCGTCGCGCTCAACATCGAGGCGCTCAGCGATGCTAATGTTGCGGGCTATGCCGTGAGCGCCGTCGACGCCGGGACGTGGCAGGTCGCAACGGAACCGTAAACGGCAACAAAGACCAGAGGCGGAGAGCACCCATGAAGACGATCGATCTCAATTGCGACCTCGGCGAAGGTTTTGGCGCGTGGGAGATGGGCAATGACGCCGCCATGATCGAGCTGGCGAGCTCGGTCAATGTCGCCTGCGGCTTCCACGCCGGCGACCCCGACATCATGCGCCGGACGGTGGAGCTCGCGAAGGCGCGCGGCGTCTCGGTCGGCGCGCATCCGGGCTACCGCGATCTGCACGGCTTTGGCCGGCATCCGATCGCGGGCCTGAAGGCCTCCGAGATCGAAAACCTCGTCGCCTACCAGATCGGCGCGTTGCAGGCGATCGCGACCGCGGCCGGCCACAAGGTTACCCATGTGAAGGCGCATGGCGCCCTCTCCAACGTCGCTTGCGAGGACGACATGACGGCGAAGGCGATCGCCGCCGGCATCAAGGCGGTCGATCCCAGCCTGATCTTCGTCGTGCTCGCCAATTCGAAGCTGGTGAAGGCCGGCGAAGCGGCCAACCTGCCGATGGTGCACGAGGTGTTCGCCGACCGCGCCTATGAGGACGACGGCAATCTCGTCTCGCGCAAGAAGCCCGGCGCGGTGCTGCACGATGCCAACGCGATCGCCGAGCGCGTCGTGCGCATGGTGCAGGACGACGCGGTGGTGTCGGTGACAGGCAAGGTGATCAAGATGCGCACCGACACGGTCTGCATCCACGGCGATACGCGCGGCGCGGTCGAGATCGCGCGCAGTGTGCGTCAGGCGTTGAAGAATGCGGGGATCGAGGTCGCACCGTTCAAGCGCGGGTGAGGCACAACAGGTGCCGTAGGGTGGGCAAAGCGGAGCGTGCCCACCATGTCGATCTCGTGTGTTGAGGGATGGTGGGCACGGCGCGCGAAGGCGCGCCTTTGCCCACCCTACGAGAGCATCAGAACGGATGCACCGAGAGCGTGCCGAACACGATCGCCGCGATGACGGCAAACGCGCTATAGAGCGCGACATGATGCATGCTCGCCCCGGTCCGCCGCGAGAGCGAGCGCGCGTAGAAGTGTAGCCTGGCTTCCGCCGATAGTTCGCGCATGGTCGATCTCCAACGCTCCATTCGCGGGAGTATGAAGGATCAACCAGGGCGGGAGGCAAGACAGCGGCGCAAATAGCGATGCGCCTTCTCTGACGACGCCACATCGCAGATGCAAATTCTCTCTACGTGCGGGTTCCGAGAATCTTATTCGTTCAAATCCGAGCCAGTTGGAACCGGCCCGGATGACGGTGTGGTGACAGCAGGCTTAGTAGACGTCAGCCTGGAAGCGGCCGGTCTTCTTGAGCTCGGCGACGAAACTGACGGCTTCGTCGGTCGAGCGCGCGCCGAACTGGGCGACGATGTCGACCAGCGCACGCTCGACGTCCTTGGCCATGCGCTTGGCATCGCCGCAGATGTAGAGATGCGCGCCTTCGGCAAGCCAGGTCCACACCTCACGGCCGACCTCGCGCATGCGGTCCTGCACATAAAACTTCTTCTCGCCATCGCGCGACCAGGCCAGCGACAGGCGCGTGAGCAGACCCGACGTCTTCATCGCGTTGAGCTCCTCCTGGTAGAAGAAGTCGCAATCGCTGCGCTGGTGCCCGAAGAACAGCCAGTTCTTGCCGGGCGCGCCGGTGGCCTTGCGATCGAGCAGAAAGGCGCGGAACGGCGCGATGCCGGTGCCGGGGCCGATCATGATAACTGGCGTCTTCGGATCCCGCGGCAGGCCGAAGGCGTGTGCCTTCTGCACATAGACGTTGAGCTGCTCGCCTTCGGCAATGCGTTCGCCGAGGAAGGTCGAGGCGACGCCGAGGCGCTTGCGCTTGCCAATGACGTAGCGGACGGAGTCTACCGTCAGCGACAGCTTTCCAGGCGTCGCGTTGTGCGAGGACGAGATCGAGTAGAGCCGCGGCTGGAGCGGCTCCAGCGCCTCGACGAAGGCCTCCGGGTGCGGCCGCGTGCCCGAGAACTTCTGGAGTGCCGCCATGACATCGAGGGTGGCGGCATCGCCATCGGGATCCTCGCCCTGCGCCAGCGCTCGCGCCTTCTCGCGCTGCGCGCCGCCGGTGATGAAGGAGATCAGCTCGAACAGTGTATCGGGCGCCGGCGACAGCGAGACGTCGTCGATCAGCACCTCGCGCAGCGTCTTGCCGTTGACTTTGGTGGTGTGGGAGGCGCCGAGCAGCGCGATGATCTGGTCGACGAGGCCGACATCGTTGCGCGCGAACACGCCAAAACTGTCGCCGACGACGTAGTCGAGCTTGCTCTCGGAGAGATCGAACTCGATGTGATAGGTCTCCTTCTCCGATTTCCCCTTGTTGAGCAGGCGGCGCGACAGAAAGGTCGCGGCAACTGGGTTGTCGCGTGAGCGGCCCGGCTCCGCGATCGTCACGGTCACGGCCGGCGCCGGAGCGTCCGCTTTGTCCGCCGCTTTGGCCACTGCGGCCTTGTCGAGCTCCTCGTACAGGGACTTCAGCATCCGCGCGGTTTCCTTGCCGCCGGGGACGCAGAGGTTGAGCCGCGCTTCGCTGCGGCTCGCGATCGCCTCCGAATAATCGTGGCAATTGTAGCCGCACTGGCCGCAATCCTGCTGCGCCATCGCCGCCATCATCTTGCGGCGCACGGGACGACCCTCGGCGAGCTTCATCCGGTCCGCGATCGGCATGGTCTGGTCGTGCCATGGCGCTTCGCCGTCGTCGCCGTCACCGGCGGCGCCTTGCATGACGGCAGCGCCCTGCTCGGCCGACAGCGGCGCGGCCACGTCAGGCGACAGCAGCCCGGCGAAGAAGCCGTTCAGCCAGGAACGCTGCGCATCGGAGAACGGCGCGCTGGCGGGAATGATGTCGAGTTTCGGCGGAGGCGTGATCTGGTTCATGCGGACACCTGTGCATCGGCAAGCTTGCGCAGGGTTTCGCCGTCATGGCGGCGCGCAAAGGACAGGAAGGTTTCTTCGGGAGACGAGCGATGGGCGATATAGGCCTTGAGCAGTGCTTCGACCGTCTTCGGCGCGTCTTCGGCCTTGAGGTCGTGATAGACCTCCTGCCCGACGTCGGCGTCGGGGCCGAACCCGCCGCCGGTGAAGAGGTGATAGCCCTCGACCGTGTCCTCCTCGCCGACTGGCACGCGCGCGCCGATCAGCCCGATGTCGCTGATGTAGTGCTGCGCGCAGGAATGGTGGCAGCCGGTGACGTGGATGTTGACTGGCTTGTCCATCGCGACGCGCGGCTCGCACCAGTCGCCGATCTCGGCAGCGTGGCGCTTGGTGTTCGCAGCGGCGAAGCGGCAGCCGGCATTGCCGGTGCAGGCGATCAGGCCGGCGCGGATGTGTGAAGCCTCGACCGCGAGCCCGATCTGCTTGATCGCGGCAACGGCGAGTTCGACATTCTCGTCGCGCACACCCGAGATCAGCAGGTTCTGCCAAACCGTCAGGCGGATCTCGCCGTCGCCGAGGTCCCGCGCGACCTTGGCGAGACAGCGCATCTGATCAGAGGTGAGCTTGCCGAGCGTCAGCGACACGCCGATCCAGTTGAGGCCGTCCTGCTTCTGCTTGTGCACGCCGACATGCGCCATGCGGTCCGCGGCCGGCCGCGGCGCAAACGCCTCTTCGGCCACGCGCGTGAACGGCTTCTTCAACCGCTCCTCGACCAGCTTGAGGAAGCCGTCATGGCCCATGCTGTCGAGCACGTATTTCAGCCGCGCCTTGTTGCGGTTGGTGCGGTCGCCATGGTCGATGAACACGCGCACGATGGCATCCGCGACAGTGGTCGCCTGCTCCGGCTTGACAATGATGCCGGAATATTTGGCGAAGTCCTTGTGGCCGGTGATGCCGCCGAGACCAAGCCGGAACCATACCCCTGGCTCGACGCCGAAGCCGTCCTTCACCTCGTAAGCCGTAAACGCGATGTCGTTGGTCTCCTCGAGCACCGCGATCCTGCCGGCGCCGTCGAAGGCGACGTTGAACTTGCGCGGCAAGCCGTAGAGCGAGCGATCGTTGAGGATGTGATAGTGCCACTCGCGCGCATAGGGCCGCGTGTCGATCAATTCCTGCGGATCGATGCCGGCCGTCGGCGTTCCCGTGACGTTGCGGATGTTATCGGCGCCGGAGCCGCGCGAGCACAGGCCGAGATCCTGGATGCCCTCGATCAGCTCGACCGCATGCTTCGGTGGGATCTCGCGGAGCTGGAGATTGGCGCGCGTCGTGACGTGGCTGTACGGGCCGCAGAGCTCGTCGGCGAGATCGGCAAGGCCGGACAGCTGCCAGTGTTTCATGATGCCGTTGGGAATCCGCAGGCGGCTCATGTAGGAGTCCTGCGTCGGCGCGACATAGAAGATGCCGTAATAGCGCCAGCGGAAATTGTCCGCCGGGGTCGGCGGCGTGTTGTCGAGCGCCTGCTGGCGCAGCCGCGGATAGGCATCGAAGGGATGCTCGTCGCGCTTGAATTTCTCCTGGTCGGCGAGCTTCTTGCCCGACGCGATGACCTTGTCCTGCGCCTTGATGTGCACGGCGTCGGGACCGGTGGGCTCGGCGTTCGCCTTGCCGGCACTGCTGCCGCCGAGACCGCGACCGACCCGGCTGATCTGCAGACCGGTCGTGAAGCCTTCGAGATAGCGTTTCTGCTCGTCGGTAAAGTCGACTGCGAGCGTATCGATTTTCATGGTCGGTAACGAAGCTCCTGCGGCCACCGAGGTGGCATCGACGGAAATTGGCGCGACCCGAAAGGCACCTTGCTGGCTCGAGAGCCGGCCTAGCCACCCAACGGTCCGATCAGCTTCGTTGCTGCGGGACTTGGCTCAGCAGTCACCTGTGACAAGCTGGCCGCAGTGCAACATTCAAGTTGCGTGCCAGCTTCCACGAAATGAAAGATGTCGTGATTTCGAGGAGTTAGCTGAGATCCCGGAACATTCCGGCCCAGAGTGGCTCATGAAATTCGAGCACTTGGCTCAAAATTTAGTCGGTTAGCCAAATTGCCTAAAACTTATGCAGCGACGAATCAGGCCTTCCAACGCCCCACTTCGAAGGCCTCAAGGTGCCCCAAAATGTTGTTGGCATCGAATACAGGCCCGGCGAAGGCCCCAAATGCCGCCGGGGCCTCCTCGGGCGGGCGGCGGCCGAGGGCCGCGTCGTAAAGGTCGGGCCTGAACACCGCCATGGCGGTCTTGACGCCATCGGGGCTCAAGGCCGCCTGCCCCCACCGCACCATCTGCGCATAGAGCCAGGCGGCCTGGACCGGATCGGGGCGCCCTGCCTCCTCGCGTCCGACCAGGAGATAGCGGCCGCTCTCGCGGAAGGTACCGTCCGGCGAAATCTTCAGGCGTCCCGTGAGGGTGCGCTGGACGACTTCGGCATCGACGCCGATCCGCTCGGGTTGCGCCAGAATCCGCGCCGCTTCGATCCGGTTTTCCGGATGCTCGATGAACTCGGCCGCCTTCACTGCCGCGCGCACCAGGCTAGCGACCACGTCCGGATGCTTGTCGGCCCAGACCTGGCGGACGGCCAGGACCTTCTCCGCCGCGCGAGCCAGGATGTCGGAGACGAAATGCAGGATGTGGCCGATGCCGAGATCGACCGCGATCGAGTTCCAGGGCGCACCGACGCAGAATGCGTCGACATGGCCGCTCTTGAGACTGTCGACCATGTAGGGCGGCGGCAGCACGACGAGGCGCACGTCCTCATCGGGATCGACACCGGCCGCCGCCATCCAGAACCGCAATTGGTAATTGTGGGTCGAGAACGGGAAGGTCATGCCGAAGGTCAGCGGATCCGCGCCGGCCTTGCGGCGTTTGGCGACCACTCGCGCCAGCGCCTTGGCGGTGGCGAGCGGATCGAAGCGGTCGCCATCGATCTCCTCCATCAGCGCCGTATGCAGCGCCGGCGAGACCGTGATCGCGTTGCCGTTGATGCCGAGATTGAAAGGCGCGGCGATCGGCACCTTGACGTGGCCGAGCCCGAGCGAGGACGCGATCGCCACCGGCGCGAGCAGATGCGCGGCGTCGAACAGGCCGATATTGAGCTTGTCGCGGACGTTGGACCAGGAGACCTCGCGCACCAGCTCGACGTCGAGCCCTTCGGCGGCGGTGAACCCCTTGTCGACGGCAACGATCAGGGCGGCGGCATCGACCAGCGGGATGAACCCGATGCGGAGGGGAGCAGTCATTTCAGCATCTCCGACGCGGTGATGATCGACTGCGCGATCTCGCCGATTTTCTTCTTCTCGCGCATCGCCGTGGAGCGCAGCAGCACATAGGCCTCGTCCTCGGTCAGCCCCTTCACCTTCATCAGGATGCCCTTGGCGCGTTCGATGATCTTGCGGTCCTCGAGCTGCGACTTGGTGCGCTCCAGCTCCTCCTGCAGCTTGGCGAAGGCGTTGAAGCGAGACACGCAGAGGTCGAGGATCGGCTTGATGCGCTCCTTCTTCAGCCCATCGACGATGTAGGCGGATACCCCCGCCTCGACCGAGGCCTGGATCGAGGCGGAATCGCTCTGGTCGACGAACATCGCGATCGGCCGCTTCACGGCGCGGCTGACCTGGAACATCGCCTCCAGCACGTCGCGGCTGGGGTTCTCCAGATCTATCAGGATGATGTCGGGGTCGACCGCATAAATACGGGCAAGCAGGCTCTGCATCTCGCGGATATGGACGACCTGCGTGAATCCGGCCTCCCGCAACCCCTCCTCCAGGATCGCAGCCCGGATCGGGCTCTCGTCGACGATCACGATTTTGGGCGACTGTTCGGCGCTCATAGCTCACTCACCACCAGTGATTCATCCATAGCACGCCGGAACGCCCTGCAAAGGGTTGTAATTGTGGGCAATTGGGACTAGCTCAGGCCCGTCAATCAGGCAGTTTTAGATATGGATCAGACGGCTGCGCCCAAGGTCAGCTTCGTATCGCTCGGGTGTCCCAAGGCATTGGTGGATTCCGAGCGCATCATCACGCGCCTGCGCGCCGAGGGCTACGAGCTCGCCCGCAAGCATGACGGGGCCGACATCGTCATCGTCAACACCTGCGGCTTCCTCGACAGCGCCAAGCAGGAATCGCTGTCGGCGATCGGCGAGGCCATGGCCGAGAACGGCAAGGTGATCGTAACAGGTTGCATGGGTGCGGAACCCGAGCAGATCGAGCAGGCCTATCCCGGCGTGCTCTCCATCACCGGCCCGCAGCAATATGAGAGCGTGCTGGATGCCGTGCACCGTGCGCTGCCGCCGGCCCACAATCCGCATCTCGACCTGGTGCCGCCGCAGGGCATCAAGCTGACCCCGCGCCACTACGCATACTTGAAAATCTCCGAGGGCTGCAACAATCGCTGCACCTTCTGCATCATCCCGAAGCTGCGCGGCGATCTCGTCTCGCGCCCCGCCAACGATGTGCTGCGCGAGGCCGAGCGCCTGGTCGGTGCCGGCGTCAAGGAATTGCTGGTGATCTCGCAGGACACCTCGGCCTATGGCGTCGATCTCAAATACGCCGAGAGCCCGTGGAAGGATCGCCAGGTCCGCGCCAAATTCCTCGACCTCGCGCGCGAGCTCGGCGAGTTAGGGGCCTGGGTCCGGCTGCAATATGTCTACCCCTACCCCCATGTCGACGAAGCCATCGCGCTGATGAATGCGGGCAAGGTATTGCCCTATCTCGACATCCCGTTCCAGCATGCGAGCCCCGAGGTGCTGAAGGCGATGAAGCGCCCGGCGGCGCAGGACAAGACGCTCGCGCGCATCAAGCGCTGGCGCGAGGAATGTCCCGATCTCGCCTTGCGCTCCACCTTCATCGTCGGCTTCCCCGGCGAGACCGATGCCGACTTCGCCTATCTGCTCGACTGGCTGGATGAAGCCGAGATCGACCGCGTCGGCTGTTTCAAATACGAGCCGGTTGCCGGCGCCACATCGAACGCGATCGAGAACCCCGTGCCGGAAGAGGTCAAGCAGGAGCGCTACAACGCGCTGATGGCCCGCCAGCAGAAGATTTCCGCGCGCAGGCTGAAGCGCAAGGTCGGCACGCGCCAGCAAATCATCATCGACGAGGTCGGCCCGACGGTGGCCAAGGGCCGCTCCAAGGCCGATGCGCCCGAGATCGACGGCGCGGTCTATCTCTCCAGCCGCCGCCCCTTGCGCGTCGGCGAGATCGTCACCGCCAAGATCGAGCGCGCCGACGCGTACGACCTGCACGGCAGCGTCGCGGGGTTCTGATTCCGTCATTGCGAGCGCAGCGAAGCAATCCAGAATCCCTCTACGGAAAGATTCTGGATTGCTTCGTCGCAAGGGCTCCTCGCAATGACGGCGTGGATGCAGTCAAACCAGCCATTTCGGCACCCAGCGCTCCGGACGCGGTGCGCGGGCGAGATCGGCCTGTGCCTCGGATAATTTTGCCGGCTCGCCGGCAATGGTCGGACGCACATCGTATTCGAAACTCGGCATGATCCGGCCGTCGGCATAGAGCCCGAAATGCATCGCGTACCACAGTCCGAGCTCGGGCTGCGCGCGGCGCATCTGTTCTCGCAAATCGCGCAGCAGGGATTCGATCGAGGCCGCTTCCTCGAATGGCTGCGGCACGCGCGAAAGGACGCGCGCCTCGTACTGCTTGCCGACGATTGCGATCTCGAAGCGCGTCTGGTCCCAGGGCTTCTTGCCCTTCGGCAGATGCGCCGCGAGCCGCCAGCCGAGCTCGACCATCAGGCGGTGATTGGCCCAATAGTCCTCGCGATCGCGGCTCCACTTCTCCACGAAGCCGCGGAAGTCGGGCAGCTCCGACGATATTTCGTCGGACGTCGCTCCTTCGCCTGTCGGCCGGCCAGCGAGCCACTGCGCGAGTTCGACCGTCTGGCACTCGACTTCGTCATGCGGCTTCAGATCGCTCCAGGCGTTGTCGAATTGCTGCGACGTCAGTTTTGCGAGCAGCCCGTCGAGGCTCGGCGCCAGCAATTCGTAGTCGCCCTCCGATCCCAGCCCCACGATCGGCGGATTGTCGCGGTCGAGACCGGCGCCATACCAGCCGCCGACTGCCGAGCCATCCGGCAACCGCATGAACAGCGAGAACCTGTCGCGCAAGGGACTGCCGTCGACGATCGGCGCATGATCGGAGAATTGGCCCTGCAGCGAGAAGCAGCCGACGCTGCCCCAGGGCCGCCCCTTCAGCCATCCGGCGAAGTCGAGCAGCAGGGATGGCGCCTCGATGCCCGGCGGAAATGCGCCGCGAATGCTGTCGAGGTCGATTGGATAAGGCGTGTCGGACAAGGCTGAAACTGTCTGGTTGGTCCCGTCCCTCTTGGTCTGAGCCGCCATGCGTCCGGTTCGAACCAATTCGCGTGCCTCGATCACAAACGCGCCAGCGGCGCGATGGTTTCTGCGGGTCGAGCGATGAAATGGGATAAAACGGCCGGTATTGGGAGCGGACTGCATGTGCCGGCGCTCTGATCCCATCCGCATCTTCGTGGTTTCCGCTGCCGCGATGCAAAGCGCGCGACGGCACGCGCGAGCAATGTGACACTATAGTGCATTCACGCAGGGGTCACGGACTCGGCCTAACTCTGCCCGCGCTTTCAACGCGAGCGAGGAATGAGGATGAGCCGTCTCTCGGACATGCTGCGCACGCAGCGCTTCGACGATTATCGCTTCTACCACCAGAGCACCGTCAACCAGACGCTGCACCTGATTAGCGCCGTGATTTTCCTCGGCTGCTACGCGCTCCTTTTTAAGGATCCGGCGCTCGCGGGCCTGATCGGTTGGCTCGCGATGCTAACACGGCAAACCGGGCACTTCTTCTTCGAGCCGAACGGCTATGACGCCGTCAACGACGTCAGCAACGAATACAAGGAAGCGGTCAAGGTCGGATACAACCAGACCCGCAAGATCATCCTGCTCCTGGTCTGGGGCAGCGCGCCGATCGCGCTGTACGTCTATCCGACGCTGTTCGGTCTGTTCGTTCCGCCGGCCGATCGGTTGGACTTCATCCGCCACGTCGGTGCGCTCTGGCTCGCCATCGGCATCGGTGGAGGGCTTGCCCGCATGATCCAGCTCTTCGCAAGGCGCGACGTCACGACCGGACTGGTGTGGATGTTCAAGGTGCTGACCGATCTGTTCCACAACATCGCGTTGTACTGGTCATCGCCGCTCAAGCTGATGCGCGGCGAGCTCATAGACACTGCGATTGCTGACGCGGATTGGGGTGACGACGGCGCCGAAAAGGCTGCGCATCCGACCTGACCGATGCACGCCGGGCGAGTGTTTCGCAAACCGTCCGCTTGACAAGCCATGCCGTTCGGCTGTAGGGACGCGCCCCATGATCAACTCTCGGACCCACCGCCGCGCAGCTTTCCGTCGTCGCACCCGCGACGATGATGGGTTGCGCCATGTCCGACGACGCCGCTGATCGTCTGAATTCAGCAGAGTTTTCGAGAAGGCCGCACCCGCAAAGTGCGGCCTTCTTGCTTTTTCGCGCGTCTTTTCCACCCGCCTCCAGAGGAGTTCGACATGACCACCGCCACCCATCCGTATGATGCGCTGATGGACATCACTGCACGGCCCAAGGCCGTGTTCGTCCGCGGCGCCGGCTCCTACCTCTGGGACGACAGCCGCAAGCGCTATCTCGATTTCGTGCAGGGCTGGGCCGTCAACTGCCTCGGCCACTCGCCGCCCGCGATCGCCGATGCGCTGGCCGCGCAGGCCAAGCGGCTGCTGACGCCAAGCCCGGCGTTCTACAACGAGCCGAGCCTGAAGCTTGCCGAGGCGCTGGTCGATGGCAGCGCGTTCGATCAGGTGTTCTTTGCCAACTCGGGCGGGGAAGCCAATGAGGGCGCGATCAAGCTGGCGCGCAAATACGGCAGCCTGCACAGGAACGGCGCGTTCGAGATCATCAGCTTCGAAGGCGGCTTCCACGGAAGGACGCTTGCGACCATGTCGGCCTCCGGCAAGAAGGCGTTCGAACCGCTGTTCGAGCCCAAGGTCGCCGGCTTCAAGAAGGCCAAGCTCAACGACATCGCCTCGGTCGAAAAGCTGATCAACGACAACACCATCGCTGTCATGCTCGAGCCGATCCAGGGTGAATCAGGCGTGTGGCCGGCGAGCGATCAGTTCCTGCAAGAGCTGCGCGCGCTCACCGAGGCGCACGGTCTGCTCTTGATCTTCGACGAGATCCAGACCGGCATGGGCCGGACCGGAAAGCTCTTTCACTACGAGCACACGGGGATTTCGCCCGACATCATGACGCTCGGCAAGGGCATCGGCGGCGGCGTGCCGCTCGCCGCTCTGCTTGCGACCGAACGCGCCTCCTGCTTCGCGCACGGCGATCAGGGCGGCACGTTCAACGGCAACCCGATCATGTGCGCGGCGGGGCTTGCGGTGCTTCAGGAGGTCAGCAAGCCCGACTTTCTGAAGAGGGTCACCGAGACCGGCCTCCTGCTCGAAAGCGAGTTGCAAAAGGTCTCGGCCCGGCATGGTCTCGGCGGCGTGCGGGGACGCGGGCTCTTGCTCGCGCTCGACCTCAAGCTGCCGATGGCGCCCGGCATCGTTGCGCAAGCGTTCGAAGCCGGCGTGCTCCTCAACGCGCCACAGCTCGACACGCTGCGGTTCATGCCGTCGCTGAACGTCACGAAGGGAGAGATCGCCGAGATGATCGATTGTCTCGACGGGATTTTGACCAAGGCCGGCGCGGCACGGCGGGTGGCGTGAGGTTCGTCATTGCGAGGAGCTCGCGACAAAGTTGCGAAGCAATTTTGCGCTGATGCGACGAAGCAATCCAGTCTGCCTCCGTGGAAAGATTCTGGATTGCTTCGCTTCGCTCGCAATGACGGAAGAACTACGGCTTCAAGATCGACGCGCCCGTCGTTTTGCGGCTTTCCAGATCGATATGCGCCTTCGCGGCGTCCTTCAGCGCGTAGGCGTGGTTGATCGGCACGTGCAGCTTGCCGTTGATGACGGCGGCGAACAGCGTGTCGGCGCCTTCCAGCAATTCCGAGCGCTTGCCGACATAGTCGTTGAGCTTCGGCCGCGTCGCAAACAGCGAGCCGTGATTGTTGAGCTCGGCGATCGCGAACGGCGGCACGGGGCCGGAGGCATTGCCGAACGAGACGAACATGCCGCGCGGCTTCAGGCAGGACAGCGAGCCCGGGAAGGTCGCCTTGCCGACGCCGTCATAGACGACGTCGCAACCCTCGTTGCGGCTGATCTGCTTGACGCGCGCGACGAAGTCTTCCTCGTTGTAGAGGATGACGTGGTCGCATCCATTGGCCTCCGCAAGCTCGGCCTTCTCGCGCGAGCCGACGGTGCCGATGACGTGGGCCCCGAGCGCGCTCGCCCATTGGCAGGCCAAGAGGCCGATGCCGCCGGCAGCGGCGTGGATCAGCACGCGATGATGCGGCTCGACCTTGAAGGTCTTGTGCAGGAGATACCACACCGTGAGCCCCTTCAGCATCAGCACGGCGCCCTGCTCGTGGGTGATGTGGTCGGGCAGCTTGACCAGCTTCTCCCAGGGGATGTTGCGCTCGCCGGTATAGGCACCGAGATTGTGGTAGTAGGCGACGCGGTCGCCGGGATGGAAATGCGTCACGCCGGGCCCGACCGCCGTGACCTCGCCCGAGGCCTCGTTGCCGGCGATGAAGGGCAGTCCCGGCGCCTTGTAGAGGCCGGTGCGGTAATAGACGTCGATGAAGTTCAGACCGACCGCATGCTGGCGGATGCGCACTTCGCCCGGGCCCGGCGCCGGCACGTCGACGCTCTCATAGACCAGGGCTTCAGGGCCTCCGACCTGGTGCACACGGACGGCTTTGGTCATCACCTGACCTCCTCGTTGTCTTGCTCTCGGCCTACTCGCGAACAAGCGAAAGACATCGCGCCCGCCTTGTCAACTCGACGCAATTGGAACGGCTAAACCGACGGCGCGCCGGCTTTCCTGCGGTTGCGCTTGGCCAGCACGTTGAAGAATTCGACTGCCGCCGAGAACGCAATCGCGAAATAGATATAGCCGCGCGGAATGTGGAATTGGAATCCATCCGCGACCAGCGCGACGCCGATCAGCACCAGGAACGCCAGCGCCAGCATCTTGGTGGTCGGATGCTCCGCGACGAATCGCGACACCGGGCCCGACGAAATGTACATGATCAGGCAGGCGATCACGACGGCCGCGATCATGATCTCGATGTCCTGCGCCATGCCGATCGCGGTGATGATCGAGTCCAGCGAGAACACGATGTCGATGATCACGATCTGGACAATCACCCAGAAGAAGGCGTTGCCGGCGGACTTCTCGTCGCCCTCGCCGTCATCGGCTTCGACCTCGCCGTGGATCTCGTGCGTTGCCTTGGCGATCAGGAACAGGCCACCGCCAATCAGGATGAGGTCGCGCCAGGAGAAGTCGTAGCCGGCGAACGAGAACACCGGCGCGGTCAGGCCGATCAGCCAGACCAGGAGGCTGAGCAGGATGATGCGGAACACCAGCGCCAGCGCGAGCCCGATCTGGCGGGCGCGGTGCGCCTGCTTCTCCGGAATGCGCGAGACGATCACCGACAGGAAGATGACGTTGTCGATGCCGAGCACGATCTCGAGCGACGTCAACGTCAGCAGCGCGGCCCAGGCTTCGGGGCTGGTGAGGAGATGCATCATGCGAAGGATTTTACCAGGCGTATCAGGGCATCGCTGAAGCTGATCCAGAGCGCGATGGCACAGAGCACCACAGTCACGCCGGTGCCGACGCGGAAATCCATCTCCAGCACGTAGAGGCCGAGCAGCGCCCAGATCGCGATCAGCGACATCGTCAGCCAGCGCAGCCGCACGACGCGGACCGGATGCAGCACGTGGAACGGCACGAAGGTCAGCACGACGAGCGCGGCGACCAGCAGCGTCGACAAGAGCGGCGGCCAGTGCAGCAGGAACAAATAGAACGCTGCCGCATTCCACAGCGCCGGGAAGCCGCGGAAATGATTGTCGTCCGCCTTCATGCGCAGATCGGCGAAATATAATGCGCTTGTGACGATGATGGCGACACCGAGCAAGGGCGCGGCGACCGGCAGCAACAGCCCGCTCGCCACGATCGCGTAAGCCGGCACGAAGACATAGGTGACGAAGTCGACCACGAGATCGAGCACGTCGCCCGACCAGTTCGGCTGCACGTTCTTGACGTCGAGTCGGCGCGCGATCGGACCATCAATCGCGTCGATGATCAGAGCTACGCCCAGCCACTGAAACATCGCCGCCCAGTGCTCGCGCACGGCCTCCAGCATCGCCAGCAACGCGACCGCCGCACCGAACGCGGTGAAGATGTGCACCGAGAACGCCGCAGCGCGGATCGCGGGGGTGGGCTTCAGGGAATCCTCTTGGCTGTCCATGGCTTCTGCTACCAGAACGAGACCGATTTGCACATCCGCCATTGCGACGCGCGGCCGCGCAATTCGTCATAAAATCAAGCAAAATCAGCGGGCTTGAATTTGCCGCGGGCCATGTCAAATGTCGTTCCATGACAGACGCATCGACACTCCATGACACCGCCGTGATCGGCGGCGGTCCGGCGGGACTTGCAGCGGCGATCGCATTGGCGCAGGCGGGTGCGCGGACCGCGCTGGTGGCGCGGCGCGTGCCCTATGCCGACAACCGCACCACCGCGCTGCTCGGTGCCTCCGTCGATCTCCTGGAGCGCCTCGACGTCTGGTCGCGCTGCAAGGACAAGGCGGCCGCGCTCGAGGTCATGCGGCTCGTCGACGATACCGGCCGGCTGTTCCGTGCCCCGGAGGTCCGGTTCTCCTGTCACGAAATCGGTCTCGACACGTTCGGCTACAACATCGACAACCGTTCGCTGATGCTGGCGCTCGAAGAACGCGCGGCCGAACTCCCCCAGCTCGTCCGTTTCGACGACGAGGCGGAAAGCATCTTGATCGAAGCCGGCGACGTCGCCATCCGCACAGCCTCGGCACAATTCCTCTCGGCCCGGCTCGTGGTCGGCGCCGACGGCCGGCACTCGCTGTGCCGCGAAGCTGCCGGCATCGCGGTGACGCGGCGCGAGCTGACGCAGACCGCGCTGACCTTCAACGTCGCCCATGCGCGGCCGCACCGCAATGTCTCGACCGAGTTCCACACGCCGCATGGTCCCTGCGTGTTCGTCCCCCTGCCCGGCGACCGCTCCAGCATCGTCTGGGTCGCGGCCCCCGCGGAGGCCGAACGGCTGCGCGGCCTGAGCGACGAGGAGCTGTCCGCCGCGATCGAGAAGCAGTCGCATTCGATTCTGGGACGCATGACGGTCGAGCCCGGGCGCAACCTGTTCCCGCTGGCGATCGAACGTCCAAAATCCTTTGGCCGCGACCGTATCGCGCTCGTCGGGGAAGCGGCCCATGTGGTTCCCCCGATCGGCGCCCAGGGCCTCAATCTCGGCCTGCGCGATGCCGCCGACATCGCCCGGCTCGCGGGCGAAGCCGTCGCAGCGGGCCAGGATCCCGGCATGGACGAGGTGCTGAAGCGCTACGACCGGGCGCGGCGTCCGGACATTTTGAGCCGCACCTTTGCGATCGACATCGCCAATCGCTCGCTGCTCAACGATTTCCTGCCGCTCCAGCCGGTCCGCGCCGTCGGCATGCACCTGCTCGGCGCCATCGGCCCGCTCCGGCGTTTTGCGATGCGCGAGGGCCTGACGCCGACGTGGCGGCGATAGGGAGTCTACCAAGCCTGAATGGCGCGAGGGTGAATTCACGGCGGGTTCGGTGCACCTCTCCCGCTTGCGGGAGAGGTCGGTGCGTAGCACCGGGTGAGGGTTTTCTCCGCGTCGGGATTTTCTCCGCCCTCTTCCGACAATCCCCAACGCGAAGACACCCCCTCCCCAACCCTCCCCCGCAAGCGGGAGAGGGAGCGCACCTAGCGTGCGGCAGACGGCGAAGCTCTATTCGATTGCGCTCCAAACCCGCTCATGGAAACGTCAGCCGGCCGCTCTGGATCGCCCACATCACGCTGGTCAGCGTGACCACGGATGCGAACGTGCCGAGCAGCACCGCGACGGATGCGGATTCGATCCAGGCATCGTTCTGGCGGGCGATCACGAACACATTCAGCGCCGGCGGCAATGAGGCCATCAGCATCGCAGTCGCGGCCCAAGGCTGCGCGAACGGGCCGAACGCCAGCATCAGGCCGAACGCCGTGAGCGGATGGATCAGCAGCTTGACCGCGATCACGCCCGGCACCTCCCACGGCACCCGGTCGAACGGGCGCAGCGCCACGGTCACGCCGAGCACGAACAGCGCAGTCGGGGCAGCAGCGTTCTGGAGGAAGGTGATGGTGCGATCGAGCGCGACCGGCAGCTCGATATGCAGCGCCGCCACCGCCGCCCCAAAACAGGCCGACATGATCAGCGGGTTGAGCACGATCTGCTTCAGCACCACGCCGAAGGCGTGCACGAGCGAGGGATGGTCGCGGTCGGACAGCTCGATCAACAGCGGCACGATCGTGAACAGGAAGATGCTGTCGCAGCAGAAGATCAGCGCGGTCGGCGCCGACGCCTTCGGCCCGAGCACCGCGAGCGCCAGGCCCGGCCCCATATAGCCGATATTGCCGTAGCCGCCGGAGAGGCCGGCGAGCGTCGCCTCGCGCAGCGACAGCCGGCCGAGCATCTTGCCGACCACCAGCGCCAGCGCGAACGCCGCAACCGTGGACAGCGTGGTCGCGACCAGAAACGGAGGATTGTTCAATTCCGCAAACGGCGTCTTCGACATGATCGCGAACAACAGCGCCGGGAGCGAGACGTAGAGCAGGAAGAAGTTCATCCAGGCGAGGCCCGATTCCGGCAGGGATTTGGTCTTGCCGCAGGCGAATCCGACGAATATCAAGCCGAAATAGGGTAGAGCCAGATTGAGGATATCGACCATTATTGAAGTGTTTTCTGAAGACTTGGGGGCTATGCGCCCCTGACGCGAAGGTTAATTCCGGATAAGGCCACTAGCATCGGCCACAATCCTGGTCTATCGACGGGGGATGATTAAAGCGCGGACAGCCAAATTCCAGATCGGACAGGTCGTGCGCCACCGGATCTTCTCGTTCCGGGGCGTGATCTTCGACATCGATCCGGAATTCAACAACACCGAGGAGTGGTGGCTGTCGATTCCCGAGGAGGCGCGGCCCCACAAGGACCAGCCGTTCTACCACCTGCTCGCGGAGAACGCGGAGTCGGAATACGTCGCCTATGTCTCGGAGCAGAATCTGTTGCCCGACGATTCCGGCGAGCCGGTCCGGCATTCACAGGTCGCCGAGATCTTCATCAAGGACAAGGCCGGCGGCTATCGCCCACGCAACCCGTCGCTGAACTGAAATTCGCCGTCAGCAAGCGGTCAGTAAAAAAAGGCGCTCGAACCGAGCGCCTTTTTCATGTTTGGGATGCGGTCCCGATTACTTCTGACCGGCCGCAGCTGTGCCGGGAGCCGTGCCCTGCTGCTCGAGCTTCTTGCGCTGCTCCTCGGCCTTCTTCTGAAGCTCTTCCTGGAGCTTCTTCTGGGTTTCCTCGAACACCTTCGGATCGGTCGGCGGGCCGTCATAGGCCTTCTGGAATTCGCCGGCGAGCGGTAGCGGCAGCGTCAGCGGCGCGCCGTTGGCGTTGATCGCCTGGACAACGAGATTCTGGCCCTTCTTCATGCTGTTGATGAGCTCGGGCGTAGCCTCGTAGTCGGACATGCAGCCGTTCTGGAAGCAGATCACATACGGTTGCTGCAGCGGCGCGTTGCTGTCCACGATGATGCGGGTGCCGTGCACGAGCTGCATGCCGAGCGGCAGCGTCACGCGCAGGATCTTCTTGGGCTCGCCTTCCGGCTCGATGATCACGGCGGCGATGACCGGCTGGCCCGACTCGATGCGGCCGTCCTTGCCGGTGAAGCAGACCTGCTTGGCATTGGCGTCCTGGCCCTTCAGGCAGAACTTGGTCCAGGGGGCATAGATCAGCTGGATCTGCTGATCAGCCGGCTGGGCTGCGCCCTGCTGCGCCGGAGCGCCCTGAGCGGGAGGCTGCTGGGCCTGCGGAGACGCTGCGGGCGCCGGAGCCTTGGGGGCAGCCTTCGGAGCGGCTTTTGGGGCCGGAGCCGCCTTGGGGGCACCTGGGGCCGGCGCCGGGGTCTGGGCCTCGGCGGCAAACGGAACGGCCAACGCCGTCGCCGTCAACAAGGCGAGAAGTCGCCCGCGCGGCCGGACGGACGCGGCCAAGTAACGAAAATTCATTGCGGAAAACCCTTTCTGAACGGGAAGTGCCCGAACCGCTCCGAAGCGCCGAACCTGGCCGCCTTGGGCGCGGCTCTCTCCCCGTCAATTGAGGCGGATAAGTGACGGGCTCGGCGCTCTTGCGCGATTGACCGCCTTCTTAACGTGGCCGACGAAAAGATCAATGCCGACAAGCGTCTTTGGCCACATCCACGGCTGCACCCAGTGAAATTCCCTGTGATAGGATTCAGGCCCGCCGGTCCTCGAATCAACGTGTGCCGATGTTCATGTTCCCGCGCCTCTTCGAGGGCCCCGGACGCCGCCTTTGCCGTCTCGCCCCGGCCCTCGTTTTGGCCCTCTCCGTCGGGCTGTCGGCAGGCGGCGCGCGTGCCGAGGAAGCCCATGCCATCGCCATGCACGGCAAGCCGGCGATGCCTGCCGATTTCACCCACATGCCCTACGCCAATCCGGATGCCCCGAAAGGCGGACGCATGACCTGGGGCGTTCTCGGCACCTTCGACAGCCTCAATCCCTTCATCGTGAGAGGATTGGCCGTGCAGCAGGTGCGGAGCTATGTGGTCGAGAGCCTGCTCGCGCGCGGCCAGGACGAGGCGTTCACGCTTTATGGTCTGCTCGCCAGGACCGTCGAAACCAACGACGACCGGACCTTTGTCACGTTCCACCTCGATCCGCGCGCCCGCTTCTCCGACGGCAAACCCGTGCTTGCCGAAGACGTGCTGTTCACCTGGCAGCTCTTGCGCGACCACGGCCGTCCCAATCACCGCCAGTATTACGCCAAGGTCACGAAGGCCGAGGCGCCCGATCCCCTCACCGTCCGCTTCGACCTCACCGACGCCAATGACCGCGAGCTGGCACTGATCCTCGGCCTGATGCCGATCCTGCCGAAGCATGCAGTGGACGTCGCCAGCTTCGAGGAGACGACGCTGACGGGCCCGGTCGGCTCCGGCCCCTATCGCGTCACGGCAGTGAAGCCAGGCGCCAGCGTGACGCTGACCCGCAATCCCGATTATTGGGGCCGTGATTTGCCGATCAATCGCGGGCTCTACAATTTCGACGAGATCAGGCTCGACTATTTTCGCGAGGCCAACGGCCAGTTCGAAGCCTTCAAGCGCGGCCTCTATGATTTTCGTGTCGAGCACGAGCCCCTGCGCTGGCACGACGGCTATGACTTTCCGGCCGCCAGAAGCGGCGAAGTGATCCGCGACACCATCAAGCCGGGGGTGCCGCAGCCTTCCGAATTCCTGGTGTTCAACACCCGCCGACCGATCTTCGCCGACATCCGCGTGCGCAAGGCGCTGACGCTGCTGTTCGATTTCGAGCTGGTCAACCGCAACTATTTCTTCGGGCTCTATTCGCGCGTCGCCGGCTATTTCGCCGGCTCGGAACTATCGGCCTATGGCCGCCCTGCGAATGCGCACGAGCGTGAGCTGCTGCAACCCTTCGCCGCGCAGATCCCGCCCGACATCATGGACGGCAGCTACCGCTTGCCGGTCACCGACGGCTCGGGACGCGACCGCGCCACGCTGCGCGCCGCGCTGAAACTATTGTCAGAGGCCGGCTACGATCTCGACGGCGGCGTGATGCGCAACCGCGCGACCAAGGCGCCCTTCACCTTCGAGATCATGGTCACGACCCGCGACCAGGAGCGCGTCGCGCTCGCCTTCCAGCGCGACCTCAAGCGCGCCGGCATCGAGGTGGCCGTCCGCTCGGTCGATCCTGTCCAGTTCGACCAGCGGCGGCTCGCTTACGAGTTCGACATGATCCAGAACCGCTGGGACCAGTCGCTGTCGCCCGGCAATGAGCAGTATTTTTATTGGGGCAGCGCTGCCGCCGACAATCCGGGCACCCGCAACTACATGGGCGCCAGGGATCCCGCCGTCGATGCCATGATCGCCGCCCTGCTGGAGGCCCGTGAACATACGGATTTCGTCTCGGCGGTGCGCGCGCTCGACCGCGCTTTGATCGCGGGCTTCTACACAATCCCCCTGTTTAACGTATCCGAACAATGGATCGCGCGCTGGAATCGGATAGAACGGCCCAAGGCCACTTCGCTGTCCGGCTATTTGCCGGAGACCTGGTGGTCGAAGGGGCAGCCGCAAGCTCATCAAGCAAAGTGACGCCGTGAACCAGCCAGCAACATCGCCGACGCTCGACACGCTGTTTCAGCGCACACTGACCCGGCAGCCGCACGCGCTCGCTTTGCTCGATCCCCTCAACAAGGCGCGGGTGACCGGGCACCAGCCGCGGCGGATGACCTACGCCGAGGCCGATACGGCGATCGAGGCGCTGGCGGCGTATTTCGTCGAATCCGGCCTGCCGGCCAATTCCGTCATCGCGATCCAGCTGCCCAACACGATCGAGTTCGTGCTGACGGTGCTCGCCGCCCATCGCGCCGGCCTCGTCGTCGCCGTGCTGCCGCTGCTGTGGCGGCACGCGGAACTGACCGCCGCGCTCAACCGCACCGCCGCGCGCGCCATCGTTACCATGAGCACGGTCGACGGCGTCAGCTATGCCGACCTTGCGATGCATGCGGCGGCCGAAGCCTTCTCGATCCGTCACGTCTGCGGCTTCGGCACTGATCTGCCCGAGGGCATGGCTTCGCTCGACGACGTGCTGGCTCGCCCGCCCGGCAGCACGCGCACCGTGATCCAGGACGGCCGCAAGGCGGCGATGATTTCCTTCGACGTCACCGCGGAAGGTTTTCGCCCGGTGCCGCGGCCGCATTTCAGCCTGATCGCCGGCGGGTTGGCGATGTCTCTCGAAGCCGACGTCAAGCAGGGCGCGACCGTGATGGCGGCGTTCGCGCCGATGTCGTTCGCGGGGCTGGCCTCTTCGCTCGCAGTGTGGCTGCTCTCGGGCGGCACGCTGGCGCTGCATCATCCCTTCGAGAGCGAGGTGCTGGAGCAGCAGATCAACCAGCACGAATGCGAGGTGCTGATCGCGCCTGCCCAGCTCGCGCTGCGCCTCGGCGATTCCGATCTCGCGGCGCGGATGCCGACCTTACGCAACGTCATCGGCCTCTGGCGCGCGCCCGAGCAGGTCGCCGCAAGCGATGCCTGGATCGCGCCGCATGCGCCGCTCACGGATGTCTATCTGTTCGGCGAGGCGGGCCTGTTCGGCGTCCGCCGTGGCGAGGACGGCATGCCTGTTGCGGTGATGCCGGGGCCGCATGGCGCCCCGCGCGAGCAGTCCGGCTCCTCCATCGCCGGCGAGATCCTGCTGACCCCGAAGGGGACGCTCGGCCTGCGCGGGCCGATGGTGCCGATCGCGGCCTACGCGCCGCCGCAGCCGGTCGGCGAGACGTTGATCGCGCAGCCGCCGCGCGACTATGTCGACACCGGCTATGCCGCCCGGCTCGACCGTCCGAGCGGCGCGATCTGCATCACCGCGCCGCCCTCCGGCATCATGGCCGTCGGCGGCTATCGCTTCCTCTCCAACGACCTCCAGGAATGGGCCCGCCGGCTCGGCCAGGGTGCCCTGCTCACCGCGCTGCCCGACCGCCTCTCAGGCCACCGGCTGGCGGGCCGGGCCCAGGACAATGCCCGCGCCCGCGAGGCGCTCAGCGAGCTCGGGCTTAACCCCCTGATGGTCGAGGCCTTTCGCGACCGCTCGGGGCCGGTCTAGGCCCAGTTTCACCCGTTGCGTTGACGCTGCATTAAGGCGGTCAATCTAGATTGCGCGGCACCTGTTGCGTGATCAGAGTTTGCAATGTCCCAGGCGGGCCCGATCCTGTTTGTGTCGAATGTCGAACGGCCGCCCTTCATTGCGGCGCTGAACGAGGCCAGGCTCTTTCCCGTGGTCGACACCGACTGGGCCAGCGCCGCACGCGCGGTCGAGCAGGTGCAGCCGGCCGCGGTTCTCGCGGCGATGCATGCCGGACACGAGCCGCACATCGCTCCGCTCGCGAAAAAGATCGCCGGCCAATCGCCCTACCTTCCCTTCGTGGCCATGGATGCTGCGGGCACGCTGCCTCCCAACGCCCTGCCCTTCGCCTCACGCAGCGGCCATCCCGACCGACTGATCGCGCGGCTCCGCGCCGCGCTGCGAGTGCGCACCCTTCATGCCACCGTGCTGCGCCGGCTGCCGGAGGCGACGGTCTCGCTGCCTGAGGCCGATCCCGCACGCGATGCCACCGTGCTCCTGATCGGCCGTGGCGCGGCCTATCCTGCGCTCTCGGTCGCGCTCGGCGAACGCGTCGGCGTCATCGGCGCGCTCTCGATCGAAGCCGCCGCCAAGCATCTCAACACCCGCGACCTCGACGGCGTCGTGCTCGCCGAAGGCTTTACGGCGCGCGTCGCCGATGCCTTCCTGACGGTACTCGCCGAGGACACCCGCTTCCGTAATCTGCCCGTCGTCGTCACCGCACACCAGCTTGCGCAGAGCTACGATCTGCCCAATCTCGAGCTGATCTCCGGCGAGCCCGTGAAAGTCGCCGCCAATGCACTGCCGCTGATCCGCCAGCACGCAATGGAAGCGCAGCTGAGCCGCACGCTGCGCTCGATCGACGCCGGCGGCTGGCTCGATCCGCGCAGCGGCCTGCTCACGGTGGAAGCCTTCGCCCGCGATTTCGCCAAGGCGGTGGAGCAGACGCTGGCCCGCGGCGGCAGCCTCTCCGTCGCCCGCTTCGCCTTCGATCCCAATAATCCCCGCGCGCAGTTAGATGCCGCGCGCATCCTGAGCCGCCTGATGCGGCAGATGGATTTTGGCGTGGCGCAAAAGGACGGCTCGGTGATCGTGGTGTTCGCGGAGACCGACTTCCGCACCGCGCATATGATTGCGCGCCGGCTGTCGGCGGTGATGCGGCACACCTCCAACGGCAAGCACGAGATGCGCAGCGATCCCGTGGTCAGCGTGGACTCGCTGTCGCCGTCGGATACGGCACGATCGCTGCTGGCGCGGCTGTCGGCCGATGCGTCGCGCGCGGCGTCGTAGTTACAACCTCAATGCCGTAGGGTGGGCAAAGGCGCATAGCGCCGTGCCCACCATCTTTCCGTGACGTTGACGATTGGTGGGCACGCTTCGCTTTGCCCACCCTACGGCACCTCGCTACGCCGCCTTCTTGCTCTCGGCGAGATGCGCCAGTTGCCGCATGATCTCCGTGGTGCCGGCGAGACGCTCTTCCGGGGTCTCCCAGTCCTGCAGGAACACCACCTTCATGTCGGGGCGCACCTTGGCGGCCTGGCCGTGGCTGCGGATGAAGGTCACCAGGCGCTCGGGATAGGCGAAGGAATTGTCGCGGAAGACGATGACGGCGCCCTTCGGACCTGCATCGATCTTCTCGACATTGGCCTTGCGGCAGAACGCCTTGATCGCGGCGACCTTGAACAAATAGCGGACCTCGTCCGGCAGCACGCCGAAGCGGTCGCGCATCTCGGCGCCAAAGTTCTCGATCTCCTCCTCGGTGTCGAGATCGGCGAGGCGCCGGTACAGCGACAGCCGCACCGAGAGGTCGCCGACATAGTCCTCGGGAATGAGCACGGGCATGCCGATCGTGATCGATGGCGACCAGCGGTCGGCAGCCGGTTCGGAGACGCCGGCCTTGAGATTGACGATCGCCTCCTCCAGCATCGATTGATAAAGCTCGAAGCCGACCTCCTTGATGTGACCGGACTGCTCCTCGCCGAGCAGATTGCCGGCGCCGCGGATGTCGAGGTCGTGCGAGGCGAGCTGGAAGCCCGCGCCGAGCGTCTCCAGCGATTGCAGCACGGTGAGCCGGCGCTCGGCCTGCGCAGTGATCTTCTGCTGCGCCGGCAGCGTGAACAGCGCGTACGCCCGCAGCTTGGAGCGGCCGACGCGGCCGCGGAGCTGATAGAGCTGGGCGAGGCCGAACATGTCGGCGCGGTGCACGATCAGGGTGTTGGCGTTGGGGATGTCGAGGCCGGACTCTACGATCGTGGTCGACAGCAGGATGTCGAACTTGCCGTCGTAGAAGGCCGTCATGATGTCCTCGATCACGGCGGGCGGCATCTGACCGTGCGCGACCGCGACCTTCATCTCCGGCACGTTCTTGTCGAGGAAATCCTTGACCTCGGCGAGGTCGTCGATGCGCGGCACCACGTAGAACGCCTGGCCGCCGCGATAGCGCTCGCGCAACAGCGCCTCGCGGATCATCAGCGGATCATGCGGGGCAACGAAGGTGCGAACCGCGAGGCGGTCGACCGGGGGCGAGGCAATGATCGAGAGTTCGCGCACGCCGGTCAACGCAAGCTGGAGCGTGCGCGGGATCGGGGTTGCCGATAGCGTCAGCACGTGCACCTCGGAGCGCAACGCCTTCAGCCGCTCCTTGTGCGTGACACCAAAATGTTGCTCCTCATCGACGATGACGAGGCCGAGCTCGCGGAACTTGATCGCCTTACCCAGCAGCGCGTGGGTGCCGACGACGATGTCGACCGAACCGTCGGCGATGCCCTTCTTGACCAGATTGAGCTCCTTGGTCGCGACCAGGCGCGAGGCCTGCGCCACGTTGACCGGAAAGCCCTTGAAACGCTCGGTGAAGGTCCTCGCGTGCTGGCGCGCGAGCAGCGTGGTCGGCACCACGACAGCGACCTGCTTGCCTTCGAGCGCGACGGCAAAGGCCGCGCGCAGCGCCACTTCGGTCTTGCCGAAGCCGACGTCGCCGCAGATCAACCGGTCCATCGGACGGCCAAGCTCGAGGTCCTTCAGGGTGGACTCGATCGCACCCAATTGGTCCTCGGTCTCGTCATAGGGGAAGCGCGCACAGAACTCGTCGTAGAGGCCCGGTTGCACCGGCAGCTTGGGCGCCTCGTGCAGATGGCGCGCGGCGGCGATCTTGATCAATTCGCCCGCGATCTCGCGGATGCGGTTCTTGAGTTTTGCCTTCCGGGTCTGCCAACCGCCTCCACCGAGGCGGTCGAGTTCGACCGTGGTCTGGTCGGAGCCGTAGCGGGATAACAGCTCGATGTTTTCGACCGGGAGGAACAGCTTGGTTTCGGCGGCATAATGCAGTTCGAGGCAGTCATGCGGCGCGCCGGCGACGTCGAGGGTCTGCAGGCCGATGAAGCGGCCGATGCCGTGGTCGACGTGGACGACGATATCGCCGGCAGTGAGGCTCGTCACCTCCGAGATGAAATTGTCGAGCTTGCGGCTCGCCTTGCGCGGCCGGACCAGGCGGTCGCCGAGGATGTCCTGCTCGCTGATCAGTGCGATCTCGTCGGTCTCGAAGCCGCTTTCGAGGCCGAGCACGGCGAGCATGGTCTCGTTGCGCGGGGTCGCCTGCACCGTCCGCCAGCTGTTGACGCTGGTGGTGTGCGCCAGCTTGTGGTCGCGCAGCATCGAAGTCATGCGGTCGCGCGAGCCTTCGGTCCAGAGCGCGATCACGACCTTCTTGCGCTGCGCCTGCAAGGCCATCACATGCGCGACGACGGATTCGAACACGTTGACGGTGGTGTCGTTGCGCTCCGGCGCGAAGTCACGGCCCTTGCGCGCACCGGCATCGATGACACTCGTGCCATCGGCCGGCACTGAGAACTGCGTCAACCGCGCCAGCGGCATATCACCGAGGCGCCTGCCCCACTCCTCCTCGGTCAAATAAAGCCTGTCAGGCGGCAACGGCTTGTAGATGGCACCGCCGCCGGGATGCTCCATCGCCTCGCGCCGGGCCTCGTAATAGTCGAGGATCTGCTTGAAGCGCTCGCGTACGGCGTCCTCGGCCTGCGGCTCGATCGCGACTGCTGCCCCTTGCAGATAGTCGAACAGCGTGTCCATCCGGTCCTGGAACAGCGGCAGCCAGTGCTCCATGCCGGGATGGCGGCGCCCTTCGCTGACGGCCTCGTACAGCGCATCGTCGCGCTCGGGCGCGCCGAATTCGGCGACATAGCCCATGCGGAAACGGCGGATGGTGTCGGTGACGAGCTGAAATTCCGAGATCGGAACGAGGTCGAGCGCACGCATGTCGAGCAGCGTGCGCTGGGTCTCGGCGTCGAAGGAGCGGATCGACTCCAGGCTGTCGCCGAAGAAGTCGAAGCGCACGGGCTGGTCGAGACCGGCCGGAAACAGGTCCAGGATGCCGCCGCGCACGGCGTATTCGCCGGGCTCGCGCACGGTCGAGGAGCGGTTGTAGCCGTTATGCTCCAGCCAGGCGACGATGGTGTCCATCGGCACCACGTTGCCCGGTGCAACCGACAGCGCCTGCGCCGCGACGAGCTCGCGCGCAGGCACGCGCTGAACCACGGCATTCACCGTGGTCAGCACGATCAGCGGCTTGTCGCTGCCCGTCAGGGACGCAAGCCGCGCCAACGTCGTCAGGCGTTGCGCCAAAATGCCGCCATGCGGCGAGACGCGGTCATAGGGCTGGCAGTCCCAGGCCGGGAAGATCAACACCGGCAGATCGGGCGCGAAGAATTGCAGCGCGCGTTCGAGCTGCTGCATCCGCGGACCGTCGCGGCAGACCACCGCAAGACTGACCGCCGGCTTCTTCGGCCGCGCCGCGATGGCCCGGGCGAGATCGGAGACGACGAGGCCTTCGGCGCCCTCGGCGACATTGGCGAGCGTCAAGGCGCGCCCGGGCGTCAGCAGCTCGGCCGGTGATTTCATACCCTGCTTCATGCGTCGCGGTCCGCGATGGGATACGCCTTGATGCGGGCTAACAGCGCGCCGGTGACGTCGGCCGGAAGCACCTTGTCGCCGGTGATGGCGGCATAGAGATCGGGATCGTTGACCTCGAGCAGGCGCTCGAGCTCGATCAATTCAGGCTCGGACAAATTGCCGATCTCGGCATCCGCAAAGCGGCCGAGGATCAGGTCCATCTCGCGCGTGCCGCGGTGCCAGCAGCGGAACAGCAGCCGCTTGCGGCGGTCGTCCAGCCCGCTGCTCGATCGTGTCGTTCCCGTCATTTCTCAAATCCAGTCAAACGCAGAAAGCCCGGACGTGCCGGGCGGGGTGGATATAGCCACTCGGACCGGCCGTGTCAGCCCTTTGTTGTGACAGTTCGCCCATCCGGTGCGTCATGGTCAGCCGGGCTTCGAAAAAAAGACGTGGATGCCCGGCATAAAGCCGGGCATGACGGCGAGGAACGATCTTAGATTCCACGAATGCGCCCCAGCCTGCTCAACCCGCTGTTTGCTCCCGTGACCAGCCTGTCCGGCGTCGGTCCGAAGCAGGACAAGCTGTTGCAATACCTGCTCAGCCGCAGCGAGACGCCGCGGCTGGTCGATCTGCTGCTGCATCTGCCGAGCCAGGTCATCGACCGCCGGGCCCGGCCAAAAATCCGCGACGCCGTCCAGGGAACCATGGTGACACTGGAGGTCACCGTCGATCGCCACCGTCCGCCTCCGCCGCGCAACGCGCGCGCGCCATACCTCGTCTATGCCAGCGATGACACCGGGGACGTCGTGCTGACGTTCTTCCGCGCCAAACCCGGCTATGTCGAGAAGCTGCTGCCGATGGGCGCGAAGCGTTACGTCTCCGGCACGCTGCAGATGTATGACAGCATCCCGCAGATTGTGCATCCCGATCGCGTGCTCGACGAGGAGGCGATTGCAAAGCTCTCCGGCATCGATCCGGTCTATCCCTTGACCGAGGGCCTCGCGCTCGGCTCACTTCGCCGCGCGATCGCGCAGGCACTTCAGAAGCTGCCAGCCCTGCCGGAATGGATCAGCCCGGAGGTGATGCGCCGCTGCCACTTCCCGCCAATTGCCGAAGCGCTCAATCGCGTGCACCAGCCGGTCGAGCTCACGGACATTCTGCCGGACCAGCCGTTCTGGTCGCGCCTCGCTTTCGATGAACTCTTGGCCGGCCAGCTCGCGCTCGCCCTGATCCGTGCGCAATTGCGCCGCCCCGCCGGCGTGCGCAACGCCGGCGACGGACACCTGCGCAACAAGATCATCGATGCCCTGCCCTACGCGCTCACGCCCTCGCAACGCAGCGCTGCCTCGGCCATCGCCGAGGACCTGAAACAGCCCGTGCGCATGCTGCGCCTGCTCCAGGGCGACGTCGGCTCCGGCAAGACCGTGGTGGCGCTGCTCGCGGCCGCGGCGGTTGCCGAGGTCGGCAAGCAGGCCGCGCTGATGGCGCCGACCGAAATCCTGGCGCGCCAGCACATCAAGACCATCGCACCGCTCGCCGAGCGCGCCGGCATGCAGGTCGCGATCCTCACCGGCCGCGAAAAGGGCAAGGAGCGGCGCGAGCTGTTGGCGCAGCTTGAAGCCGGCGAGATCGACCTGCTCGTCGGCACCCATGCGCTGATCCAGGACGATGTGATCTTCAAGGATCTCGCGCTCGCCATCGTCGACGAGCAGCACCGTTTTGGCGTGCGCGAGCGCCTCGCACTGACGTCGAAGGGCGAATCCGTCGACGTCCTGGTGCTGAGCGCGACCCCGATCCCGCGCACGCTGGTGCTGACCTATTTCGGCGACATGGACATCTCCGAGCTGCGCGAAAAGCCCGCCGGCCGCCAGCCGATCGACACCCGCGCGGTGCCGATGAGCCGCATCAGCGAGGTCATGGAGGGCGTCGGCCGCGCGCTCGCCTCCGGCAAGCTGGTGTACTGGATCTGCCCGCTGGTCGAGGAATCCGAAGCCGAGGGCACCGAGCACCTCACCAATGCGACGAAACGTTTCGAGAGCCTGCAAAAGCGTTTCGGCGAGCGCGTCGGCCTCGTCCACGGCCAGATGAAAGGCACCGAGAAGGACCATGTAATGGGCCAGTTCGCCGCCCACGAGATCGGCCTACTCGTTGCGACCACCGTGGTCGAGGTCGGCGTCGACGTGCCCGCCGCAACCATCATGGTGATCGAGAATGCCGAGCGCTTTGGCCTCGCCCAGCTACACCAGCTGCGCGGCCGCATCGGACGTGGCTCGGAAGCCTCGACCTGCCTGCTGCTGTATTCGGAACCGCTCGGCGAGATGTCGAAGGCGCGGCTGAAGGTGATCCGCGAAACCACCGACGGTTTTCGTATCGCCGAGGAAGACCTGAAGCTGCGCGGCGAAGGCGACGTGCTCGGTGTGCGCCAGAGCGGCCTGCCCGGCTACCGCATCGCGCGCCCGGAGGTGCACAGCCAGCTCATCGCCCAGGCCCGCGACGAGGCGCTGCGCATCCTGAAGGACGATCCGAAGCTGAAGGGCGAGCGCGGCGAAGCGCTGCGGTGCCTCTTGTATCTCTACGAGCGGGACGAGGCGATCCCGTTGATCGGTGCGGGCTGATGCGTTCTCGTGCGCCCGAGGCAAGGACAATGCAATTGCCCCAATGAAGAGTACGGTTTTCCTTGCTTCATTGCGAACTGGCTCACATTCAGGGACGGATCACTCGTGCTAAAGGTATATTGGAACTGTCCCCACATCCCTGCTGGAGGTAGATCATGCAGTTCATCTCCACCGAATGGCAGTCCACTTCGACGGCTCCCTTAGACGGGGATCTCGAAATCTGCGCGCTGGACTTTGATGGTATCGTCCACTCGCTTCCCTTTCCCTGTCACAAGGATGGATCCAATTGGGTCGATCGATCGGGCAAAACGCACGCCGACATTCAGCCTACCCATTGGCGCATATGGGGTCATCCACGCTGATCCGTCGCCGGCGCAATGCCTCCGGGAAAGCGATGCTCGGGCAAGATGGTACATTCCCGTCATTGCCTGCCTTGAGCGCACGCACGGAACTCTTGCCGTAGCCTGATCCCGGGGCATGATTACCCGTAAGACAGGCAAAGGCGCGCTTGTCGGGCCCCGCCGCGGAACGGAACGCACGATCGGCCCGTTAATTGCTCAAGGGCGGCGCAGACAGGAAGGAGCAGACCATGAGGGCTCCCACCACCATCGCCGCGCTCGCGATCTTACTCGGCGCGCCCGCAGTATCGCTCGCGGGTGGGCAAGGTGCGGTTGAATTGAGCGACGGCACAACGATATCGCAACATCCATCCCTGCCGAAGCTCAGCCTCACCAACGCGCAGCGCGAGCAGATCCGCAAGACCGTGCTGACAGAGCATAACGAGATCCGATTCCGGCTGAAGACCACCCAGCCAGCCAAGGACTTTACCCCTGCCGTTGGCGCAACACTTCCAAAAGGCGTAAAGGCTCAAGGACTGCCAGCGCAGGTGCTCGCGCAATTGCCAGAGCTGCGCGATTATATGTACGTCAAGATGAAGGATCAGGTGCTGATCGTGGACGGCATGACCAACAAGATTGTCGATATGTTCTCGGAGACGCAACCACTGTCTTAGCCCAAGGTCTTGGCGCAAGACATTCGACAGATCGGGCATGCAGGTAGATTCTAGTCCTTCTTCGGGACATTCGCCGCGAACGCCTTCATCAGCGCGGCATCCATCGCCTTGCCCTCCGCATCCTCCGCCAGATGCTCGAACCAGCGCGCAAAGCCCTCGTAGATCTGGCTGGCCGGATGATCCGGACCCAAGAATCCCGAAATCTCCCGCATCTCGGCGACCCAGCGATACGCCTTCGGGATCATGTCCGGCAGCGCCACTTCGAGGCGCGCCAGAATTGCAGGCTGGCTGAGCGCAAGCTCGTCGCGCAGCGCGTCGGCCGCGCCCGCTTTCGTGGCCGCGACCACCATGGCCGAGCCGATGCCGGCGAGGCCTTTGACGATGCCGGCGTAAGACATCTTGAGTGCAGAGGCTGCGCCGACCGGGCCTTCGACGATCCGCACGTCAAGGCCGAGGTCCTTCAGCACCGCGACGTCCTTGGCGTGCTCGCCGGACATGTAGAAGGCCGGGCTCTTGCCACCACGCTGCGGCGGAAAGCCGATGATGCCGGCATCGACGAACGGCGCCTGCGCCGAGCCGATGATCTCCTCGATCCTTTGCACGGTGTCGACATTGACGGCGTTGCAGTCGACCACGACCGGCTTCTTCTCGCGCCGGACGATCAGCGCGGCCAGCCGTTCAGCCAGCGCCACGGCTTCGCCCGGCGGCACGATCGAGAGGATGATGTCGGCTTCGGCGAGCGCGTCGTCCTCGGCGCCGATCATGCCGGCGTCCGCCGCCCGTTTCAGCGTCGCCTCGCTCCGCCCCTTCAGTGACGTCAGCACCCGTGCGCCATTCTCGCTGAGGCGGCGAGCCACGGCGCTGCCCATGGCACCGGGCGCGAGGATCGCAATGGTTTTGGACATCATGCACTCCAGGTCGAATTCCGAACGAGACGCTCAATTCGGCCGGAGACTAGCAGAGGACGCGAACGCCTGCGTGAACGCGGCCATCCCGCGCCGGAATGGCCCTACTCCACTTTCGCAGGCTGCTGGGGTTGGAGCGCAGACGCGTTGGCGATGCGTGCGGCGTTCGCCACGCCCGCGAGCGCGGCGGCCTTCTTCGGATCTGGCGCCGAGCCCGGCTGCACCACGCCGGCCGACATGATCAACGTCGCGGCATCCTCGGCGCTGAGGTCGACCTCGATGATCTTGCTCTTCGGGACATAGAAGAAGAAGCCGGTGGTCGGGTTCGGCGAGCACGGCAGGAACACCGAGACGTGCTCCTCCTGTCCCGGCAGGTTGCGCGCGATGTCCTCGTTCGGCGATTGCGAGATCAGCACGATCGACCACATGCCGGGCGAGGGAAACTCGACCAGGCCCACTTTCCGGAAGCTCGAGCCCTTGCCCGAAAACAGCGTCTCGAACACTTGCTTGAGGCCGCGGTAGATGGCGCGAACAGCCGGAATCCGGCCGAGAAAGGTCTCGCCGACGTCGACCAGTGTCCGGCCGATCAGGTTGGCCGCGAGGAAGCCGACCAGCGTCAGCGTGAAGAATGCGACAATCAGTCCCCAGCCGGGAACACCATAGGGAAGATAGGTTTCGGGTCGATAGGCCAGCGGCACGAACGGTCGCACCACGCCGTCGACCCAGGTGACGAACCACCAGACCAGATAAAGCGTGATCGCGATCGGCCCCGTCACGACGAGGCCAGTCAGGAAATAATTGCGAAAACGGCCCATTAGGCCGGTATGCGGTTCCGGGACGGGATCAAGAGGCGCAGGCGCGTCGTCGCGGGGGGTCATTCGGGTTCCAGGTCGGTCGCAGCACACAAGCTAGGGTCTTCTAGCAGGTTTTGGAAGACTGCGACCAACCGATATCCCTTGTGCCTATTCCACGGTCACCGATTTCGCGAGGTTGCGCGGCTGGTCCACGTCGGTGCCCATCACCACGGCCGTGTGATAGGCGAGCAGCTGCACGGGAACGGCATAGACCATCGGCGTGAACGCCCCCGCCATGTCGGGCATCACGATGGTGACGAGAGAATCGACGGTCGCCTCCTCCGCGCCCTTGGCATCGGTCATCAGAATGATTTTGCCGCCGCGGGCGGCGACCTCCTGCATGTTCGAGACGGTCTTTTCGAACACCCGGTCATAGGGCGCGATGACGACGACTGGCATGGTCTCGTCGATCAGCGCGATGGGTCCGTGCTTCAGCTCGCCAGCAGCGTAGCCTTCGGCGTGGATGTAGGATATCTCCTTCAGCTTCAGCGCGCCTTCGAGCGCCAGCGGAAAACTGGTGCCGCGGCCGAGATAGAGCACGTCGCGCGACTTTGCGATCTCGCGCGCCAGACGCTCGATCTCAACCTCGGTGGTGAGTGCATCCGACATCAAGCGCGGGATCTCGACGAGGCCATGGACGAGCCTGGTCTCATCCTCGTCTGACAATTCGCCGCGGGCCTTGCCGGCCGCAATTGCAAGATTTGCGAGCACCATCAGCTGGCAGGTGAAGGCCTTGGTCGAGGCGACACCGATCTCCGGTCCCGCCAGCGTTTGCAGCACGGTCTCGCTTTCGCGCGCGATTGTCGAGGTCGCCACGTTGACGACGGCGACCGTGTGCACGCCCCCGGCTTTGGCATAGCGCAGCGCCGCCAGCGTGTCGGCGGTCTCGCCGGACTGCGAGATGAAGATGGCGAGATCACCCTTGCGCAGGGGCGCTTCGCGGTAGCGGAATTCGGAGGCGACGTCGACCTCGACCGGCACACGCGCAAAACGCTCGAACCAGTACTTTGCAACGAAGCCGGCATAGCTCGCCGTGCCGCAGGCCGTGATGTTGATGCGCTGGATGGTCTTGAAATCGAATGGCAGCTTGACCGGGAGGGAGACGCGCTCGGTCGCCATGTCGACGTAGCGCGCGAGCGTGTGGCCGACCACTTCCGGCTGCTCGTGGATCTCCTTCGCCATGAAGTGGCGGTAGTTGGCCTTGTCGACCAGCGAGGTCGAGGCCGCGTGCCTGATCTTGTCGCGGTGGACGGCGTGGCCGTCCTTGTCGAAGATCGTTGCGCTGTTGCGGGTAAGCACGACCCAGTCGCCGTCCTCGAGATAGCTGATCGTCTCGGTGAAGGGTCCGAGCGCGATGGCGTCGGAGCCGAGATACATCTCGCCGTCGCCATAGCCGATCGCGAGCGGCGGGCCGTTGCGGGCGCCGATCATGAGGTCGTCGTCGCCGGCGAAGATGAAGCCGAGGGCGAAGGCGCCGCGTAAGCGCGCCAGCGTCAGCTTGACGGCCTCGACCGGCTTGTTGCCGCGCGCGAGCAGATCGTCGACGAGGTGCACCACGATCTCGGTGTCGGTCTCGGTGTGGAACACCGTGCCCTTCGTCTCGAGTTCCTCGCGCAGCTCGCGGAAATTCTCGATGATGCCGTTGTGGACCACGGCGACGCGCTCGGTCGCGTGCGGATGGGCGTTGTTGACGGTCGGCTTGCCGTGGGTGGCCCAGCGGGTGTGACCGATGCCGGTGGTGCCCTTCAACGGCTCTGCCTCGAGCCGCTTCTCCAGGTTCTTCAGCTTGCCCTCGGCGCGGCGGCGCTCCAGGTGCTTGCCTTCGAGTGTGGCGACGCCCGCGGAATCGTAGCCGCGATATTCGAGACGTTTGAGCGAATCCACCAATTGCTCTGCAACCGGCTCGCGCCCGAGAATGCCGACAATCCCGCACATGCGGATCACTATCCCCCAAATCGCCGAAAAATCGCCTAAACGACGCGGTCGGTTTTAGCGAAACTCCTACGGAACCAGATACTCAATAATTATTGCTGATTGAGACAGCGCCAGATCACACCGAGCCTCGCCTGCGTCGATTTGGCCGGCCTTTAACCCCGCACGTTAACTCACTGTCAACATGTTTGGCCAACGATTCCTGCCCAGGAGAGACGGCCATGAGAAGCTCATCCGACCGCAAAAGCCTGTCGTCGATGTATCTGCGCGCCAGCGAGACCTCGGGCACGCACCTTGCGCATTGGCCGCCGCCCCTGCGGGGCAAGGAAAACAAGCCCCTCTTCATCAAGCATCCCGAAGGCGAGCCGGCCAAGCGCGCCAAGCCGCGCGGCTGGCGCCTGACCCGCGCGATCTTCTCCGAATTCGCGGACGAATAGCCTCGCTCACTTCTCCGGCTTCTTTTCGAGAGTCTTGCCGCCCGTCTTCATCTCGCGATAGCGCGCAGCACCGCCTTCGCGGATGGTCTGCTGGTTGCGCTCCAGCGCCATCGCATCGTCGGGCACATCGCGGGTGATCACCGAGCCGGAGCCGATATAGGCGCCGTTGCCGATTTTGACGGGGGCGACCAGCGAGGAGTTGGTGCCGACGAACGCACCCTGCCCGATCACCGTCTTGTGCTTCCCGAAGCCGTCATAGTTGCAGGTGATGGTGCCTGCACCGATGTTGGACTTGGCGCCGACGATCGCATCACCGATATAGGCGAGATGATTGGCCTTCGCTCCCGCCTCGAGAGTCGAGGCCTTGGTCTCCACGAAGTTGCCGATCTTGGCACCTTCGCCGAGCGAGCTGCCCGGCCTCATGCGCGCGAACGGGCCGACAGATGCGTTCTTGCCAATCGAACTCTGCACGATGTGCGAGAAGGAATGGATCACCGCACCGTCGGCGATCGAGATGCCCGGGCCGATGACCACGAACGGCTCGATGGTGACATCCTTGCCGAACACGGTGTCGGCGGACAGGTACACCGTGTCCGGCGCGACCAGCGTGACGCCGGCCTCCATCGCCGCTTTGCGTAAGCGCGCCTGCATCACGCTTTCCGCTTCAGCGAGTTGCGCCTTGGTGTTGATGCCACGCACTTCGTCTTCACTGGTCTCGATCACGACCGACTCCCATCCCTTTTCGCGGACGATGCCGACTGCGTCCGTCAGATAATATTCGCCCTTGGAATTGGCATTGCCGATCTGCCCGAGAATTTCGAGCGCGCGGCGACCGTCGATCGCCATCAGGCCGGCGTTGCACAGATCGATCTTGCGCTCCTCTTCACTGGCATCGGCCTCTTCGCGGATCGCGACCAGGCGGTCACCCTCGACGATGAAGCGGCCATAGCCGGAAGGATCGGCGGCGCGAAAACCGAGCGCGGCGATCGCGGCGCCCCTGGCGAGCGGTTCGCGCAGCCGCGCGAAGGTTTCGGCCGAGATCAGCGGCGTGTCGCCGAACGCGATCAAGAGATCATCGACACCCCGCGCGATCGCCTCGCGCGCCGCCAGCACCGCATGCGCGGTGCCGAGCCGCTCGGCTTGCACGAAGGTGAGCGCGTCGGGACGGCTGCGCCACGCCTCCTCCGCAACTGCCTGATGATGGGGACCGATCACGACTGCGAGCGACGTGCCGGTTCCCTTTGGTGCGGCGGCGAGCACGTGGGCGAGCAGCGTCTGATGTGCGACGGGATGCAGCACTTTCGGCAGGCTCGATCGCATGCGCGTGCCTTCGCCGGCGGCGAGCACGATCGTGAGGCTGGAACGGGCGGTCATCGAAATCCTGTCAGATACGGCCGAATCAAGTGGTGCGGCGGACGGCAGACCGCCTGATGCCATCGCCTTGCTAACCCCGCAAACGCCCGGAATTCAAGTGCGGGGCGTATTTCCTGTTAATGTTCCCCGATTGATTCGGGGAAGCCGGACAGGGCTGGGCACTTAACGTTCATGGCAAAGGATTCCGACCCACTGGCGGACGCCTTCGGCACAAAGGAGACCGGCGGGCTGTTCTCCGGACTTTTGGCCGAGGAAAGCGCATTCGACCGGCGCATGATGTGGCGGCTGGGCTCGTGGGGCGGCGCAGCCGTGGGGGCCGTCGTCATCGCCGTGATGGCCAATCAGGCCCAGCTCAGCTGGCGGCGCGACCAGGTCGCCTCCGCCGATCTCGCGCGCCAGGCCGACCGGCTCCAGATGCTGACCAAGGAGAGCCAGAACGAGGCCCGCCGGCTCGCCGCCGCCATCGAGACGCTGAACGGCGATCGCGACCGGCTCTATTCGCGCGTCACGGTGCTGGAGCAGGGCCTCGATTCCGTCACCGGTGCCATCGCCAAGCAGGGCGCCGCGCCGCCGCAAGGCGCCAAGCCGCAGGATGTCGCGCCAGCGACCGCAGCTCCCAGCGTGGCGCCGGTCGCCTCGACGCCAGCTCCAGCGAGCGAGAAGCCGCGCACTGAAGCCGCCAAGGAAACTGCGAAGGATACTCAGAAGGATACTGCGAAGGACACGCCGAAGGCGCCTGTGAAGGAGCCCTCGAGCCCGCCGCAGCAGACCGCGGCTGCTGCCTCGCGCGTGCAGCAGTCGCCGGCCACAACATCGGCGCTGCCGACCCTTCCGCTGGTGCCGTCCAAGTCGATCATGGCGCCGCCGGATCCGGCCGCGTCCAAACTGATTCAGCCTGAGGCAGCTGAGAAGGCCGCCGAGAAGAAGGCCGAGCCGGCTCCTGCTCCAACCGAGGTCGTCGCGGCAGCAACGAAGCCGCCGGAAGCAGCCGAGACCGAAGCCCCCGCGATCGCAGTCCAGCAGACGCGCTTTGCGATCGACCTCGGCGGCGCCAACTCGATCGACGGCCTGCGCGCACTCTGGCGCGGCGTGACGAAATCCAATCCCGAAGTTGGAGCACTGCGGCCGATCATCATGATCAAGGAAGGCGCCACGGGTCTCGGCATGCAGCTTCGCTTGGGCGCCGGTCCTCTGATCAACGCCGCCGCCGCCGCAAAACTCTGCGCGGGCCTCACCGAGAACGACCGCCATTGCGAGACCACCGTGTTCGACGGTCAGCGCCTGTCGATGCGCGGCGGCCAAGAAAAGGCGCAAGAGAAGGCGCAAGACAAGAGACAAGAAAAGACTCAGGACAGGGCTCAGGAGAAGAGCTCCGAGAAGAACCAGGACGCGGCACCGCAAGCCGAAACCGCGCCCGCGCCCAGCGCAAAGCCCGAGAAGCCGCAGCGCCGCCACAACTACTCCTCGAAGCGCTCGTCAAAGCGTGAGGAGCCCGCGCCTGCACCCGCGGCCCAGCCGGCGCCGTCGAAGCCGGAGACGGCATCAGCGTCTGCGGGATCGACGCTGTCGTCGTTCTTCCGGCGGTAGGTCAGAATCTTCGTCCACCTGAACGCGCGGTGAATGCCGGCGTGTTCCTGCGTGCGTCGATAGACTTAAATTTCGGTCCACCACCGAAACCAGCCACCGGCTGCCAAGTTATCTCGGTTCTGAACCGGAGCGGCCGACGCGCGACATCGCTCGTGCCCGCGTCCATGACCAAGGAGAAGTACAAGTGAAGAAATTGATCATCGCGACGGCCGTCGTTCTGGCGGCATCCTCGGCGCTCGCGCAAACGACGAAATCGCCGGGCGCTTCGAGCAACGCGCCCGGTCAGCAGATGCAGAACACGACGAAGCCTTCGACAGCTCCGGGCGCTTCCGAATACGCGCCCGGTCACCAGACCAATACCACCGCGGGACCGGGTCACTCGGAAAGCGCGCCCGGACAGAAGATGCAGAACACCACGGGCTCGAGCACCAAGAAGAAGTGAGGCTGCGCCTCGCCTTTGTAATTTCGATAACCGGCGCCTGATCAAGGGATCAGGCGCCGGTCTGCATTTGGAAACAGAGCCGGAAGACGCAAGGTCGAATTTGATGGCTCTTTGCGCACGCGATGATTTACTCGATGCGCGCCTTTTCCTTCAGATCCCGAATGCGCATCTCCGCTTCATCCCTGGACTGGACGATTTCCGACCAATCCTCCACCCGCGCCTCCTTGCTCAACCTCTTGAGCTCGTTCAGCTGCTCCTGAGTTGGCTTGTCCATGCTCACTCCTTGAGGGCAACATGCGTTGGACGTCATAACATTCAGAACTCAGCCCGCCCCTCGCGTGTTCCCAAAGGCTGCCTGGGCGAGCCAAACCAACAGAAACATCGCCTGGCCTGTTGCCTGCCAGCGCCATCCCGACCATATTGCCCCCATGAGAAAAAAGCCCTTCCGCCTCACGCCCTACCAGGTGCAGTTCCTGATCGTCGTCGGCTTCGTTTCCGTCGGCTATGCGCTCTATCTGCGCTACCTCGCGATCGAGCTGTCGCAAGTCGCGCTCGCCTGCGATGCCGGCCTGCAGACGCTGATCTGCAAGGCGCGCTCGGTCTCGACCGTGCTGTTCAAGAATTCGGTGTTCGGCATCGTCGCGCTGGTGGTTGCGACGCTGAACCTGATGCGGCCGTCGATCGTGCTGCTCACCGTCGGCGTCATCGCCGCCGGCCTCGGCATCGTGCTCTACAATGTCGTGCTGTCGGGCCTTGCGATCGGCCTGTTCATTCTTGGATTTGCTCGGCCCGCGCCCGCCACAGCGTGAGCGCGAACAAGAGGTAGATCGCGCAGGTCCACAGCGACTGCCAATTCTCGCGGCCCTCGTTGAAGAGCACAAAGACGGCCGACAACGCCAGCACGCCTGCGAACACCGCCTCCGCGATCGGACGCTGACCGATCTGCGGCCGGTTCAACATCAAGAGCGCAAACGGCACCACCGCCATCGTCAGCGCGGCGTAGGGAAAATCCTTGTAGCGCGGGTCGAACACGAAACCGAGCGCGGTCTGCGCCGCGATCACCGCGGTCACGGCCAGCGTCAGGCCAAGCACGGCGGTGAGCTTCGACCATTTCCGGCCCTCGCGCGGGCCGAGCAGGTCGAGGAAGGTCGGGAGGCTACGGCCGATCACCATCGCCTGCGCGCAGAAGATCGGCGACAGGATGCCGGCGAGTAACAGCGCGCCCCAGAGCAGCCAGCCACCGATGCCGTAGCTCTCGTAATACATCTTGTCGGCGCCGATCCCGAGCAGGATGCCCGCCGTCGTCGCCGAGATGCCGACGCCGAGCCAGGCCGAGAAGCGCGGCGTCCAGGGCCGCCGGCGCAGCGTGAGGCCGGCAACCGCGAACACCAGCACGCTGAGGCCCATGCCGGCGCCCATGTACCATTTCCAATACGGGAAATTGCTGATCGGCTCGCCCGGCGGATATTTCAGGCTTCGGCGCACCGAGTCATACAGGCCCCAATAGCCGCCAACGGTGCCTTCCAGCTTGCGCTTCCACGGCTGGTCGTAGGACTCGATCAGGTTGACCCGGAACTTCTGCGCCTTCGCAAGGCTCAGGATTTCCGAGACGACGCGCGCCTGGTTGGTGCGCGACGGCAGCGCGCCGTCGCGCATGCGCCCCTCGCTCGGCCAGCCGGTTTCGCCGATCAGGATCTCCTTGCCCGGAAATGCCACCGCCATGCGCTCGCGGATCGCCTCGACATGGCTTGCTGCGAATTTCGCGCGCACCGGGAAATCCTCCCAATAGGGCAGGATATGGATCGTGACGAAGTCGATGGCGTCATAGACCTCGCGGTTCTTCAGCCAGTACTCCCAGACGTCGGCATAAGTGACGGGCACACTGACCTGCGCCTTGACCGAGCGGATAATGGAGACGAGATCGGCCGTGGTCATCTCGCCGCGGAGCAGCACCTCGTTGCCGACGATCAACGCGGTGATGATGGACGGGAATTCCTTGGTGAGGCGAACCGCGAGCGCGGCCTGCTCGAAATTCTTGCTGCGGTTGCTGGAGAGCCAGATGCCCTGGAGCACTTTCAGCCCGCCGACCTTGGCGGCGATCGCCGGCACCTGGACGAGCCCGTTCTCCATCGAATAAGTGCGGACGCAGTCGGTGATCTGCTTGAGCTGGCGCAGGTCCTGCTCGATCTGTTCGGCGTCGATATGGGTCCATGCGTTCAGCGGCGACTGCTCGCCGCGGAACGGTGCGTAGGAGACGCATTGGACCTTCTCGGCGGGATCGATCGGGGCGCGTGCGAGCGTGATCGGCGTCGCCAACCACCACCACACGGCAGCAATCGCACCCAGTGAAACGAGCAGAAGCGCCAGTGGCGTACGAAGAGAAATCGGTTCCGTCCTCCGCGAAGGGTCCGTCGATTACCTGCTTGCACGCCGTCTGCCAAGGGGGTGTCCGGGTGCGGATCAGTTCCTCCCCCAACGGAATTTGGCTGCGGCCGTTGGACCGGGGCCTAGCATCGTGACTTTGCTGGACAAAATTCCAAATACAGGTCATGGACTCCCAAGGACTTTTCCGCCGCATTGGAGACCCATTTGGACGCCATCACCGGCGCGTCCGCGAGGTCGGGATGCGGACGGTCAGCGGACAAATTGGGGAATTCATGCGGCAACGGGTGTTCGAGTTACGAAATGCGGTCCTGCGGCAGTTCGCCGCCACCTTGGCCGTCTCCTGCCTTCTCGTTCTCGCCGGTCTCGGTGGCGCCTCCGCCCAGAGCGGCTCGCCCGCCCCCGACCAGAGCAAGGCCGCCGCCCAGCCCGCCGACGCCGCCAAGGACGCCGCCCAGAACCAGCGCCGCACCGACGAATTCGCGGAAGCGGCCCAGGTCATCAACGGCCCCGCCGGCAATCCCGAATGCGTCTGGCTCGGCCGGCGCGTGGTACGGCTGATGTGGCGGGATGATCTCGATACCGCGTTCCGCCATCTCGATCTCTACGACCGTTTCGGCTGCCCCGGCGGGCACATCCAAGCCGCCTTCCGCTGCCTGACCCGTTTCGGCGGGCAGATTGACCCCAAGGTCGCCGAGACCCTGGACAGCCGCGTGCACGCCTGCTGGATCAACCCGGCCTCCCAGCCGCAGCAGGCGAGCGCCTCGCAAACCGCAGCGCCGGCTTCAGGCAATTCGCAAGCTCCCCAGCCGGCCGCCAGCCCCTCGCCTGCGCCAAGCCCGACGCCCGCGCCCCAGAAATAGCCGCGATCGTTTCAGCTGTCGTTCAGGAACGATCGGCCATAGACACGGTTGGCACTGCCACGCATCGTTCGAAAAGGCCATGCCCTCATAAGGACATGAGGCCATGACAGTTGTGAAACCGCACGGCAGAGGTATGCTCCCTTTGCCGCGGACTCGGTCGGATCTCGGGGTCGGATCCGCTGCCCTGCCACCTCAGCCCCTATTGGTTTAGCCGCGATGCGCGTTGTCGCCGCCGTTCTGTTGCTTGTGTCCGCGCTCCACGCCGGCCTCTGGGGAATCCTGCGCGACAAGGAACCCGCGCCTGATTTCAAGGGCCTCTTGCCCAGCGTCTCCTACGCACCGTTCGAGGGCTCGGCCCACCCCGACATCGACAACATCCCGACGATCGAGAAAATCCGCGCCGACCTGAAAACGCTGTCGACCATGACGCGCGCGATCCGCCTCTATTCGTCCACCGGCGGCGTGGAGCTGGTGCCGCCGATCGCCGCCGAATTCGGCCTCAAGGTCACCGTCGGCGCCTGGATCGACAAGGACAAGGATCGCAACGAGCGCGAGATCAAAGCGGCGATCGAGCTCGCCCGCAAGAACAGCAACGTCGTCGGCGTCGTGGTCGGCAACGAGGTGATCTACCGCGGCGAGCAGAAGGTCGAAGACCTCATCAACATGATCAAGAAGGTCAAGGGATCGGTCCGCGTGCCGGTCACGACCGGCGAGATCTGGAACATCTGGCGCGACAATCCCGACCTCGGCTCCAGCGTCGATTTCATCGCCGCCCACGTGCTGCCCTATTGGGAAAACTTCCGCTCGGACCAGGCGGTCGACCAGGCCGTCGACCGCTATAACCTGTTGCGCAACCTGTTTCCCGGCAAGCGCATCGTGATCGCCGAGTTCGGCTGGCCGAGCCAGGGCTACAATTTGCGCAACGCCGATCCGGGCCCGTTCCAGCAGGCGCTGATCCTGCGCAACTTCGTCAGCCGTGCCGAAGCCATCGGCATGGAATACAATATCGTCGAGGCGATCGATCAGCCCTGGAAATTCTTCGAAGGCGGCGTCGGTCCGTACTGGGGCATCCTCAATGCCAGCCGCGAGCCGAAATTCGCCTGGACCGGCCCGGTGGAGAACCCCGACTATTGGAAGCTGATGGGCATCGCACTGCTGGTCGGCATCCTGCTGTCACTGCCGATCCTGCGGCTTGAGAAACCGACCGCGAAGCAGGCCTTCCTGCTGTCGGCGACTGCGAACGGCGTCGGCGCCTGGGCCGCCACCGTGTTCGCGTTCTGGAACAGCCATTATTTCATCTTCGGCTCGGCCTTCGCGCTGACGCTCGGCATGATCCTGCTGGTTCCCCTCGTGCTCATCGCGATGGCGCGCATCGACGAGATCGCCGCGGTCGCTTTCGGCCGGCCGCCGCAGCGGCTGATCACGAAGGGCAAGCCGGTCGAGAACGTGCCGGAGAATTACTATCCGAAGGTCTCGATCCACATCCCCGCTTATTTCGAGCCGGTCGAGATGCTCAAGCAGACGCTCGATGCGCTGTCGCGGCTGAACTATCCGAACTACGAATGCGTCGTCATCATCAATAACACGCCGGATCCCGCCTTCTGGCAGCCGATCCAGGACCATTGCCGCGCGCTCGGTGAGCGCTTCAAGTTCATCAACGCCGAGAAGGTGCAGGGTTTCAAGGCCGGCGCGCTGCGCATCGCCATGGACCGCACCGCGGCGGATGCCGAGATCATCGGCATCCTCGATGCCGACTATGTCGTCGATCCCGACTGGCTGAAGGACCTCGTGCCGGCTTTCGCCGACCCGCGCGTCGGCCTCGTGCAGGCGCCGCAGGAGCATCGCGACGGCGGCCTGTCGATCATGCATTACATCATGAACGGCGAATATGCCGGCTTCTTCGACATCGGCATGGTCCAGCGCAACGAGCTCAACGCCGTGATCGTGCACGGCACGATGTGCCTGATCCGCCGCGCCGCGATGGACATGGCTGGCGGCTGGTCGTCAGATACGATCTGCGAGGACAGCGATCTCGGCCTTGCGATCCAGGAGCTCGGCTGGACCACCCACTACACCAACCATCGCTACGGCCAGGGCCTGCTCCCCGACACCTACGAGGCCTTCAAGAAGCAGCGTCACCGCTGGGCCTATGGCGGCCTCCAGATCGTCAAGAAGCACTGGCGGCAGTTCCTACCCGGCAGGAGCCGGCTGACGCCCGACCAGAAGCGCGAATATGGCCTCGGCTGGCTGAACTGGCTGGGCGCCGAAAGCCTCGGCGTGGTCGTGGCGCTGCTCAACCTCGTCTGGGTGCCGATCGTCGCCTTCGCCGACATAGCTATCCCCGACAAGATCCTGACGCTGCCGATCATCGGCGCCTTCATCGTGTCGCTGGTGCACTTCCTGTCGATGTATCGCGCCCGCGTCGCGATCAAGCCCGGCCAGATGCTGGGCGCCATGATCGCGGCGATGAGCGTGCAATGGACGGTGTCGCGCGCCGTGGCGCAGGGCCTCATCACCGAGCACATCGCGTTCGCCCGCACCTCCAAGGGCGGCCTTAGCAGGATGTCGATCGAGTTCCAGGCGTTCTGGGAAGCCGTGATCGGCTCCCTGCTGGTGATCGGCGCCGGCGTCCTGATCGCCAGCAACAGTTTCCGGCAGATCACCGAGATCTACGTCTTCGCCGGCGTCCTGGTGCTGCAAAGCCTGCCGTTCCTGGCCGCCGTCGCGATCGCGATCCTGGAGCTCAGCCGCATCAACTCGTTCCAGTTCTGGCGCGACAGCGCGATCCGCTCCGCCGAGCTGATCGGCCTCCGCCCGGTCGCCCTGCCGAACCCCGGTTCGCCGCAGCCGGTGCCGAACGAGGTCCGGCGCGAGGCGAACTGACGGGCGGCAGGCCATCCTCGCGCTTCGGCGTGGATGACGAGCCGCCAATTGGGTTGAGAATCCTGGCCTAAGCGGTGGATAGCGCGAGCGAATCCCCGCTCCTGCTATGAACTTTGGCAACCACCCGCACTATTGACCTCCGCGCCCCATCCCCCTACACAGCGCGGGCTGACAGCATGATCCGGAAACAGCCGGTTTTCCCCGCAACGCAAGTCGAGCGTGGCGGCAAGACATGCTTCTCGAAATGACCGAACACGATGGCGTCCGTCTTCAAGCCATCAGCGGCCATGGGAGCGCGTAGCTCAGCCGGTAGAGCACGTGACTTTTAATCACGGGGTCCTGGGTTCGAGCCCCAGCGCGCTCACCAAGCCAAATCAAATATTTAGCCCGGAATACGAGCCGACCTAAAAAGTGCTCTGTGGGCACTGTGTTGGCAAATCGACTGCTGCGCTCAGCGCGGGTGAGTCAATTTGACTCAACCACACCGCGGTGGGCTGGGTCGTTCTGGTCGTCGTGTTTGCGGGGGTGGCAGCTATAGCGAGCGGTCGCTCCTAAATGCAGCGGCCAGGGTGAACCGCCGGCGCCCGTCCCGTCGGCTGCCTGACGTATTCCCCTATTACCGGCGCCGATCTGACCACCACCCGTGAGGACTTCACGCGGTGGATTTTGTGTTTTTGATCGGCCGCCACCGCTCAGTATGATGCCCGAGTAGCCAGTCACAGTTTACCGTGGAGTGGCACAATGACGCATAACCTCGTAGCCGTGTGTGTCGTCGTGGCCTTGATTATCATGGCCTCGATTGGCTTCGCTCAAAAGCACCATCAATGTTGGAACGGGCACGTGCTCAAAAATTGGCGGCACGGGCACGTGCTCATAACCCGTGAGCCCTGCGGATCCGTTGGCTCCTCCATATAGAACAGCCGCCCCTCGGAGCTTTTCCCCATCCACGACGCGCAGTAGCTCGCGCGGCGGATGAGCCCCAAGGGATTGATAATTTGCGAGGTACTTACAATGCCGCTTTGATCGCGGCATGCCTCGCCCTGCACGCCGCCACACTCCTACGCACGCCGCCGGCCGGCCGCAGTAGACCAGGACTCCGCGCAAACCCATCTCGCGCATCTGGCCGAAGGTGATCTTGAGCGGCCATTGCAGCCATCACGTGGCTCTGAACGCCGATCTCTGGCCTGACGATGTTCACTTGTCTGATATCGAGCCGCGTTTCGTCTGCGGCGAATGCGGCAGCCGCAGAGCTGAGGTCAGGCCCATTACGACCATTGCGGTGACAGTGCACTTAATGTGCCACGGAACGGGTGCCCATTGTTAAGTGCATTGTCACCGTAATTCCCTGGGTTCGAGCCCCAGCGCGCTCACCAATCAGTTCCAATAACGTCGCGAATAGCCAACCAGCAAAGCTCGTGGGCATTGTGCTGGCAAATCGACCATCGGCTGCGGCGATCTCGGGCTCGCCCGACGATTCTGTTCGTGACGGAGACCAAGCCATCACGATTGAACTGGGGGCAGCGTGCTCACTTGCCAGTTCCGATCATTCTGCTGCCCAGGCCGACTGCGCCGTCGCAGAACTTGGAAACACACAGACACACATTGCAATAGTTCAACTAATCGTCGAGATTGACGCCATATGCATCTGAACTGATCGCGAGAGACAAGAATTGAGCTGTAGTCAGCTTACGTTGGATGGATCAAAGAACGACACGTCGTTAGCCCTGGATGCACTGCGCGCCATCGCAGCCCAGATGGTCTGCATCGGTCATGGCATCTCGTTCTTCCTGCCAGAACTCCGCCAGTCCGGGCTCCCTCTGCCCCAGAATGTCGGCGTGTTACTGTTCTTCGTGCTTTCTGGATTCCTGATTAGTTATACGCTGCTCGAGAAATCGAGAAACCCCAGCTACACTTTCTTGCAGTTCTTCATTGATAGAGCCGCCCGCATCTACTCTGCCCTTGTGCCATGCCTTCTGCTTGTGGTCCTCGTCGACACGGGGACCATTTGGCTCATTGGCGATCGCGTCCTGGAGGGTAGTCGAAGTCCGACGATCTTTCTCGCCAATTTGCTGATGATCGAGACCTACCGCGGTCCGCTTGAGCACCTGAGCCTGCTACGATGGCCGATCATTGGTTCTGCCAGCCCGCTCTGGACACTAGTGATCGAGTGGCACATCTATCTGTTCGTTGGCGCGCTGTTTTTCATTGGGGCGACGCCTGCCCGGGCGGCTGTCCTGATACCGATAGCCATCATTTTCGGTCAGATCCCCCTCCACTACATGTTTGGGGCTCTCCAAGAGGACAACGGTCTCGGTCGATCGCTTTTTGCCCTGTGGCTGGCAGGCGCTTACAGCTATGTCGTCCTGAGAGCCCGACCGAAAAAGGGTGAGCGGTTTTGGCGGGTTTGTGATTCCTTCGGATTTGCAAAGATTCGAGGGAGGACACCATGCCGTGGACCAAAGCCGCTCGTATCCAGTATCAGCGCAGTGGACTGCGTTACGCAAGCGACCTGACCGATGCCGAGTGGGCGCTGATCGCCCGGAAGATGCCGCCGCGGCGGCGATTGGGCCGGCCGCGCGAGGTCGATTTGCGCGAGATCGTGCAGGCGATTTTCTATATTTTGTCGAGCG
>NZ_FNCU01000084.1:0-22147 GCF_900099855.1 Bradyrhizobium sp. Rc2d | reverse complement strand
CTGTGCTCTCAATCTAGCGTCAGCGGCAGCTTGCTCGGCTCTCATCCGAGCTTCGTCAGCAGCCTTCTTCTGCTGAACCTGAGTATCGAGTTCTAACCTGGCTTTGCTGTTGTCGAGTGCACTGTTCTTCGCTTCGTTCTTCGCAGCCTCTTTGGCTTTTGCCAGTGCTGCGCTCAGTGAACTGTTGGACGAAGGTGACGAGCCAGAATTAGGTGTGGTCTTGGCGGTTCGCTGAAGATCATCGATCCGCTTCTTATCGGCATCTCGGCACTGGTTGACCCAATTGTTGTAAGCCGTGGTTTTGCGATTGTACTCGTTGATGCGGTCCTGGCAGACAGATATTTCTTGATAGCATTCATGCCATGGCCGACTGGGTGCGTTGAACCTTCGGTCGCACGCCTTTGCAGCTTCTCCCTTAGGATCGCAGCTCGTGCCGTCTTGCAACGCATAAGTGGAGAGGTCGGCAGGACACATTCGGCCGACGAGGTTCATGTCTTGGGCGAAGCAAGGATATGCTGTCAGGGCTGCGAAAGCCAAAAGCAATGCATGCGCAGTGAAGCGCCAATTTTTTAACATGAACAGCTCGATCAAAAGAGAGTTCAGCAATTTGGCAAAGCAATTTACGATAATCTGCATCCGCATGCGAAGCCGTGTCAAGACGACCAGGGAAGTGCTGGGTGATATTAGTCAGCTCCCAAATGACCTTGCGGAAAGGGGCTATTCTGACTGAGCAGTTTTTTTGAAGGTCCAATCTTCTAAGCCAAGCGCCTCGAAGAGCTGGTTGGCACCGTACGCAGCCGCAGTGCTGTCCCTACGGGACGCATAGCCTAAGAGAGCGGCGTGGATAATCGCTTCAGTCTGCTCTCTGGAGTAGAACCTTTCGACGTCGGGAGAGTAAAAAGTCGAACACTCGTCGAGCAAAGCCTCCACTTTATCGGTGATCTCATGATTCATCTGCGACCAGGCCAAGGTTCAGTCTCCCAATTTCGTGGCAAACACTGCCGCAGTGGCTTGCTTGCCATAGTACTCCTGAATCATCTGCACTGAGGTGCCCATGTTGCGGGCCACCTCAAACACGCCGACTCCATTGCGGAGTGCGTTCACTGCATAAAAATGGCGTAGGCTGTAAACGGTATACTTCTCGCCGAAGCCGTTGCGCTCTATCCCGGCCTCTCTAAGAGCAGCATTGAGTTGGTCGATGAGTGTGGTGATCTTCGATCCATCTGGCATACTGAAGAGAAGACCGACCGCATCTTCTGCTCGGCGTTTTGTCAAATATCTGTCTAGCCGCTTCGCTGCTACCCACCTGACAACAACGTCTCGCTCGCCAGTTTTTCCCCTCACGACTAAACGATAATTGTTGCGGCCCTTCTCATCCGTGAAGGGGTGAACGTCTCGGATATTCAGGCTATTTGCTTCGCCGGTTCGAATGCCTGAGTTGGCGAGCACCAGGACATAGTACCGCAATAGCTCTCGGCTCTTACGAGTGCGGGCATCTCTAGCGGTCTCGACCCGTTTGCATAATGTGCGCCAAAGCTTGCAGTACTCCCATCGCTCGAAGGCAGGCCGAACTCTTTTCTTCTTCGGCGTAAAGCTAACGGTTATCCGAGGTCTATCGCCACGCCATCCCTGCTCTGCGGCCCATTTAACGATGGCCTTCCCGAGCATCATGTCCCATTGCAGAGTTTTATCTGTGGGATGTCGCTTGGCGTTCTTTGGCAGCTTGTCGAAGGAAGCGTAGTAATCCCGGCGCCACGGAATGAACTCCCGCATCACCTTGTCATCAATATCCTCAACGGCGAGGTGCCCAGCGTATTCACGCCAGAACTTCGAAACCCTTCTAATCTGCCTCAGCATCCCAACCGAGGTCTTGCCGTGTGCATGATCCCGCTCACGGAAGCGGATGTAGTCGTCAATGACGGTCGAGAATGTTTTGGATTTTGGCGGCAGGCCCTGCTCGGCTCTGTGTTCTAATTGGAACAGCAGCCGTCGGCCCAGCTGTACGGCAGCCTCCTCGACCGTCGTCCTCAACGACCGAGTGACATATTTCCCCGGTGAAAGTCGCAGGCGGGCATAGCAGGTGCCGTTACGCCGAAAAATCGTGAGCCTGCCATCCTCAAGATACCGAGCGCCGTCCATTCATGGTGCCCCTGAAGATCAGCAAGCACCACCATGGTCGACAGCATTTCAATTGAAGGCGGGCAGCCTAGCTGAGGCGATCCACTAACCCATTGAAGAGGCAACGATAAGTTGCATCAAGCCCAGCGGCCGTGGCAGTGCTTGTACTTCTTGCCCGAGCCGCACGGACAATCCTCGTTGCGGCCGACCTTGCCCCAGCTGGCCGGGTTCTTGGGATCGCGAAGGGCGGCGTCGGTGGCCTGGGCACCGAGCGTGACGCTGGCAAGGGCCATCTCGTCTTCGCCGGTGTTCGGGTCGAACTTGTGCGCCTCCATCGCCGGCAGGATGGGAGCCTCCTGCTCTGGCGGGACGATCTCGACCCGCATCAGCTGCGCCGTCACGGCCTCGCGCAGATGCGCGCTCATCTCCTGGAAGAGGTTGAAGGCCTCGGTCTTGTACTCCTGCAACGGATCGCGCTGGCCGTAACCGCGCAGGCCGATGACCTGGCGCAGATGGTCGAGCATGATCAGATGCTCGCGCCAGAGATGGTCGAGCGTCTGCAAGAGAATGGTCTTCTCGACGTAACGCATTACGTCGGGACCCCATTGCGCGACCTTGGCCGCCATGTGCTCGTCGGCTTTGGTCTCGATGCGGGTCAGCAGCTCCTCGTCGGCGATGCCCTCTTCCTTGGCCCATTCGTCGACCGGCAGGTCGAGATCGAGCACGCGCTTCAATTCATCCTTCAGCCCCGCGACGTCCCACTGCTCGGCATAGGCATGCTCGGGCACGTGCTTGGCGACGAGATCGTCGATGAAGGCGTGGCGCATGTCGGCGATGGTCTCGGCGACGCTCTCGTCCCTCATCAACTCGACGCGCTGATCGAAGATCACCTTGCGCTGGTCGTTCTGGACGTTGTCGAACTTGAGGAGGTTCTTGCGGATGTCGAAGTTGCGCGCCTCGACCTTCTGCTGCGCCTTCTCGAGCGCCTTGTTGATCCAGGGATGGATGATGGCCTCGCCCTCTTGCAGGCCGAGACGCTGGAGCATGCTGTCGAGACGGTCCGAGCCGAAGATGCGCATCAGGTCGTCTTCGAGCGACAGGAAGAACTTTGACCGGCCGGGGTCGCCCTGACGGCCGGAACGGCCGCGCAGCTGATTGTCGATGCGGCGGGATTCATGCCGTTCGGAGCCGATGATGTAGAGGCCGCCGGGCTTGTTCACGGTCTTGGCGGGCTTGCTCCCCTTCGCCGGCTCGATCTCGACGGTCTCCTCAGCCTTCAGCACGATGTCGCGGAAATGCGCGATGTCGGCCTTGATCTGCTCGATCTTCTTGGCCTTCTCGGCATCGTCCTCGATGCCGGTGGTCTCCTGCTGGATGCGCATCTCCAGCGAGCCGCCGAGCTTGATGTCGGTGCCGCGGCCGGCCATGTTGGTCGCGATCGTGATTGCGCCGGGCACACCGGCTTCGGCGACGATATAGGCTTCCTGCTCGTGGAAGCGCGCGTTCAGCACTGCAAACAGCTTTGCCGGCTTGCCGGCGCGGGCCGCGGCATAGAGCTTGTCGAGCGCGTTGTCCTTGCCGAAGTCGATCTGCTTATAGCCGTTCTTCTTGAGGAATTCGGCCAGCACTTCCGACTTTTCGATCGACGCCGTACCGACCAGCACCGGCTGGAGCCGCGCGTTCGCACGCTCGATCTCGGCGAGGATCGCGCCGTATTTTTCCTGCTGGGTGCGGTAGACCTCGTCGTCCTCGTCGAGACGCGCGATCGGCAGGTTGGTCGGAATCTCCACGACCTCGAGCTTGTAGATGTCGAACAATTCGTCCGCTTCGGTCGCGGCCGTGCCGGTCATGCCCGCGAGCTTCTCGTACATGCGGAAGTAGTTCTGGAAGGTGATCGAAGCCAGCGTCTGGTTCTCGGGCTGAACCTGGACGTGCTCCTTGGCTTCCAGCGCCTGGTGCAGGCCTTCCGAATAGCGGCGGCCCGGCATCATGCGGCCGGTGAACTCGTCGATGATCACGACCTCGTTGTCGCGGACGATATAGTCCTTATCGCGCGTGAACAGCGTGTGGGCGCGCAGCGCCTGGTTGATGTGGTGCACGACGGAGACGTTCTCGACGTCGTAGAGCGACTCGCCCTTGAGCTGGCCGGCATCGCGCAGCAGGGTCTCGATCTTCTCCATGCCGGCTTCGGTCAGCGTCACCGTGCGCTGCTTCTCGTCGACCTCGTAATCGGTCTTGTCGAGCTTGGGCAGGAAGCTGTCGATGGTGTTGTAGAAGTCGGAGCGGTCGTCGAGCGGACCGGAGATGATCAGCGGCGTGCGCGCTTCGTCGATCAGGATGGAGTCGACTTCGTCGACGATGGCGAAGAAGTGCGGCCGCTGGACCATGTCCTCGAGCCGATACTTCATGTTGTCGCGCAAATAGTCGAAGCCGTATTCGTTATTGGTGCCGTAGGTGATGTCGCAGGCATAGGCCGCCTTGCGCTCGGCATCGTCGAGGCCGTGCACGATCACGCCGGTGGTCATGCCGAGGAAGCCGTAGATCTGGCCCATCCAGCCGGAGTCGCGGCGGGCGAGGTAGTCGTTGACGGTGACGACGTGAACGCCCTTGCCGGCGAGCGCGTTGAGGTAGACCGCGAGCGTTGCGACCAGCGTCTTGCCTTCGCCGGTCTTCATCTCGGCGATGTCGCCCTCGTGCAGCACCATGCCGCCGATCAGCTGGACGTCGAAATGGCGCTGGCCGAGCGTGCGCTTGGCCGCCTCGCGCACCGTGGCGAAGGCGGGCACCAGGAGGTCGTCGAGGGTCTTGCCTTCGGAGATCTGCTTCCTGAACTCGGCGGTGCGGGCCTTGAGCGCCTCGTCGGAGAGTTTCGAGACTTCGGGCTCCAGCGCGTTGATCGCGTTGACGCGGGACTGATATCCCTTCACCCGCCGGTCGTTGGCGGAGCCGAAAAACTTGCGGGCGAGCGCGCCGATCATGCCTAGTTCCTGTGTTCGCGATTTAACCGCGTTGCAGCCAAGAAGTTGTCACCCGCCTGCCTATTCAACTCACCGTGACGCCGATGGCGCCTTCAGCCCGGACTGCGGGGGTCGTCCGCCATATGGGTGGGAATTGAGCAAGTCTGGGTTCAACGGCCAAAAACGCAGCAAAATAAACGCCATCGCCATGGACGCGACCGGGCCAGAGATATGGCCGGCCCCTAGCCTTGTCAACGGCGGCCGCATTGCGGCTAATTCATCATTTTGACAGACTTTTCGCGTTGCCAAGGCCCCCTGAATTGGGCGAGTGTCCGCCCCGCTCGAGCAGCCCCCTGCTTCAACATAAGGATTTTCCATGACCACCTCGTTCCCGGTAACCACCGGCCAGCGCTTTCGCCATGCGTCCGCTCTGGCCGGCTGCCTCGCTCTGGCGCTGTCCCTGGCGTTCGCCGGGCCGCTCCGCGCCGCCGACGATCCGGTGCTGGCGAAGGTCAATGGCGCGGAAATCAAGAAGAGCGACGTCGCCATGGCCGAGGAAGAGCTCGGGGCGAGCCTCGCCCAGATGGACCCGGCGACCAAGGACGAGAACGTCCTGTCGTTCCTGATCGACATGAAGATCGTCAGCAAGGCTGCCGAGGACAAGAAGGTCGCCGACAGCGAGGAGTTCAAGAAGCGTCTGGCATTCGCCCGCAACCGCCTCCTGATGGACAGCCTGCTCGCGGGCGAGGGCAAGGCCGCCACCACCCCCGACGCCATGAAGAAGGTCTATGAGGAGGCCTCCAAGCAGATCACCGGCGAGCAAGAGGTGCGCGCCCGCCACATCCTGGTCGAGACCGAGGACGAGGCCAAGGCGGTGAAGGCCGAGCTCGACAAGGGCGCCGATTTCGCCGATCTCGCCAAGAAGAAGTCCAAGGATCCGGGCTCAGCCGATGGCGGCGACCTCGGCTTCTTCACCAAGGAGCAGATGGTGCCGGAATTCTCAGCCGTCGCCTTCGCGCTCGAGCCGGGCAAGATCTCCGACCCCGTGAAGTCGCAGTTCGGCTGGCACGTCATCAAGGTCGAGGAAAAGCGCAACCGCAAGGCGCCGGACTTCGAGCAGGTCAAGGCCCAGATCGAGAACTACGTCACCCGCAAGGCCCAGGCCGAGTACGTCGCCAAGCTCCGCGCCGAAGCCAAGGTCGAGCGGCTGGACCAGCCGGCGGATGCGGCAAAGGACGCCAAGCCGGCCGATGCGGCCAAGCCCTCCGACAGCAAGATGGCGCCGCCTGCGAAGAAGTAAGCCGAAGACAATTTCGACGTCGCGATGGCCGGGCATGTCCCGGCCATTTGCGTTTTTGGTGTGGACGGGCGCGGCAAATACAACTGTCGTCCTGGCGAAAGCCAGGACCCATTACCACCGTCATCAATTGTTCACGAAGGCAATCGCCATCGCGCAAACCAACACTTGCTGCGGCGTATGGGTCCTGGCCTTCGCCAGGACGACACTGTGTATGCGGCGCGCCTCTCCCAATCCGCCGAGTGAGATGATAGGAAGCGCCTCCCGCCCCGTTACCGGAAGCCCGCGATGTCCTCCTCCGTCTCTCCCCTCGCCCCGAAACACGTTCCCGACATGCCCGTGATCGCGGGCGTCCGTCTTGCGACCGCCGAGGCCGGCATCCGCTACAAGAACCGCACCGACGTGCTGCTGGCGGTGATGGACCAGGGCACGGCCGTGGCTGGCGTCTTCACCAAGTCGAAATGCCCCTCCGCGCCGGTCGAATGGTCCCGCGCCAAATTGAAGGGCGGCAAGGCTCGCGCACTCGTCGTCAATTCCGGCAACGCCAATGCCTTCACCGGCAAGACCGGCCGCGCATCCACGGCACTGACCGCGAAGATCGCCGCCAAGGCCGTCGGGTGCAGCGAGGGCGAGATCTTCCTCGCCTCGACCGGCGTGATCGGCGAGCCGCTGGACGCGACCAAGTTCGACGGCGTGCTCGGCCGCCTCGCCGAGACCGCCGAGCCCGGCGATTATCTCGCTGCGGCCAAGGCGATCATGACCACCGACACCTTTCCGAAGGTCGCGACCACGACCGTGAAGCTCGGCAAGGCCAAGGTCACGATCAACGGCATGGCCAAGGGCGCCGGCATGATCGCTCCCGACATGGCGACCATGCTGTCCTTCATCTTCACCGACGCGCCGATCGCGCCCGCCGCGCTGCAAGCCCTGCTCAAGAGCGGCGTCGAGGACACCTTCAACGCCGTGACGATCGATGGCGATACCTCGACCTCGGACACGCTGCTCGCCTTCGCAACGGGCGCCGCCGCCGCGCATGGTGCGCCAAAGATCAGCCGCGCCAGCGACCCGCGCCTGAAGGCCTTCGTCAAGGCATTCAACCAGGTGCTCGCCAATTTGTCAGAGCAGGTGGCCCGCGACGGCGAAGGCGCGCGCAAGCTGGTCGAGATCACCGTCGAGGGCGCCAAGACCAAGGCTTCGGCGCGCAAGATCGCGATGTCGATCGCCAACTCGCCGCTGGTCAAGACCGCGATCGCCGGCGAGGACGCGAATTGGGGCCGCGTGGTGATGGCGGTCGGCAAGGCCGGCGAGCCGGCCGATCGTGACAAGCTCTCGATCTCCTTCAACGGTATCCGCGTCGCCAAGAGCGGCGCGCGCGATCCGTCCTATGACGAAGCCCAGGTGTCGGAGGCGATGAAGGCGCCGGAGATCGCGATCAAGGTCGCGCTCGGCCTCGGCAAGGGCCGCGACCGCGTCATGACCTGCGACCTCACCAAGGAATATGTCGCGATCAACGGGGATTACAGGTCGTAAGGCAGCATGGCCGATCTCAAGCTCACATTGGTGGTGGCCTGCGCGCTGGTCGACGCCGACAAGCGCGTCCTGATCGCGCAACGCCCCGAGGGCAAGGCGCTGGCCGGCCTCTGGGAATTCCCGGGCGGCAAGCTCGAGCTGGGCGAGCGGCCCGAGCAGAGCCTGATTCGCGAGCTCCACGAGGAGCTCGGCATCACGGTCGCCGAGCCGTGCCTGGCCCCGCTGACCTTTGCGAGCTACGGCTACGAGACCTTTCACCTGTTGATGCCGCTCTACATCTGCCGGCGCTGGGAGGGGCAGGTCACGGCGCGCGAAGGCCAAAACCTCGCCTGGGTCCGCGCCAACAAACTGCGCGATTACCCGATGCCGCCCGCGGACATCCCGCTGATCCCGCATTTGATTGATTTGTTGATGTGACAATGCCGTGCCCCGGACGCAGCGCAGCGCATCTTCAGCGGTGCGCTGCAGAGCCGGGGCCATGCTTGCCGCGGAGCTGGGTCCCGGCTCTGCAGCGCATCACCTGGGTGCTGCGCTGCGTCCGGGACACACATCACTCTTTCCCCGCCTTCTTCACCGCCTCGGCCAGGCTCGCCTTGGCCGAGCCGGGCTTGAGCGGCTGCTGCTGGCTCGCATGCGGGGCCCAGCCGGAGAGCCAGATGATATCGAACGTCGCACGGATGCGGCCGTCGGCATCGGCGAAGCGCTCGGCATAGATCTCGGCCATCCGCAGCAGCGTCGCGCGACGGCTCGGCACGCGCCGCCGCTCGATCAGCACATTGGCCGCACCCATGCGGCGAAGATCCTGCATCAGCGCAAACGCATTGGCATAGCGCACCACGACACGGTCGACGTCGGTGACCGGCAGCGCAAAGCCCGCCCGCTGCAACAGCGCGCCGATATCGCGCAAGTCCGCGAACGGCGCAACGCGCGGCGACACGCCGCCTTCGCATTCGGCTTCGGCGGCCGCAAACGCCTGACGCAACTCGGTCAGGCTGTCGCCGCCGATCATGGCGGCGAGCAGCAATCCGTCCGGCCTCAATGCGCAGCGCACCTGCGCGAGCACACCCGGCAAGTCGTTGACGAATTGCAGCGCCAGCGCCGAGACGATGAGGTCGAGGCTTTCGGGTGCAAAGGGAAGCTTCTCCGAACCCGCGGCATCGAGCGCGATGTGCTCGATGGCAGGTAGCCTCGTGCGCAGTCCCACGAGCCCTTCGCCGGGCGTCCAAAGATCGGCCGGTGCCTGGAATTCCCGCATCACCGCGGCCAGCCGGTCGGACATGTCCTCGGCGACACGATCGAGCAGGAAGGCGACCGGACCTTGCGCCCGCGCGCGACCCTGCCGCGCGTGCAACAAAGCGCGATCGAACAAAGCGGGAGGGGATTGCGGAGCTTGAGCCATGCCGCTGGTTACGCCGATCACGACGGCTATTGCAATGTCCTCTCTCGTGTCCCGGACGCGCTGCAGCGCTCTTAGCGCTGCAGCGCAGAGCCGGGACCCAGCCGGCAACAGCGGATGATGCCGCGCGATGGGCCCCGGCTCTGCAGCGCACCGCCGAAGAGGCGCTGCGCTGCGTCTGGGGCACGAGAGCGTGGCTTGAGCGGATAAGCATGGAACGCTAGCCTTCCCCGCATGGCCGCCGAAACCGCCCCCGCCCGATCCATCGCCGCCCCTCTGCGTGCCGCGTGGACGGCTGGCCGCCAGGTGCTGTCGCGCGCGGCGCGGCTTGCCCTCGACATCGCACTGCCGACGCAGTGTGTGTCCTGCCATGAGCCGGTCGACGGCGAGGGCGTGTGCGCTTCCTGCTGGGCGCGGCTGTCGTTCATTGAACGACCTTATTGCCCGCGGCTCGGCATTCCCTTTGTGTATGACCCCGGTCCCGACATGCTGTCGATGGAGGCGATCGCGAGCCCGCCGGCCTACCAGCGCGCGCGAGCGGCGGTGCGTTATGACGACGTCGCGCGCACGCTGGTGCATGCGCTGAAATACCAGGACCGCACCGATTTGGCGCCCGCCATGGGCCGCTGGATGGCGCGCGCCGGCGGCGAGCTGCTCTCTGGCGCAGACATGCTGATCCCCGTTCCCCTGCATTGGCGGCGGGCCTGGCGGCGCCGCTACAACCAGTCCGGGGCGCTGGCGCGGATCATCGCGCGGCAGAGCGGCGTCGAGGTCCGGGGCGAGGTGTTACGGCGGGTGCGCGCCACCGAGCAACAGATCGGCCTGTCGCGGGCCCAGCGCGCCACCAATGTGCAGGGCGCGTTCCAGGTATCCCCCGACCGTCAGCCCGAGATTCAGGGCCGCCGCATCGTCCTGGTCGACGATGTCTTGACATCGGGCGCCACGTTGGACGCCTGCGCGCGGGCTCTGCTGCGCGCCAAGGCCGCCCAGGTCGACGTGCTGGTCTTTGCCCGGGTTGTGGAGACCCGGTAAAGTCCCATATAATTCAACGAATTCATGACATGAGAGCGCCAGACGAGATGACTGCTGCCATCGAGATCTACACGAGGCCGGGCTGCGGCTATTGTTCCGCCGCCAAGTCGCTGTTGAGCCGCAAGAAGGCGACCTTCACCGAGTTCGACATTGCCAAGAACCCGTCCTGGCGCCAGGACATGTACGGCCGCGCCGGCGAAGGCTCGACGTTTCCGCAGATCTGGATCGGTGGAACCCATGTCGGAGGCTGCGACGAGCTCTACGCGCTCGACCGCGAAGGCAAGCTCGACGGCATGCTCGACAGTATCAAGGCCGTCTCATGAGCGAGGATCGGACCTTCACCGCCGCCATGGTGCAGATGCGCACCGGTCTAATGCCCGGGCCGAGCCTTGAGCAGGCTACCAAGCTGATCCGGCAGGCGGCTGCGGACGGCGCGGACTACGTGCAGACGCCCGAAGTCAGCAACATGATGCAGCTGAACCGCAAGGCATTGTTCGAGCATCTTCAGAGCGAAGAAGACGACACCTCTCTGAAGGCATATCGGGCCCTCGCGGCGGAACTCGGAATCCACATCCATGTCGGCTCGCTCGCGCTCCGATTCTCGCCTGAGAAGGCGGTCAATCGCTCCTTCCTGATCGGGCCCGAGGGCAACGTGCTCGCGAGCTACGACAAAATCCACATGTTCGACATCGAGCTGCCGGACGGCGAGAGCTATCGCGAATCCGCCAATTACCAGCCGGGCGAGACCGCCGTGATCTCCGACCTGCCTTGGGGCCGCGTCGGCCTGACGATTTGCTACGATGTCCGTTTTCCTGCGCTCTACCGCGCGCTGGCCGAGAGCGGCGCGTCCTTCATCACCGTGCCCTCGGCCTTCACCCGCAAGACCGGGGAGGCGCATTGGCACGTGCTGTTGCGCTCGCGCGCGATCGAGACCGGTTGCTTTATCTTCGCCGCGGCGCAGGCCGGCCTGCACGAGAACAAGCGCGAGACCTACGGCCACTCCCTGATCATCGACCCCTGGGGCGAGATCCTCGCCGAGGGCGGCGTCGAGCCCGGCGTCATCATGGCCAAGATCGACCCGGCCAAGGTCGAGACGGCGCGCCGGGCGATTCCCTCGCTCCAGCACGGCCGCCGCTTCGGCGTCGCCGACGCCAAGGCCGGGCCAGACCATCTGCATCTCGTACGGGGATCGGCATGATCCGCTACGCACTGCACTGCGACCGGAACCACGCCTTCGAAAGCTGGTTTCAGAGCTCGTCGGCCTATGATTCGCAGGTGAAGCGCAAGCTCGTGACCTGCCCGATTTGCGGCTCGGCCAAGGTCGACAAGGCGATCATGGCCCCGCGCATCGTCGGCAAGAAGGGGCGCGGCCGCGCTACGCCGCCACCGGAGCCCACCGCGAGCGCCACGCCTGCGCCCGAGGCTGCGCCGTCAGGACCGACCTCGCTGCTGATGGCGCAGGAGAAAGAGCTGCGCACGAAGCTCAAGGAGCTGCGCGATCACATCGTCAAGAACGCCGACAATGTCGGCGATCGCTTCGCCAACGAAGCCCGCGCCATGCACTACGGCGACAAGGAGCACCGTCCGATCTATGGCGAGGCCTCGCCCGACGAAGCCAAATCGCTGATCGACGAAGGCATCGAGGTGTCGCCGCTGCCGGTGCTGCCGGAAGATCGGAACTAAACCCCTACCAGCACAGCCACCCCGACCACGATCAACGCGATGCCTGCAAGCTCGCGCGGCGCGATCGGCTGCTTGAACGAGTAATACGCCACGGCTTGCGCGAACAGCACCTCGATCAAAGCGAGCGTGCGGACGTTGGCGGCGGCCGTCAGCGCAAACGCCAAGAACCAGAATTGCGAGGCGAAGGCGCCCGTGAAGCCCGCGAGCATCGACGGCCGCCACAGTCCGAGGATTCCCCGCAACACGTCTGGCGCGCGCCAGAGCAGATAGATCGTCAGCACCAGCGTCTGCACGAACAGGCCGAGCACCAGCGTGAACGACGAAGCTGTCACGAACGACACGCCCGGCACCGTGATGATGGCGCCGCGAAAGCCGACCGCGGAGAGTGCGAAGGCCGCAGCGGCGACGAGCCCCGTGATGGTCGGCTTCAATTCCGCAAAGCTCTTCTCGCCGCCGGGCCGGAGCGCAGTGATGACGACGCCGACGGTCGCGATCACGATCGCCAGCACCTTCAGCCAGGTCAGGTGATCGCCGAGGAAGACGAAGCCGAAGATCGCGGTCTGGATCGCTTCGGTCTTGAGGTAGGCCGTCGTCACCACGAAGGAGCGGTCGTTCATGGCGAGCAGCATCAGCCCGGTGGCGACGATCTGGCTGAGTGCGCCGAGCAAGAGCCACGGCCAGAACACGAACGGCGGCATGCCGACATGATCGCCGGTGGCGACCAGCACCACCGCGAGAAACAGCAGCGAGAACGGGAAGCCGAACAGGAAGCGGATGTTGGTCGCGCCCCAGGTCCCCAGCGGCTTCGTCAGCGACCGCTGCATCGCATTGCGCGCGACTTGCCCGAGCGCGGCAATGATGGTGAAGGGAATCCAGAGGCTGGCGATGGTGAACATGGGGGTGGGATGGGGGGCAGGGAAGATTGCGGCAACGTGCCGCTAGCGGCGAAGCAGGTCAATCACGCGCAAGTCATGGGAGCGATGCTTTCGCCACATCTTCGGTGTCGTCCTGGACAAGCGAAGCGCAGATCCAGGACCCATTACCCCATGGGGCAGTTTTGCGAAGACCCGTAGTTGTCGGTTTCGCGCCACAACATCTGCCGGGGTAATGGGTCCTGGCCTGCGCCAGGACGACACCGAATGGTTGGATGCGGCGCGGCCTCACACCATCCCTTCCGCCACGACCATGTAGTTCACGTCCATGTCGGAGGAGAGGGTCCATTTGTCGGCGAAGGGGCTGTAGACGACGCCGGTCTGCTCGGTAATGACGAGGCGGTTGTCGAGCAGGTATTTTGTGAGCTCATCGGGAGTGACGAACTTGTTCCACTCGTGGGTGCCGCGCGGCAGCCAGCGCAGGACGTATTCGGCGCCGACGATGGCGAGCGCAAAGCTCTTCCAGTTCCGGTTCAGCGTCGAGACCACCATCAGGCCGTTCGGCTTCAGCATCGCCGCGCAGCGCTTCAGGAACACGCCGACGTCGGTGACATGCTCAATCACTTCCATCGCCAGCACGATGTCGAAGCGCTCGCGCGGATCGATCTCTTCCACGATGGTGCAGCGGTAGTCGATCGCGAGATGGCTCTTGTCGGCATGCAGCTTCGCGGCGGCGATGTTGCTCGCCGAAGGATCGATGCCGATGACCTGCGCCCCCAAGCGCGACAGCGGCTCGCACAGCAGGCCGGCGCCGCAGCCGATATCGAGCACGCGCAAGGACCCGAGGCAGTTGAGGCTGCGCACATTGCGCTCGAACTTGCGGCAGGCGGCGTCACGGATGTAGCCAAGCCGCAGCGGATTGATCCGGTGCAGCGGCGCCATCTTGCCCCTGGGGTCCCACCACTCCGCCGAGAGTTTTGAGAATTTCGCGATCTCCGCGGCGTCGACGGTCGAACCCGGCTGGGCGGTGGCGGTTGCGGAAGTATTTTGCTGCATGCTCATGGTTACGCGCGGTCCTACCGCGTGGTGATCGAACTACGGAAGGCGAGCGGCGAGGCGATGGTCTTGATCGTCTCGATTCCCTCGCCAACGCCGCGAATCGTCACGTCGCCGTAGTTGAGAATCCGTCCAAGAATGGTCTGGTCGACGTCGACGCTCTCGACCTTGTCCAGCGCCATCTCGAAGGTGCGGCGCTTGATGAACCCGGTCTTGTGCACGACCCGGAGGTTGGTGACGTCGGTTTCGGTGGTGAAGCGATGGAACCAGCCCTTGATGGTCCAATACAGGGCCGCCAGAGCCACGAGACCCGCGGCTATAAGGCAAAGCAAAACGAGCCCGTCGGCGGTTGCCTGCCGCGACAGGATCAGCAGGGCCAACGTTACGATCCAGGCCACGATGGCCGGAAAATAGAAGATCCAGTGCGCATTGGTCGAATACAGCACCCGCTCGCCCGGTTGCAGGATCTCGTCGATATAACGCGCCATGGCCTCGGTTAACCCACTACCCCCGCACCCTGCCCCCGCAGGAACCCGCTTGCCCCCGGCCCCGCCGCTCTGTATACGCGCGGTCGGTATCCGCGAGGCACCCGTCCGGTGCGGTCACCATACTGATCCTTATGAGGGAATGCACGCGTCGTCATGAGCCGCCTCGTGATGAAATTCGGCGGCACGTCCGTCGCCAACATCGAACGTATCCGCAACGTCGCGCGCCACGTGAAGCGTGAGGTCGACGCCGGCCATGAAGTGGCCGTGGTCGTCTCGGCGATGTCCGGCAAGACCAACGAGCTGGTGGCGTGGTGCACCGAGGCCTCGCCCCTGCACGATGCGCGCGAGTACGACGCCGTCGTTGCCTCCGGCGAACAGGTGACGTCCGGCCTGCTTGCCATCGTGCTGCAGGGCATGGGCATCCAGGCCCGCTCCTGGCAGGGCTGGCAGATCCCGATCAAGACCAGCGACGCCCATGCCTCGGCCCGGATCGAGGACATCGACGGCAGCGAGATCATCAAGCGCTTTAGGGAACGCAAGGAGGTCGCGGTCATCGCCGGCTTCCAGGGTATCAACCCAGATACGGATCGCATCACCACGCTCGGCCGTGGCGGCTCCGACACCTCGGCCGTGGCGATCGCCGCCGCCGTCAAGGCGGACCGCTGCGATATCTACACCGATGTCGACGGTGTCTACACCACCGATCCGCGAATCGTGCCGAAGGCCAAGAGGCTTGATAAGATCGCGTTCGAAGACATGCTGGAACTGGCCTCCCAGGGCGCCAAAGTGCTCCAGGTCCGCTCGGTGGAACTCGGCATGGTCCACAACATGCCGATCTTCGTCCGCTCGAGCTTCGACAAGCCCGAGGATATCGACCCGCATGCCAACCAGCCGCCCGGCACGCTGATCTGCAGCGAGGAGGAGATCATGGAAAGCCACGTCGTCACTGGTATCGCCTTCTCCAAGGACGAGGCCCAGATTTCGGTGCGCCAGGTCGAGGACAAGCCGGGCGTGGCGGCCTCGATCTTCGGCCCGCTGGCGGATGCCAACATCAACGTCGACATGATCGTGCAGAACGTCTCGGAGGACGGCAAGACCACCGACCTCACCTTCACGGTGCCGGCCGCCGACTACACCCGCGCCAAGGACACGATTACCGCCGCCAAGGCCAAGATCGGCTATGCCCGGCTCGATACCGCCACCGACGTCGCCAAGATTTCGGTGATCGGCAGCGGCATGCGCAGCCATGCCGGCGTCGCCGCCCAGGCGTTCTCGGCCCTCGCCGGACGGAATATCAACATCCGGGCCATTACAACCTCCGAGATCAAATTCTCGGTTTTGATCGACACCGCCTATACCGAGCTTGCAGTGCGCACCCTGCACACGCTCTACGGCCTCGATCAGACTTAGACGAATTTTCTGTTAGCGGTCGCAGCAAACGCGAAGGTGTCCACACATTCGCGTTTGGCAGGCGTTTTGCTTGGCAAAACAAGCCCCAATTCGCTATAGGCGGACAGGGTGGGCTGCCAGATACTGTGCCCCAGTTGAGGCGATGCCGATTCGGCTCTGGCAACCACCAGGGCCGGCGCCGGACGAACAAGCTTGTTGTTTTTCTGGATTTCCGGGCGAGCCGCCGACAGCCCTTCGGGGCCCGGCAGACGGAGGAGATTGACGGTACATGCGGAGCGCGTCGGGAGGTCCCCGCGTCTTGTTGAGACGGCTCCGCGAAACCATGGCGGAGCAGGTCTCAGCCCAGGAGCGGCTGGACAAGATCGTGGTGCTGATTGCCGCCAACATGGTGGCCGAGGTGTGCTCGGTTTATGTGCTGCGCATCGACAACACGCTGGAACTCTACGCCACCGAGGGTCTCAACCGCGAGGCGGTGCACCACACCGTGCTCAGCGCCCATGAGGGCCTGGTCGGCCTCGTCGCCAGTGAGGCGACGCCGCTCAACTTAAGCGATGCGCAGAGCCACCCGGCCTTCTCGTTCCGCCCCGAGACCGGCGAAGAAATCTACCACTCCTTCCTGGGCGTGCCGATCCTGCGGGCCGGCAACACGCTCGGCGTGCTGGTGGTGCAGAACCGCGCCAAGCGCAACTATGTCGAGGAGGAGCTCGAGGCGCTCCAGACCACCGCCATGGTGCTGGCGGAGCTGATTGCCTCCGGCGAACTGTCCGCGCTCGCCCAGCCCGGCCAGGAGCCTGCCGCGCGCCATTCCGCGCAGAAGGTCGGCGCCATCCTGTCGGAAGGCATCGCGCTCGGCCATGTCGTGCTGCACGAGCCGCGCGTGGTCATCAAGGACTACATCGCCGAGGACCTGCCGAAGGAAATCAAGCGGCTCGACACCGCGCTCGCCAAGCTGCGCGCCGATCTCGACCGCATGCTGGAGCGCGGCGACGTCGCCGACGGCGGCGAGCACCGCGACGTGCTGGAAGCCTACCGCATGTTCGCCAACGACCAGGGCTGGTCGCACAAGCTGCACGAGGCGGTCGCCACCGGCCTCACCGCGGAAGCCGCCGTCGAGCGCGTGCAGTCCGACACCCGCGCGCGCATGCTGCGCTCGACCGATCCGTATCTACGCGACCGCCTGCACGACCTGGAAGATCTCGGCTACCGCCTGATGCGACAGCTGGTCGGCCAGGACCACGCGCCTTCACGCGAGCAATTGCCCGACAACGCCATCGTCATCGCCCGTGCGATGGGCCCGGCGGCGCTGCTCGACTACGATCGCAAGCGCCTGCGCGGCATCGTGCTGGAGGAAGGCACCGCCAATTCCCACGTCTCGATCGTGGCGCGCGCGCTCGGAATCCCTGCGGTCGGCGAAGTTCCGAACGCCCCTGGCATCGCCGATCCCGGCGACGCCATCATCGTCGACGGCACGTCGGGCTCGATCTATGTGCGCCCCTCGCAGGAAATCGAGGCCGCCTTCGCCGAGCGCGTGCGCTTCCGCGCCCGCCGCCAGGCGCAGTATCTGGCGCTGCGCGATCGGCCTTGCGTTACCAAGGACGGCCAGAAGGTCGAACTGATGATCAACGCTGGGTTGGCCATCGACCTGCCGCATATCGACGACACCGGCAGCGCCGGCATCGGCCTGTTCCGCACCGAATTGCAATTCATGGTCGGCCAGAGCCTGCCGCGCACCAGCGACCAGCTCGCGCTCTATCGCACCGTGCTGGATGCGGCCGGCAGCAAGCCCGTCACCTTCCGCACCCTCGACATCGGCGGCGACAAGGCGCTGCCCTACATGGAAGCGGTGATCGAGGAGAATCCCGCGCTCGGCTGGCGCGCGATCCGGCTCGGGCTCGATCGTCCCGGCCTGTTGCGCGGCCAAATCCGCGCGCTGTTGCGTGCCGGCGGCGGCCGCGCGTTGCGCATCATGTTCCCGATGATCTCGGAGGTCGCCGAATTCGATGCGGCGAAGGCGCTGGTCGAGCGCGAGCTCACATATTTGCGCCAGCACGGCCACACGCTGCCTGAAAGAATCGACATCGGCACCATGGTCGAGGTGCCGGCCCTGCTCTACCAGCTCGACGAGCTGCTGAAGAAGGTCGACTTCATCTCGGTCGGCTCCAATGATCTGTTCCAGTTCCTGTTCGCGGTCGACCGCGGCAACGCAAAAGTCTCCGAGCGCTTCGACACGATGTCGGCGCCGATCCTGCGCGCGCTGCGCGACATTGCACGCAAGTCCCATGCGGCGAAGAAGTCGCTGTCGCTCTGCGGCGAAATGGCCTCCAAGCCGATCGGCGCGCTGGCGCTGATCGCACTGGGCTATCGCTCGCTGTCGCTCTCGGCCACCGCCCTCGGCCCGGTCAAGGCGATGGTGCTCGACCTCGACGCAAAAAAGGCCGAGGCGATGCTTGGCCCGTTGCTGGACGCGCCTGCGGGCAGCGTCGCGATCCGGCAGAAGCTGACGGAATTTGCCGAGGCCGAAGGCCTGGCGTTGTAGCGAGCCTGGCGCCGCTTCCGCTCTCCTCGCCTCCGTCCGCCCATTTGAGACTGTACCGATGTTGTCACTCCCCGAAGCCAAACTGGACGTCCTGCTCGCGCATCACGCCTCACTCGAGGCCGAATCGCTGGGCCAGCTCGCCTCCGACCGTTATGTGCAGATCACGCGCGAGCTCGCCGAGATCACGCCGCTGATCGAGGCGGTGAAGACCTATCGTTCCGCGGTCAGGGAGCTCGCCGATACCGAAGCCCTGATCGCCGATCCCGCGACCGATGCCGAGATGCGCGGCATGGCGGAAGCCGAACGCGACGAGCTAACGGCCAGGATCGAGGAGCTGGTCCAGAAGATCCGCGTCGCGCTGCTGCCCAAGGACGCCATGGACGACCGCAACGTGGTGCTGGAAATCCGCGCCGGCACCGGCGGCGACGAAGCTTCGCTGTTTGCCGGCGATCTGTTCCGGATGTACGAGCGCTTCGCCAGCCTTCAGGGCTGGAAGGTCGAGGTGATCTCGGCCAGCGAAGGCACCGTCGGCGGCTACAAGGAGATCATCGCCGAGGTGCAGGGCCGCGGCGCGTTCTCCAAGCTGAAATTCGAATCCGGCGTGCACCGGGTGCAGCGCGTGCCCGATACGGAGACGCAGGGGCGCATCCACACCTCCGCGGCGACGGTCGCGGTGCTGCCGGAGGTCGAGGATGTCGACGTCGATATCAAGAACGAGGATCTGCGCATCGAGACCATGCGCGCGCAGGGCGCCGGCGGCCAGCACGTCAACAAGACCGAATCGGCGATCCGCATCACCCACATCCCGACCGGGATCGTGGTGATGATGCAGGACAGCCGCTCGCAGCACAAGAACCGCGCCTCCGCCATGAACATCCTGCGCTCGCGCATCTACGATGCCGAGCGCCAGCGCGTCGATGCCGCGCGTTCGGCCGAGCGCAAGGAGAAGGTCGGCTCCGGCGACCGCAGCGAGCGCATCCGCACCTATAACTTCCCGCAAGGGCGCGTGACCGACCATCGCATCAATCTGACGCTCTACAAGCTGCCGCAGGTGATCGCGGGGGAAGCACTCGGCGAGCTGATCGACGCGCTGACCACAGAGCACCAGGCCGCGCAGCTCGCCGCGCAGGGCGCGGCGGCCTGACGCGTGAGCAATCCCTTCACCGGACGATCGATCGAGAGCGTGCGGCGCACGCTGGCCACGCAATTGAGATCGGCCCAGCTCGACGAAGCCGAGCTCGATGCCCGCATCCTGCTCGGCGCGGCGCTCGGCCTCGACCTCACTGGCCTGATCGCGCAGGCCGCCCGCCCCCTCACGGAAGCCGAGGCGTCGCGGCTCGCACAGCACCTACAGCGTCGCATCGCCGGCGAGCCGGTGGCGCGCATTCTCGGCACACGCGAATTCTGGGGGCTGCCATTTCGCCTGTCCGAAGCGACCCTGGTCCCGCGTCCCGATACCGAGACCGTGGTCGAGCTCGCACTCGAAATCCTTCGCGAGCAGAAGGCATCTCATCCACCCCGCATCGCCGACATCGGCACCGGATCCGGCGCGATCCTGCTTGCGCTGCTGCACGAAATTCCTGATGCCTTCGGCGTCGGCACCGACCTCAGCCTGACGGCGCTCGTCACGGCCAGGGACAATGCCAGGGCTCTCGGCCTCGCCGACCGCGCCGCCTTCGTCGCCTGCTCCTATGCGGCGGCGCTCTCGGGCCCGTTCGATCTCATCGTGTCGAACCCGCCCTATATTCCCTCGGCCGAAATCCCGAAATTGAGCATCGAGGTGCGCGAGCACGATCCGCATCTGGCACTCGACGGTGGCAATGACGGATACGACGCCTATCGCGCCCTGATCCCGCAGGCGAGCGAACGCCTCGCCCCCGGGGGCGCGCTGATCGTCGAGGCCGGACAGGGCCAGGCCCGAAATATTGAAACCTTGATGGCGGCTGCCGCGTTAGTGCCGGACAGGCCACCCAAGGCCGATCTGGCGGGTATTCCGCGGGCCGTTTCGGCCCGAAAAATGCCCCCATAAAAGCCGGATTGGCCCGTAAAAACCTCTTGGAATATCCCGTGGGAACGACTACGTTTCGGTCAACACATCGGTGCCGGCCCCGTAGACCTACGGGCGAAAGCCGGGCTCTCGGGCGAGAGCTTTACTGATTATAGGTTCCAAGCCGCAGGTCCTGTTGAGCGCGATGGCCAGTGGAGCTGCGCTGCTCTCCGACCGCAACGTGAACGAAAGCCTATTGCGCTTGAAGACTTACGCAAGAAAGCTGGGCCTGTTTCGGCAGGCGATATGAATGGGTTCGCTGGCAATGAATGCTGGCGGGTGGGGAACGCGTCTTTGTTGAACGCGACGGTCGACGAACATCGGCAGGGTTCAGGCTGCTCTTGCACGCGGTGCGTGCGAGAATCGTGAACCGCTGTCACCAGGTCACTCCGAGCAATCAGTAATGCGTGCAACCTTTAGGGCTGGAATTAAAGGCAGGACATGAGAAACGGTCAGAACAAGCAGCGGATGCGCAACCGCAACAACAATAACAACAACAACCGGCGCGGCCAGAACCCGATGACCCGGGTCTTCGAGTCCAACGGGCCCGACATCAAGATCCGCGGCACGGCTTCGCACATCGCGGAAAAATATCTTCAGCTCGCGCGCGATGCGCGCTCCTCCGGCGACCCCGTTGCGGCCGAGAACTACTACCAGCATGCCGAGCATTATTTCCGCCTGATCGCGGCCGCCCAGGAGCAGTTCCGCCAGAACCAGCAGCAGCCGCGCGGTGACGAGCCCATCGCCAGCAGCGACGACAGCGAGGACGATGGCGAGAATTTCTCGGCCTTCGGCCAGGAGCCGGGCTTCGTCCCGCAGCCGCCGCAGCAGCCTTTCATGCGCGACCGCGATGGCCAGCGTGATCACCATCAGCGCGATCATCAGCCGCGCGACAACCAGCAGCCCTATCAGCGCGATCAGCAGCAGCCGCGCGAGCACCGCGAACGCGAGCATCGTCCGCAACCGCAATATCAGCCGCAGCCGCAGAATCAGCCGCAGCCCGTCATCTCCGATGCCGGCAGCGTCGATCGCCTGCCCTCCTTCATCACCGGCGCGCAGCCACAAGTGAATGTCGGCGCGAATGGCGGCCAGGGCGGCTTCGAGGGTGGTAGCGGCGGCGGTGGCGAACGCTATCCGCGGCGGCGCCGCCGGCCGCATGGCCCGCGTCCCGAGCGCGAAGCCGCTCCGGTCGCGCCCAGCGACGATCTCGCGACCGGCGAGTAAGCTTCTTCCGATTTCGTGAACTGCATCGTCCCGGCCACGCCGGGACGATTTGTTTTTGGCGATGCGCGTTGGCTGAGTTGCACCTCTTGCGGGAGAGGTCGGCGCGAAGCGCCGGGTGAGGGCTCTCTCCTCTTGGCGAATCTCTCTGCGGAGGCACCCTCTCCCCACCCCTCTCCCGCAAGCGAGAACTTTGCATAATCGGCGAATCTGCGATTCCCTGGACCGGTTGGAGGGGACGGGAATGGCATATCGGCAGGTGGGGCAACCGAGCTTTGCGGACGCGCTGGTGTCGCGGCAGGGGAAAGCCAATCCGGTACTAAGGCGGATTGGCGAACTGGTCGATTGGGCAGCAGTGGAGCGCGTGCTGCGCGGCCTGCCGGAACCGGAGCGCGGGGCGCCGGCTTATCCGCGGCTGCTGATGTTCAAGGCGCTGCTGCTGCAGCAATGGTATGGACTGTCCGATCCGGAGCTTGAAGAGGCGCTGGATGACCGTGCTTCGTT
>NZ_FNCU01000109.1:0-1910 GCF_900099855.1 Bradyrhizobium sp. Rc2d | reverse complement strand
CCGGCGGCGTTCGTGCGGCTGGCGGCGCTGCCGCTGACGGTGAATGGCAAGCTCGATCGCAAGGCGCTGCCGGCGCCGGACGATGAGGCGTATGCGCATCGCGCCTATGAGCCGCCGCAGGGCGAGATCGAGACGGCGCTGGCACAGATCTGGGCCGAGCTTCTGGGTGTGGAGCGGGTCGGACGCCACGACCACTTCTTTGCGCTCGGCGGGCACTCGCTGGTGGCGGTGCAGCTGTTGAGCCGGGTCTCGCAGGCCATTGGCTTCACACTGCCGCTGACCACGCTGTTTGCCAAACCGGTGCTGGCCGATCTGGCCGCGAGTATCATGGATGAGTTGAGCCGCTCCGGCGCGCAAGACCTGCCGGCCATTGCGCCGGTGTCGCGTGAAGCGCCGCTTGTGCTGTCGTTTGCGCAGCAGCGGCTGTGGTTTTTGGCGCAGCTGGATCAGAGCAGCACGAACTATCACATTCCGCTCGGGTGGCGGCTCAAGGGTGGGCTCGACCGCAGCGCCTGGCAGCGTAGCCTGGACCGTGTGTTGGCGCGCCATGAGGCCCTGCGCAGCGTGTTTGTCGCGCCGGAGGGCAAGCCCTGGGTGGAGCTGCTGCCGGTGGATGCGGGGCTGCCGGTTGTGGAGCACGATCTGCGGGACAGGCCGGATGCGGACGAGGCGCTATTGGGTCTGTGCAGGGAAGAGGCGTGCACGCCGTTCGATCTGGCGCGTGGCCCGCTGATCCGCGGCCGGCTGATCCGGATCTCGGATGAGGAGCACGTCTTGCTGCTGACGCAGCATCACATTGTCTCGGATGGTTGGTCGCTGGGCGTGTTGGCGCATGAACTCAGTCAGCTGTACCGGGCGTTCGTGGCCGGAGAAGGCGATCCGCTGCCGCCGCTTGCAATCCAGTATCCGGATTATGCCGCCTGGCAACGGCAGTGGCTGTCGGGCGCGCGGCTGCAGCGCCAGGCGCAGTATTGGCGCAACAATCTGTCTGGCGCGCCGGCCCGTCTGGCGCTGCCGACGGACCGGCCGCGGCCGGCGCAGCAGTCGTTTGCGGGGGCGACGGTCCCGATCGTTATTGATGCGGAGCTGACGCGGGAGCTGAAGCGGCTGGGCCTGCAGCAAGGCACGACGTTGTTCATGACGGTGCTGGCGGGGTGGGCTGCGGTGCTGTCGCGTCTGTCGGGACAGGACGATCTTGTGATTGGCGTGCCGAGCGCTAATCGCGGTCGCCGCGAGATCGAAGAGCTGATCGGCTTCTTCGTCAACACCCTGGCGCTGCGGCTGGACCTGTCGGGCGAGCCGAGCGTGTCGGAACTGTTGGCGCGGACGCGGCGCACGGCTTTGGGAGCGCAGGAGCACCAGGACCTGCCGTTCGAGCAGGTGGTGGAGATCGTGCAGCCGCCCCGGGCTCTTGATCACACGCCGTTGTTCCAGGTGATGCTGGCCTGGCAGAACAACGCCGCTGGGACGTTCGACCTTCCTGGGCTGATGGTGGAGGCGGCGGCAGACGGCTTCGATCAGGTCAAGTTCGATCTGGAGCTGAGCCTTGGCGAGCAGGGTGAGGTCATCGCTGGGACGCTGGGTTATGCCACCGCGCTGTTCGATCGCGCGACCATCGAGCGGCAGCGGGATTATCTGCTGGCGCTGCTGCGGGCGATGGTTGCCGATGCGCAGCAAGCGGTCGGGCGGATTGAGCTGCTGCCAGCCGACGAGCGGGCGTATCTGCTGGAGGAACTGAACCGGACGGAGGTGACGTATCCTGAGCAGCAGTGCATCCATGAGCTGTTTGAGGCGCAGGTGCAAAAAGCGCCGGAGGCGGTGGCGGTGGTCTATCAGGACCAGCGCGTCAGCTATGGCGAGCTCAATGCGCACGCCAACCAGCTGGCGCATCATCTGATCGGGCTCGGGGT
>NZ_FNCU01000030.1:0-102147 GCF_900099855.1 Bradyrhizobium sp. Rc2d | reverse complement strand
ATCTCCTTGATGCGGTCGATCGAGGACAGGATCACCGTCACCGCCTGCCCGGTCACCGGCATGCCGTCGCGGAATTTGCCCATCAGCGTCTCGCCGGCATGCGCCAGCGCTTCCAGCCGCGGCAGGCCGAGGAAGCCGCAGGTGCCCTTGATGGTGTGGACCAGGCGGAAGATGTTATCCAGGATCTTGGCGTTGTTCGGCTCCTGCTCGAACTTCACCAGCTGATTGTCGACGGTGTCCAGGCTCTCGCTGGTCTCCGTCAAAAACTCCCGCAACAGATCATCCATGAGGTACGCCTTACTGACTGGGCTTCGACGCGTTGCGCCGCGCTTGGAATCGACGGAAGCCCTCTTTTCGATCGTTAGACATCCCTTTTCACGGTCCCGTTAATTTCGGCCTCCGTGCTAATACGGATATTGAAGACAAGTTTGCCGTTCGGCTGCATGCGAGGGCACGCTTCGGCGAAGCCGGCACCGCACCGCGACGAGGGAGAGATGTGAGGTAGACGCGTCGATAACGGCGCATGGCACGCGCGAGAAAATCCCGTTCGCGAAGGACGATAGGCGCGGCCTTGAGTGGAATTGAACGGACTCGGCCCGCGGTCGCGGGCGCTCTCGCGATGGATCGTTTCGTGCTGTGCCGCGATCCACAAAATTCGCGTTTTCGGTAAACGAACCGTTACCTCGTCGCCAGTCCGGCTCGTGCCGCGCTAACCCAGCCGCGCTGCCGAGGCAATCTCGGCGTCGGGCCGATGCTCCGCCAGGCAATCGTTGATGGCGGCGAGCAGTGCGTGCGGCGTGAACGGCTTGCGCAAACAGCGTGCGGCGCCGAGTTCCAGCGCCATCCGGAGGAAATCGGGTGCGGGCGAATTCAGATTTGCGAAAGCGTAGCCCGACATCGCGATCAGCGGAATGGCGGGCGCCCGCTCGTGGAAGGTCCGGATCGATTCGAACCCACGCATATGCGGCATGAAGATATCGATGATCATCAGATCGAACTGTTCGTGTGCGAGGGCCCGCAGTCCAGCTTCACCTCCCTCGGCGATCGTCACCCGAAAATTGTTGCGCTGGAGATAGATCTCGATGGCCATGCACACCATCGGGTCGTCGTCGACAACGAGAATATGGCGCAGATCTTCCCTCCCCGTTTGAGCTTCCCGTTTCGGCAATTCAATCATCGAGCCGTGGGACACGCCTTTCTCCTCTGGTTTCGATCGAGAAATGGATCGTCGCTAAGATGGTTGGCGGCGCCGGGAAGACGGAGACGATGGCTGCGAAATCTGCGGCCGCACGGGGCCATGGTTCGAAGCAATGCTGGATGGCTGAAAGCACTCGCGGACGAGACTGCGCGGGTCGACCGGCGTCCGATGGCAGCACGGATGCAATGCTTCCGGCTCATGAAGGCCCCTTGCCGCTTTTTCCTGCGCAACCCTCGCAGACGGGCGCACAACTCAGGAGCGAATCAGCGCGCCGCTCTTTATTTCCGCCGCAAATGCCACAGGCTGTCTGCCCTGTAACGGGTATATGGACAGCGCCACAACCTATACAATATATTTTTGTCGCCGCGCAACTGCATGACGAACGGGGCGCGGCGCTGATCGGAACATCGAACGCGCCGGATTGACCCGCATGACCGCGAGAGGCCACCCGCCCAACCGGTTGCTGCAAATGCTCGAGGCGGCAGATTTCAATCTGCCGCGCCCTCGTATTTGAAATGGTCAGGGAGACTGTCTTGGGCCGGACATCTTGTCCCAATTGCCAATATATCCCGACGTGAACATGATGGAACTTACTCGCGCAAGAAGCGATTTCGCCGGCGGCGACTTTGCTGATGCAGAAGGCGGGAGGCAGCTTTGGAAACGACGGGCCGCCCATCCAACGGTTTCCTGTCCGCGCTGTCGGCAGACGATTATGAGCTGATCCGCCCGTACCTGCGCGCGATCGATCTGCCCCATGACGCGGTGCTGGTCGAGGCCGGCGAAACGCTCAAGCGCGCCTATTTTCCCCACCGCGGCGTGATCTCGCTGGTGGTGAAGCTCGCCAAGGGCGAGCATGTGCAGGTCGCGATGATCGGCCGCGACAGCCTGCTCGGGACACTCTCGACCATGGGCGATGCAAGCGCGTTGAACACGGCCGTCGTGCTGGTTCCCGGGGCCGCGTCGGTGATGGATCTCGACCGGCTGCGCGTCGCGGCCGACCAGAGCAGCAGCTTGCGGACCTTGCTCACGCGCCACGGTCTTGCGGTTTACGCGCAGGTCCAGCAGACCGCGGGCTGCAACGCCGCCCATCCAGTGGAGTCGCGGCTGTCGCGCTGCCTGCTGCACACCCATGACCTGTCGGGCGACTACCGGCTGCTGCTGACCCAGGAGGCCATGGCACAGATGATCGGGGCGCGGCGCAACAGCGTGTCGCTGGTCGCCAACACCTTGCAGCAGGCCAATTTCATCCACTACAGCCGCGGACACATCCAGATCCTGAACCTGGACGGCCTGCGCCAGACCGCGTGCGAATGCTACGCCACCGTGAAGGCGCAATACGACCGGCTGCTCGGCCAGCGCTGACCCCGCACGCGTGGTAAACCGACGGCTAACGCCGGCCCGCAAACACGAGCCGTCCTGCTTCCGGAACTGAAATCCAGATGCCGTAGACACGGCGGGCCTCGCACCGATACCGGCCCGCGCGGCATCGAATCGTGATCGAGGCAGGCAAAGCCATGTTTGAAGTGTCCGTCGCGCCGGCGCCGAAGCTGCTCGATTGCGCGCCCGCGCGCGACCCGAATGCTTATGCGGCGCTGGTACATGAGATCGGCGAGGACGGAGCCCGCGAGGTGCGCGCCGTGTTCTGGAGCGAGACCGGCGCACGCCTGCAACTGTTCCGCACGCTCTCGCGTGAGCAGCACCAGGCCAGGATCGCCCGCGAAGCACATTCGTTGAAGAGTGCGGCCGGGACGTTCGGCTATGCGAGGCTCGCGGCGCTGGCACTGCGGCTGGAAAAGTCCGCCGAGACGCTTCACGACACCGAGCTCCGCGATCTCCTGGACCTGATGGATGCCGCCTACGCCGCGGCGCGCGCGCAGGAGCCGGAATGCTAGAGCATGATCCGGAAAAGTGCGCAGCGGTTTTCCGAAAAGATCATGCTCAAACAACAACCTAAAGCACGATGACGATTCATCCAAATCTCATCGCGCTTTAGAGCCATTTCGGTTGTCGAAAACGCTCTAACCATCCGCGCGTGTATTCCCGCCGTACTTCTACGGCTTGGGATTTTCACAGATGGCTAATCATAGCTGGCGATAGTCGCGGGAAACCAGGAGGGTTTCCATGTTCACCTACGAGACTGCGGACCAGAAGGAAGTCCGTCGCTTTCGCATCGCTCAGTTCAACGGCCGGATGGCGACGGTAAAGTCTGGCGAGTCGACGGTGACTGGCTTCGTGCGCTCGGTGCTCGAGCAGGAATCGAGCATGCCTCCCCGCTGGACCATCACGATCATCCCGAACGCACCGAAGGACGAGCCCAAGCCGCTGCGGCCCGCATCACGCACGCGTCCCTTCGCCGAAGACTATTTCTGAGCGGGATCAGCGCCGCCGGCCCGGCGGAATGCAATCAATCTCAATCGATCGAGTGCAGCAGCGCCGCACGGACGAGGTCCGCGGTGTTGCGCGCGCCGAGCTTGCGCATCGCCTCGGCGCGATGGCTTTCGAACGTGCGCGGACTGATCTGCATCCGAAGCGCGCCCTGCTTGTTCGAATAGCCTTCGCTGATCAGCCTCAGCACCTCGCGCTCGCGCTTGGTCAGCCGCTTCTGGCCGGACAGGCCAATCAATTCGGCGCGGGGCACGCGCTGCGGCAGCGGCACGCGGGGGGTCCGCGCTTCGGCGTCCCCGGTCCCGGATGGGATCGGCAGGCCGCCCTTGTGAGGACCGGCAAGCTGCTTGACGAGGCCGCAAACGCGCTCGGTCTGCGCCAGCGCATTCTCCACGACGCGCTGCAAATAGGCGCGGTCGCCGGTGACGGGCGCGAGCTGATCGCTGTGGTGCTTGATCTCGCCCATGTAGAGCAGGAGCGCCGTCAGGGGGCCGTTGAGCTCGCGGGCAATGGCGGCGGCCATTTCGTCGGCGGCCTTGGCACGGGCGGCGTTCAGGCGGACGAAATCGGGCTCTTCAGCTGGAGCAGCGCTGCTTTCGTACCATTCCGACGGCCGCGAATCAGTGGCCGCATCATTCTGTGACGCCATGTCACTCATTTAGCGGAACGGGGGCCGGTCTGTGGTTAACTTTTTGCCCCGTAAGACTACGGTGATTTCGGCAGTTTTGCGCTAAATCCGCGGCATCGGCACAATTTATGCTTGCGCGGGGAGGTTCCCGGGCGCGTAGAGGTTGAGATTTCGGCTCAGATCCTGAGCAAGCGGGCGAAACCCCTCAACAGCTGCCTCCGCTCTGGCCGCCCCCCGGATTTTACGGATTAATTAACGGCGACTTGCTTCTCTAGGGAGATGAGAGCGCGCAAATGCCTCCACGCATTGGGCCCGCAAGCCTGCGGGAAACGCTGCGAAAGATTGCGTGCCATGAACGAGATCGATCGGCTGTCGGAATTCTTGCAGAGGCTGACGCCGCTGTCGCGCAGCTGTCTGCTCAGTGAACTCGAGCGGCTCGAGCTGTGCGGGATCGACATGCCGGGCTCGACCGACATCCAATCGCGCTTGCGCGCCGAGTTTCGCAAGGACGGATCGACCCAGGCGCGCGCCACCAGCCCCTCGCGCTATTTCTTCGCACCGCTCGAGTTGCTTCTGATCGACGGCGCGCCTGAGCACGCCAATGCGGGGCGGATCTCACGCAACACCCTCACCCCGATCTGGGAATGGATCTGCCGCGACCTGCTGCCGACCATGGCACGCGACTACATCAAGGCGATCAACGACCAGGTCGCCGCCAACAACCCGAAGGAAGTGCAAAAGATCGCGTCGACCTTCCAGACCAAGGTCCTCAAGGTCCTCGAGAGCACCCTGGCGTCAGCGGATAGCACCGAGCTCGCACGCGCCAAGCTCGCGCAGTACACGGCATCGCGCACCGCCTTCGACGACGTCATGAAGATGCTTGACGTGCTGCGCGCTGGCGACGCGCTGCCGAAGTTCAACGAAAAACTGCCCGAGCAGATCGCGAAGTTCGATGACAACCAGGTGGCCCAGATCACCTCGCAACTCGACGGCTTCAGGAAATCCCATCCCCGCGCGCTGCCCTTCGCATTGGCACTGGTGGCAAGGCGCCTGAAGACGCCCTGGCAATTGGTGCGCCTTGCCACCAAGGCCGCCGCAACCAAGAGCGCCGCCGACGTCGCCGCCGCGCCCTATGCCTGCGTCGTTCCCATGGTGCTCGACCGGCTCGACGACAAGCGCCTCGCTCTTCGGGTTGCGCTCCGGCACAACCGGGTGCTGGTCGCCCGCGACCTGCTCGCCGAGATCTACGACATCGAATATGCGCTCAAGGTCCGCATCGATGACATCGAACATTGCGAGTGGGGCGTCCGCCTCCAGCAATTGATGGACGCGATCGCGGCACTGGTGTCCGCCGAGGTGAGCCGCTTCCCCGCCAATGTCGGCCACATTCTCGGATCGCGCCGCCTGCGCAGTCACGATACGCTCGGCGGCAAGTTGACCTATCTCGCCTGGAAGGGACGCGACGCGATGCAGGACGGCGCGGCGGCGTTTCGCAAATTGATCGGGCAGACCTGATATCGCGCAGTCATCAAAGCGCGAGGGGCTTTCGCGTTATCGGTGAGTGATCATGCCTAAAGCGCGATGAGATTGAATTGAACCGTCATCGCGCTTTAGGTCTTTGTTTGAGCATGATCTTTTCGGAAAACCGCTTCACACTTTTCCGGATCATGCTCTAATGCGCGCGCGGCATGCACAGGAAGCGATCGAGAAATCGCCCCGACAGCACGAATCTGAACCACCAATACATCATTCGCCGCATCGTCATCGCTGCATCCTCGACAGCCCACCACCGGCTGTGCGGAGCAATAGCGCAGGCGCAGCAGTGCGCATGTGATGTGTTTCACATTTGCGCCGACAGGCGCGGACGCATCGTCGCATAACTGTCACGAGCGCAGATGGAACATGCCCGCATCGCGCGAAAATGAGTTCCGCGGCCGTAGCTGTCGCTCCTATCCTCCGATGCTGCGAAGGAACAAGCCGCAGGAGGTCGCGATGAGATCAAACCGACGGGCCCTGACGATGGTGACGTTGCTCGTGGGTGCGCTCGCGCTCACATCGACGACGATGGCGCAGACGACGCCGCCACAAGGAGATGCTGCGCCGACCGCCGACAACGCGGTGCTGCTGACCGTCTTCTTCAAGCACGATCAATCCCGGCCGCTGCACGAGCTGAATGCGCAACTCGAGACGCAGGGCTTCTACAAGGCGTTTCCGCCGCCCGGCGTCGAGGTCGTGAGCTGGTATGTGATGATGGGCATTGGCCAGGTAATCACGCTGCGCCTGCCGGCGTCGCGGCTGCGCGAGGTCAACCGCGTCATCGAGGACACGGCCTGGGGATCTTATCGCACCGAATTCTATCCGACCTATGACTACAAGGCAGTCGGCGTGGCACAACACGAAAAAGCCGCCGGAAATTAATTCTCCAATCGTCCTGTCATTGCAGCGAAGGGCCACGCAACCGCATCGCTCGATGCCTGGCGTCGGCAAGCCGCACCTTCATCGATCGCGCGGGAGAAATTCCGCATGCGCTGGCAGCCGTTGCGCGTGCGGTGCCGGAGTATGCGAATTCTTTTCGAAGAATCTGTCGACAAATTAGCTCTAATTGCAGGGCTTAACGTTACTCAAATAATTCAACAGCGAGGTGACGCTCTCCTTATTTGAACCCACGCTCCGCGTTTAAGAAACCGTCACGGAACGGGAGTGGTGTTGATGAACGATGGGATTGTTGAACTCGTCGGACGAAGGCCTGTAACCTTCGGACGGCGAAAGGTGACGCCGCGCGCCTGCGTGGCCGACAGCAAGCGTCACTTGCGCGCCTTCCTCAGCGAGGTGCTCGAGGATCTTGGCTTCGTCACCTGCGAATGCGCCAGCGCGGACGAGCTGCAAACCGTGCTCGCCACCGAATTGCCGGATCTGATCCTGCTCGGTGTCGCCACCGACGGCATCGAGCCGGGGAGATTCCTCGAGGTCTTGGTGCGTGAGGGCTTCGCCGGGAAGGTCCTGGCGGTCGGCGCCCGCGAATCGATCGTCGTCAGGGCCGTGCGGCAGGTCGGCGAGGAATACGGCCTTGCGATGCTGCCGCCGCTGACCACGCCCTTTGCCGCGGAGACGCTGCGCGAGCGTGTCGCGATGCTGCTGCCGGAGGAGCCGGCGCCGAGCCCGGCCGTGCATGTCGGCGAGGCCTTGCATGCCGGCTGGCTGGAGCTCTGGTACCAGCCCAAGATCGACGCGCGCACGCTGATCCGCAGCGGCGCCGAGGCGCTGGTGCGAATGCGCCATCCGACCTGGGGCGTCGTGCCGCCGGCCTATTTCATTCCCGAGGAGCACGATCCGCATCTGCGTGATCTCTCGGAATTCGTGATCGAGCGCGCCATGCAGGACTGGCACTATCTGCTGGAGCAGCAGAGCCCGATCGATCTCTCGATCAACCTGCCGGCGTCCTATCTGAAGGAGCCACAGGCGGTGCGCGATCTTTGTCGCCGCATGCCGACGCATCCGGCCTTCGGCGGGCTGACCATCGAGATCGACAGCGAAGAAGCGACCCGCGATCTCGACCTCCTGACCGAGGTCGCACGCGAGGTGGGGCTGCACAATATTGGCCTCGCGATCGACAATCTCGGCGCCAACTGGCCGGCGCTGATGGGCCTGGACAAAATTCCCTTCGTCATGATGAAGGCCGACCGGCACTTCGTCACCGGCAGCGGCAGTGACCGGCTGAAGCGCACGGTGTGCCGTCACATCGTCGAGCTGGCGCAGGGCTACGGCGCGCGCGTGGTCGCCGAGGGCGTCGAGAGCCGCGCCGACCTCGTCGGCGCGAACGAGCTCGGCTTCGATCTCGTGCAGGGCTTTCTGTTCGGCAAGCCGATGCCGCTGAAGAAATTCGCCCGCTCGACGCTGACGAAAACCGTGATGGAGTGAGCTCGTTCGCGGCTCGTACGTCGCTGGGCGCGCGCGGGAATCGTCAATCTCGCGCGCGTTCGCCGGGCCTGCTTGGGCAGTCGGTGCACTTACGCCGCTGCGGTGCGGGAGGCAGGACTAGCCGGCCATCATCACGCAAACCGGCGCGCGAAGAAGACGCAGACGACCACGAGCGCGGTCGCGGCGATCATGCTCCAGGCGATGGGCTCGTGCAGCAACAGGCCGGCGAGCGCGAGGCCGAAGAATGGCTGGAGCTGCTGCAACTGGCCGACGCGGGCGATGCCGCCGAGCGCGAGCCCGCGATACCAGAAGATGAAGCCGACGAACATGCTGAAGATCGAGACGTAAGCGAGCCCGATCCAGGCGGGCGCGCTGACGCCGCTCCATGTCGGCGGCCACGTCCAAATCGCGACAGGCACCATCAGCGGCAGCGCCAGCAGCAGCGCCCAGGAGATCACCTGCCAGCCGCCGAGGCGGCGCGACAGCGCGGCGCCTTCGGCATAGCCGAGACCGCATAAGACGATCGCGGCCACCATCAGAAGATCGCCGGTGAGCGAGGCTGAGCCGTCGTTCGACAGAGCAAAGCCCGCGACGGTGGCACTGCCGAGGACGGCGAACAGCCAGAACAACGGCTGCGGCCGCTCACCGCCGCGCAAGACGCCGAAGATCGCGGTCGATAGCGGCAAGAGGCCGATGAAGACGATCGAATGCGCCGAAGTGATGTGCTGGAGCGCGAGCGCGGTCAGCAAGGGAAAGCCGACCACGACGCCGATGGCGACGATGGCGAGCGAGGCGAGATCGCGCATCGCCGGCCGTGCCTGACGGAGCACGCCGAGCACGGCCAGACCTATCAACGCCGCAATGACCGCGCGCGTGGACGTCAGGAACAGCGCGGAGAAACCGCCGACCGCCACGCGCGTCGCCGGCAGCGAGCCGCTGAAGATGATGACGCCGAGAAGCCCATTGCCCCAGCCGGTGCCCGCAGATTGCATTCCTGCCTCGCTTTTTGGAGCGCGATGCTCGGCCATCGCCAGTGACAAGACCAGCGACAGTTCAGTACAATCTGGCAAAACTGTATGGATATGGAAGGCGATACACTTGGACAGCGAGGCATCAGCGAGAGGGCGCAACGGAACGCGGACCGCAGACGTGATGAGTGCCATCCGCGCCAAGGTCGCGGGCCGCGCGCTCGGTGCCGGCGACCGCTTGCCATCGATCCGCAGCCTTGCGGCGACGCTGGGGGTTTCGCCTTCCACCATCGTCGAGGCCTATGACCGCTTGGCCGCGGAAGGGCTGATCCGTGCCCGTCGCGGCTCGGGCTTCTATGTCTCGCCGACGGTCATGCCGCCGCTCGCACTGACCGAGGCCGAGCCGCGCCGCGACCGGGAGGTCGATCCATTCTGGGTTTCGCGGCAATCGCTTGATGCGGACACGACCGCGCTGAAGCCCGGCTGCGGCTGGCTGCCGCCGGAGTGGATGCCGGAGGCGGCGCTGCGACGCGCTATCCGCGCGCTCGCGCGGACCGATGCGACTCTATTGGCGGACTACGGCAGCACGCGCGGTTCGCCGGCGCTGCGCCGGCTGTTGCTCACGCGCCTCGCGGAAGACGCGATCGAGGCGTCGGGCGACCAGCTCATGCTCACGGGGTCGGGCACGCAGGCGACCGACTTGATCTGCCGCTTCCTGCTCCGTCCCGGCGACACCGTGCTGGTGGACGATCCCTGCTACTTTAATTTTCGCGCCTTGCTTCGAGCGCACCAGGCGAAGATCGTCGGCGTGCCCTACACGCCATCGGGTCCGGACGTCGCAAGCTTCGAGCAGGTCCTCGCCAGCGAACGGCCGCGGCTCTACATCACCAATTCAGCGCTGCACAATCCGACCGGCGCGACGCTGTCGCTTCCGACTGCGCACCGGCTGCTGAGCGCGGCCGCCGCGCACGACCTCACCATCGTCGAGGACGATATTTTCGGCGACTTCGAGCCGGAGCGCTCGCCGCGCCTTGCTGCGCTCGACGGCCTTGCCCGCGTGATCCGCATCGGCAGCTTCTCCAAGACGCTGTCGGCCTCGGTGCGCTGCGGCTACATCGCAGGGCGCGCCGACTGGATCGAGCATCTCGTCGATCTCCAGGTCGCGACCAGCTTCGGCGGCCCGAGCCCGGTCGCGACCGAGATCATCGCAAAGGTGCTGGCCGGCGGCAGCTATCGCAAGCACATGGACGAGCTCAGGCAACGGCTCATGCGCGCCCGGCGTGACGTCGCGCGAAAACTTCAGGCGCTCGGCATCGAGCCGTCGCTGACGCCGCGCGGCGGCTTCTTCCTCTGGTGCCGTCTTCCGGGCGGCCGGGATGCCACGGCCGTTGCGCGCGCGGCTCTCGAAGAGGACGTGGTGCTGGCCCCGGGCAACGTGTTCAGCGTGTCACAGACGGCATCGAACTTCATGCGGTTCAACGTGGCGCAGATGGGCGATCCCAGGATGTGGGATGTGCTGCGGCGGGCGTTGAAGGCGGGCACCGAACGATAGACGTCTAGTACCAAGGCTCCTCATACACCGGCTCGCCGTCGAGCAGCAGCCGCTTGATGGCAGCGCGGCCCGAGGGCAGCACCGCGGCGACGACCCGCAGCTTTTGTTGGTTGCGCGCCTGCTCGAGCTTCTTGCCCTCGCCTTCGGGCACGAAATAGCTTTCGAGACCGTATTTGATCGTCAGCTTGTCACAGAAGGTGCGGCCATTTGTGCCGCAGGCCCCTCCCGAATAGCCGACGCGGCCGCGGATCAGCAGTTCGGGCGCCGTGACGGGGACAGGCTCGGCATGCACCGAGACGCCCTCGTAAAGGCCGTTGGCATTGGGCGCGAGCTTGACGAACACGACCGCATTGCGTTCGGCGGCCGGCTTGCCGGCGAGCGCGCCAGCCGGCACTTGCGAGATGTCGTAGCGGAGCACGACATAGTCGCCGCGCAGGAGATCGCGGGGATCGACCGGCTGCGTCTGCAAGGTCACGTCAAGGCCTTCGCGCAGGATCTGCGTGCGCTCGGCGACCATCAGGACCAGCAGCACGCATTGAAGCAGGACGGCGACCCCGAACAGCACGGCTTTCGGAATGCGCTGCCAGAGTTTTGTGGCGGATGCGAAAAGCTTGATCATCGCGCAGCCCTCGGCAGCATGCGATTGAGCGCGGTCGCAAATCCGACGGCGATGATTCCGGCCGCCGCAAGGAAGGCCGAGCGGCCCAGCAGCGAGCCCTTCACCGCCCAGGTGATGCCCGCGATCACGCCGGCGATGCCGAGCCAGCCGGCAACGATTCGCGGACGCACCTCATCGAGCATGCCGGAGACGACGAGGCACAGCATGGCACAGAGCAGCGCGGCATAGGCGAACCAGGGCTCGCCGGCCGCAGATGCCGGCCAGATCGGCGCGGCGAGCAGCACGAGCCCGACGGCGCATGCTGCCAGGACTTCACCGGCGCGCCTGGTGATCCCGGCGGCTGCGAGAGCGAGGATCACACCCGCGATCCCGCTCAGGATCGCCCAAAGCGGTTGAGCTGGCACTGTGCCGATCCGGACGCTAACGATGTCGTCGACTGTCGTCACCTCGAGGCAGGCAACGCCGGCCAACGCAAACGCCCCGTAGATCGACAGAACGCTCCCGAGCCGGAGCGCCCTCGGCGACGGCGCTGCGGCGATCGCGAGCCCCGCGCCGAACAACAGCGCCGCGCCGTTCGCGAGCAGGAATGACGGCTGGGCGCCATCGAATTCGAAGCGGAGCGACGTCGCGATCCACCACGGCAGCATCGCGATCGCGACGAGATGGGCCGCCACGCGAGAATTCCATGCAAAGGCCGTCGCGGCGGCGATGAGCCAGACGGCCACAAAGGGAAGGTGCAAGGCGTCCGGCGTGTCGTAAGTCCGCATGCAGGTCCAGATCGAGGCGGCGACGAGACCGACCGCGAGCGCACCGCGCGAGCCGGTCAAGAGTGCCGCGGCCAATGCCCCGATCGACCACAGCAGCATGCCGCCGGCAAAGTCCTCGCCGAGATGATACATCTGGCCGACCAGCGCGATGCCCGCGCCAAAGATGATGGCGCCAATGCTGGCACAGAGATCGGCGAGAACAGTACGACCCGTCGTTGCGAACCAGGCCCCGAGGCCGCCGGCGACGACCATGCCGGCGAGCAGGATTGCGAACCGCAGCAGCCGCGCGATCTCGGTCCAGTGCGCGGCGACGAAGGCGAGGAAGGCCGCCGCGATCAACAGGCCACCGACGATGGCGACGACCACAGCGATGTTGATGCCGGCTGGGAGCGGCGGCAGCGCGGCGCGGATGGAGGCGGCAACCGCCGGCGCGATCACACCGTCAGCTTCCCATTGTGCAAGATCGGCTTCGAGGCGCTGCCGGTAGGTTTTATCGAACATCGTCCTGGATCACCTAACTGCCGGCGGGCGGCTGCCGCCAGTCAGCCGGCGGGATGTTGCTTGGTCGGATTCCGCCGATGGCGGGTTCAAGACCGCACTGGCTGCAGAGGGCATCGACGGTTGCTGCACGACACGTCAGCCGGCGAGCTTGCGGTCGCGGATCGGCTGAGCGCCCGCAAGTATGCCGCGCTGAAGCGCGCAGCCGGCGAGAGATCGCGACCGATGCGCCCGATCAGATGCTGCAGTTGAACAGCTGCACGCCGAACTGCGCTTCGAGCTCGCCGATGTAGCGACACCAAGGTCGGCGAGAGCCCGGCGCGGCGGGCCGCCACCGAGAAGCTGCCCTCGCGGACGGTGCTGACGAACAGTTCCACGACCTGAAGGCAATTCATCCATCTTTTCATATTCTGCAAAAGAGATGCTCAGATTACGCCAATGGTTGGAAGAGACTCACAGCTGTAACTTTCAGTCAACATGGCCATAAACGGCCACACGGCAGCGGGGGAGAACTGCAACCATGGAAGGCATCGCCGACAAGGTGATGAGAGCGCTCTTGTGCCTCGTCGCCGCGACGACGCTGGCGCTCCAGGCGGGCGCCGCGGGGGCTCAGACGGCCGCAGAATCCTGGCCGAACCGCGCGATCACCTGGGTAGTGCCGTTCGGGGCCGGCGGCGTCACCGACCTCGTCTCGCGCAAGATCGCGGAGCTGCTGCGGACGCGGCTTGGGCAAGCCCGTGGTGGTGGAGAACCGCCCCGGCGCTGGCGGGACCATTGGGACGGAGTTCGTTGCCCGGGCCCAGCCCGACGGCTACACCGTGCTCTACGCCTCCGGCGGGCCTATGACGATCCAGCCGAACCTGGGGCTGACGAAGCTCAACTACGACCCGCTCAAGAGCTACGTCCACGTCCGCGGCGTGAGCTCGTCGAACCAGATCCTCGTCGCGACCGCGGCAGCGCCCTACAACACGCTGGCTGAGTTCGTCGCGTACGCGAAGGCCAACCCAGGCAAGGTCAATTTCGGCTCCCCCGGCCCCGGCACCGCCCAGCACCTCGCCGGCGAGATGTTCCAGGCCGCCGCCGGCATCAAGCTGACCCACGTGCCTTACAAGTCGGGCTCGAGCCAGATGACCGACATGATGTCGGGCATCCTGGACGTCTCCTTCGACTACCTTACCGTGCTCAGGCCGCTGATCGACACCGGCAAGGTCAAGGTGCTCGGCACCACCGGCACGGCGCGGCTGGCCGCGCTGCCCGGCGCGCCCACGGTGCTCGAGGTCGGCTACCCGGACGCCGTCAATGTCGGCTCGACCTGGGTCTCGGTCCCAGCCGGAACCGACCCGAGAATCGTGGGCAGGCTCTCTGAGGCGCTGGCCGCCGTGCTCGCCGACCCCGCCATCGTCGCGGACCTCTCCACCAACGGCCAGGTGTCGATCGCCGACAAGGGGCCGGCCGAGATGGAGCCGTTCATCGTCGAGGAGACCGCACGCTACAAGCGGGTGATCGAGAGCGCGGGCATCGCCGCGCGTTAAAGCATGATCCGGACCCGAAGGGCCGCGTGAGCGCAAAGTGCGCAGCGGTTTTCCGAAAAGATCATGCTCAAACAACAACCTAAAGTGGGATGACGATTCATCCTCATCGCATTGCGCTTTAGTTCGCCTTGATCCCGGCCTCGCCAATCAGCTTGCCCCATTTCGCGCTTTCGCCCTGAATGAAGCGGCCGAATTGCTCAGGCGATGTCGGCGCGGGCTCTGCGCCGAGCGTCCGGATCTTCTCGACCACCGACGGGTCTTTCAGGGCCTTTGTGAAGGCTTCGTTCAGTCGGCCGACGACATCCGCAGGCGTGCCGGCCGGAGCAACGAGCCCGAACCAGCCGACCGATTCGAAACCCGCGATCCCGCTCTCGGCAAGAGTCGGCACGTCAGGGAGGGATGCCAGACGGCGCGCCGAGGAGACGCCGATCGCGTTGAGCTTGCCTTCAAGGATCAGCTGCCTCGATGCGGGGATATCCAGCACAGCGAACGGGACGTGCCCTGCGAGCACATCGACCGTCGCCGGCGCGGTCCCGCGATAGGGTACCAGCTCCATATTAATCCCCGTCTTCTGCGCGAACAGCGCTGCCGTCAGATGCATGGCGGTCGAGTTGCCGCCATGTCCGATCGACAACGCGCCTGGCTTTGCCTTGGCGAGCGCGATCGTCTCCGCCGCATTGTGCGCGGGCACGTTTGCAGACGCCACCAGCACAAAGGGAATCTCCGCAAGCAGGGTGATCGGCGCGAGATCCCTGGGATCGAACGGCATTGACGAATTGAGGTGCGGATTCACCGTCAGGCTGCCTGCCGGCGCGACACCGAGCGTATAGCCGTCCGGCTTGGCTTGCGCTACCGCGGCCATGCCGATGTTGCCCCCTGCTCCGGCGCGGTTCTCGATCACCAAGCTCTGCTTGAGCTGGGCGGTGACCAGCGGCTCGAGCGTGCGGATCACGGTATCGGCGCTGCCGCCGGGCGGGAAGGTCACGATGATCTTGATCAATTGCTCCGGATAGGCCGCCTCAACGCCCCCCAGCGGCAGCACGGCGAAAGTCGTGGCCGTCAGCACGGCCAGAATGCGACGTCTTGCAGAGTGAAACACGTTCCCCTCCCCCGATGAAGTTTTGATTTGTGGCCGTCAGACCGGAAACCCGCTGTCCCCTTACGTCGCCTCGCCGGTGAGGCGCGCCAGTAACCCTTGCGGATTGTCGGGCGCGACTTGCCCGCGCCAGGCGATGTGCTGGTCTGGCCGCACCAGCACCAGCTTCTCGGCATAGGCACCGTTCGCCTCGTCCGGCGCGATGTCGACCAGCGTGAACGGCATGCCGCGTTCCTCCGCCGCCGACTCGAGTCGTGCCACATCGATCGCCGGATCGAGCCGCAGCAATGTATAGCCGGGCCCGAATGCATCGTAGAGCGATCGGCCGTCGCGCAGGAACAGATGCGGCGCGCGGGCGCCGGGTACGGTGGAAGGCGCAAAACTTCCCATCGCGTAAGCCGGCGGGGCCTCGCCGTCATAGGCGATGATCGGCGAGGCATCGTAGTAGTAGCCGAAGTTGAGGCCGGCGCAGCAATATTGCTGCACGTTCAGATCGTACGCCGCCCTGGCCAGCGCTGCGCGCGCCGCGTGACCACGAGGCGTGGCGTCCTCGATCTCCGCTGAGACGCTGCCGCGCTGGGCCATCATCTTCATCGCGTGATCCATGGCAAAGCGCGACACCTGCTCGGTGATGGGCTGGCGCTCCGCTTCATAGGCGTCGAGAATTGAAGCCGGCGCCCACCCATTCAGATGCGCCGCCAATTGCCAGCAGAGGTCGACGGCGTCGGCAATGCCCGCATTCATGCCGTAGCCGGCATAGGGCATCCACAAATGCGCGGCGTCGCCGCAGATGAAGACCCTGCGATCGCGGAAGCGATCGGCCACCAGCCGGCGCCCGACCCAGTCCTCCTTGCTCAGGACCCGGTATTCGAAGCGCGCATCGACGCCGAGAATGGCGCGGATCGCCCAGTCGCGATCGACCGAATCGAACTCGGGCTCGTCGAGCTTCAGGTGATTGTGGATCAGCCAGCGGTCGTGACCATCGATCGCAACCGTGGTGCCGGAGCGCCGCGGGTTGAGCGAGAGCACCATCCAGGCAGGCTTGTGCGCTCCCATCAGTTCCTTGAGTTGCGGAGCTTCGATATAGGTCGATTGCACGCGCTGGATCACCGGCGTCCCGGACAGGCTGGCGCCAATCGATTTCCGCACGAGCGAACGGCTGCCATCGCACCCGATCACGAAGTTGGCTTCGATACGGAGCGGATTTCCGCTGTCGAGGTTGCGACCCATCGCGATCACATGGCCGTCGTTCTGTTCGATGTCCGTAATTTCCGTGCGCGCCAAAATGGTGATGCGCGGCTGCGCGGCGGCATGGCCGAACAGGATCGGCTCGAGATAGACCTGGTTGATCCGGTGCGGCGGCTCGGGCGTCGGCCACCAGGTGTCGGGACCGCCGGTTGCAGTGTAACGGCGCGCGCGGGATGGGATGTCGATGCGGCAAAGTTCGATGCCGGTCGCGGTGGTCCTGTAGGAGCAATCGTTCGGGAAGTCGGCCGGCAGGCCTGCGTCGCGCAGCTTTGCCGCGACGCCGAGCCGGCGGAAGATCTCCATCGAGCGCGCCGAAACGTGATTGCATTTGACGCTGGGCGGATCGCCGGCATGGCGGATTTCCGCGACGACGACGTCGATCCCGCGCGAGGCCAGATCCATCGCCGCGGTCAATCCGACGGGCCCGGCGCCCACCACCAGCACCTGTGTCCTCATGCTCGTTTCCATCCCATGCTTCACCCGCGGATTCGCCGTCCACGCAGCATGCATTTTATTGCAGGGTCGCTTATGAGATAAGCCAGAAAGAACTCATCAATTCATGAGCATTGCCTATGAATGTCACCTTGAGGCAACTGCAAGCCTTCACCGGCGTGTACCGGACGCGCAGCATCACGCGGGCCGCGCGTGAGCTGGGGATCACGCAATCGGCGACGAGCCTCTTGGTCCAGCAGCTCGAGGTCCAACTTGGCGTCAGGCTGTTCGATCGCTCCACGCGGTCCGTGCAGCCAACGCTGGCCGCCGACGAGGCTTTTCATGCCGCCGAACGGATGCTCAGCGATGCGCAAGGACTGTCACGGCGCATGCATGACCTCGCGCAGGCGCGCGCAGGTCGCGTCGTGTTTCTCGCGTCAGCCGGCGCCGCATCGGCGCTGCTGCCTTTGGTGTTGGCGAAATTCCGCGCGGGCTATCCGGACATTGAGATCGACATGCGCGACGTTGCCGCGGACGATCTCGTTCCGCGTATGATCGCAACCGATGCAGAGTTCGCGATCGGCAGCGTGGAGGGCGAGATCGCGGAGATGTCGGTCGAGACCCTGACCCGCGGTCGCCTGAGCGCAATTGGCCGCCGCACCGCGGACTTCGCCGCACGTCGTTCCCTCACATGGGACGAGCTCGAGCAGTTCCCGACGATCGCGATGCGGCGCGAGACGCGGATCCGCATGCAGATCGATCAGGCATTGGGCGCGCAGGGCAAGCGCCTCTCGCCGACCTATGAAGTGACGCTGATCAACACCGCGCTCGCCATGACCGCGCAGGGCCTCGGCCTCGCCATCCTTCCCGCAACGATGCTACCGGCCGATCAATTTCCGACGCTGATCGCGAAGCCGCTGGTGCGCCCGGCCATCACCCGCCCGGTATCGCTGCTCCAGCGCCAGGGACGAACGCTCTCGCCGGCGGCGCAAGCGTTTGTGGCGACGGCGAGGACGGTGCTTGCGGAGCGAGCTACTTGATAATGGCGGAGAGGGAGGGATTCGAACCCCCGATAGGCTTGCACCTATGCCGCATTTCGAGTGCGGTGCATTCAACCACTCTGCCACCTCTCCTGAAGGTGCCGATAAGAGGTAGGAACCCCTGTGGTCGGGGCGTGTAATAGGCGAGGATGGCCGGCCAGACAAGGCGCGAAAGGCGAAAATCCGCCGCCTGTTTCATCCCTTCCCTCTCATTCCGAAAGGAACCGCCGTGGAGCATCTGACGATCGCGGCCGATAGCGCCGATTTCCATCTGGTCCGCGCTGGAAGCGGCAAACCGCTGCTTTTGCTGCATGGTTGGCCGGAATTCTGGCGGACCTGGGAGCCGGTGATGACGCGGCTTGCGGACCGCTTCATGCTGCTCGCGCCCGATTTGCGCGGCTTCGGTGACAGCGACAAGCCTGATGGCCCCTACGGGCCCGATGGCCATGCGGCGGATATGCTGGCGCTGATGGACGGGCTCGGCATCGACCGATTCGGCGTCGTGGGCCATGACGTCGGTGGCGCCGTGATGCAGCCCCTGGCCCGGCAGGCACTGGGCCGGCTCACCGGGCTGTTCTTCTTCGATTTCGTCTATCCCGGCATCGGGCCGCGCATGGCAGCGCCCGATAGGCTCAACCACATCTGGTACCAGTCCTTCCACCAGATGGAGATGGCGCCGGCGCTGGTCGGCGCCAGCCGCGAGAGCTGCCGGCTCTATATCAGCCACTTCCTCAAAGGCTGGGCGCATCGGAAAAATGCCTTCGACGACGTGCTCGACGCCTTCGCCGACAACTTCCTCAAGGACGGCAATCTCGCCGGCGGCTTTGCGCATTATCGCGCCTCGCATGCCGGGCGCATCGCGATGATGAAGGGTGAGGCACCGCGCCTGCCGCCGATCAATGTGCCGACCTGCGTGCGCTGGGCCGAGCACGACCCACTCTTTCCCTATGCCTGGACCGATCGGCTCGGCGAAACCTTCAGCGAACTCGATCTGGCGATGTTTCCGGACGTCGGGCACTTCCCGCATCGGGAAGATCCGGATCGCGCGGCCATGGAGATCGCGGCGTTCTTTCAGCGCATCGGCTGGAATTGAGGCCCGGGTCCAAGAAACGGGGTGGGACCGCCAGACGCGGTAAACACTGGCGGTCCCTTGCCGCTCATTGAAATACTGACCGGGAAGGGCGGCTTCGCCGGCCGAGTGAAGCGACGATTCGACCCTAGCGTGCAGCCCGCATCGCGCAACGCAATCCGCCCCTTAACCTAACCGGTCAAGGTTACTCTTTGTCGTTCTTGCCCTTTTTCTTCCCGTTCTCCGTGGAATCCCGGTCTTTTCCGTTGCCGCCCTCCTTGCGGCGGTTGGTGAAGCGCGCATTGCCAAGGCCGGTGCCGATGGTGAGCACGCCCCAACGATCGACGTGCTGCATGAACGGCACTTCCGAAAGGCCCTGAACCACGCCGTCATTGTGCATCACGACCGCGGTGTCGTGCCCGCCGATCTCGGGGATGGCTTCGACGAGGCTTGCCGGCAGGTTGAACTTGCTGCTCTCCCAATTGCCGGGGAGATTCTGCGCACCCTTCTCGATGGAGCCGTCCGCGTCGATCACGCCGGGACAGGCGATGCCGATGAACGGCGCGAGCTTGAAGCCTTCGGCTGCGGCATCCTCGATGAGCCCCTCGAGCATCTTGACCACCCGCTTCACCGCGGCCTCGCGGCTCGGCTCATCATCGGCATGGCGCCACAAATCGGATTTGAAGACCGCGGCCTTGGACAGATCGGGCGCCTTCTTCCAGCGCGTTTCCACGATCCCGCAGCGGATGTTCGTTCCGCCGATGTCGACCGCGAGGATGCTGTCATAGGCCTCGAAAATCCAGGACGGTGCGAGGTGCAGGGCTCCGATCAACCCGGCATCATCAGGATCGAAGCGGATCGGCACCAGATCGACCTCGAAGCCTTCAGACTTGAGGATGATCTCGGCCCGGGCAATGGCGATTTCACCGAGCCGGCTCGCGCGAAAGCCGCCGCCGACCACAATGCAGTCGGTCTTGGCCCAGGCCTTGGTCTTGAGGAACCTCCGCGTGACGTAAGCGAGCTCCTGGGCGAAATCCTCGATCGCGCTATGCACGACGGCCGTGGCCTCGGTATCGTCGCCGACCAGAACGGCATCGAGGGCCTTCTTGCTGATCTTGTCGGACGGCTCGTCGCCGAAGGGATCCTCGCCGCTCTTGCGAAGCGGTTTGCGCCACTCTTCGAGGATCTCGCGAAACGCGCCCTTGCTGGCGCGGTCACCCAGAAAGCCCTCGTCGTCCTTGAGCTCGATGTTGAAGCTGTCGACGTCGACCGACGGCAGGCGGCTCGCCCCGTGCTGGGCGATGCCCGTCGTGTTGACCAGCTGGTCTGTTGCCATGATAGCCCTTGCCCGCGTGTCCGATTTGCGAGGACACAACGGGGAGGGAACCCGTTGGTTTCAAGCCGGCCGCAGATTCGGCCGACACACCGGAATGGACCCAAATCCTTCAAATCCTGACCGTTTTGGCTCGCTTTTCCTTGACTTGCGGCGTCCGGCGGCTATAAGTCCCACAGCCGGCGCGGGGCGTTTCTCGCGCCGCTTGCTTTTGCGTGGGTTTTCAAAGGGATAACTCCCGCCCGCACAAAGCTCGCATAAACCCGTAGCGACTGACAAAAAGCCGGCCCCGACAAACTGTCGCGAGGCTGGGATTGAACACGAAGGAAAAAAACGATGTTCGCAGTCATCAAAACCGGCGGCAAGCAATACCGCGTCGTGCCGGATGATGTTCTCGAAGTAGGCAAGATCGCCGGCGAAGTCGGCACGATCGTGCAGTTGAATGAAGTTCTGGTGGTCGGCGGCGACACGCCGGTCCTGGGCGTCCCGACGGTCGCAGGCGCGTCCGTTGCGGTCGAGGTGCTCGACCACAAACGCGGACCGAAGGTCATCGCGTTCAAGAAGCGCCGCCGCAAGAACTCGCGCCGCAAGCGCGGCTATCGCGACGAGATCACAGTGCTTCGCGTCAGCGAGATCCTGACCGACGGCGCCAAGCCCACCAAGGGCCCGCGTCCGAAGAAGGAGAAGGTGGCCAAGGAGTCCGCGAAGGAAGCCGAATAACGAGATTTGATCACGCCAATTCACGAATTGATGCGTGAGAAATCGTGAAATGATTCCGTCAAGGAATTGATCTAGACATACGTAGGATTTCGGAGACGAGCCATGGCTCACAAAAAAGCAGGCGGTTCATCGCGTAACGGACGCGATTCCAAGGGCAAGCGCCTCGGCATCAAGGCGTTCGGCGGGGAGATCGTCGCGCCCGGCAACATCATTGCGCGTCAGCGCGGCACCACCTGGCACCCCGGCCTTAATGTCGGCATGGGCACGGACCACACTTTGTTCGCCAAGGTCGAAGGTCGTGTTGCGTTCCAGGCCAAAGCCAACGGCCGCACCTTCGTATCGGTACTCCCGATCGCAGAGGCGGCTGAATAGACGGCGGATCAAATGGGAATCCGCCGGGTCCTGACCAAACCGGCGGAGCCCTGGAGATCATAGAGATCGAAGGCTCCAGGGGAGGCGGGAAACCGGCCTCCCCTTTTCTTTGACTTGCTCACTTTGACTTAGTGACTTTCCAGGAGCCGGACATGTTGCAGGATTTCTCGAGTGTGACCTTGCAGGAGGCGAGACCGAGTGTCGTCGCCACGGAGCGGCTGACCTTGCGGCGGCCGACACTCGCCGACGTCAGGACCATCGCCCGGCTCGCCAACGACCGCCGCATCGCAGAAAACACCCGCCGCCTGCCGCATCCATATTCGCAGGACGACGCCGTCGAATTCATCCGCGCCACCGCCGTGCTCGGCAGCGAGACCGTGTTCCTGATCGAGCACGACAGCGGGCCGATCGGCATGGTCGGCATCGACTGCTCCACGCCCGACAATGCCGAGCTCGGCTATTGGCTCGGCGTCGAGCATTGGGGCCAGGGCTTTGCCACCGAGGCCGCACGCGGCGCGATCGACTTCTTCTTCGAGGAGTTCGAGGACGACCATCTCTATGCCGGCGCGCGCGTCACCAATCCGGCCTCGCGCAAGGTGCTGGAGAAGTGCGGCTTCCAGTGGAGCGGCGTCCAGCTGCACCGCTTCCTGGCGCTGGGATCGTCCACGCCCGTCGATTGCTTCCGCCTGTCACGCGGCGTGTGGGCGTCGCTGAAGAGCTGGAGCAGTGCGAGGAGGATGAGGTAGGGCCACCGATTACCCTCCCCCTCCAGGGAGGGTGAGCTACGCCGGCGGATTCACCTCGGCGCTCTCGCGGCCGAGGTCGCGCTCGCGCAGATAGATGTAGAACCCGGCGCCGATGATGATGGCGGCGCCGACGATGGTGGCGATCGACGGCACGTCGCCGAACACGACGAAGCCGAAGATCACGGCCCAGACGATCATCGAATATTGGTAGGGCACCACGACGCTGGCCGGCGCGAGCTTCAGCGAGCGGTTGACGCAGAACAGCGCGGTGACCGAGACGCATCCCGCCAGCGCGAAGATCACGAGGCTGCCCGATGTCGGTGGCACCCAGTGAAATGCTGAGAGCACGGCACCCAGCGAAAACGTGCCGATGAATTGCGAGGACGCCATCACGATATCGGGCGTCTTGCGCAGGCTGCGCGTGATCAGCATCAGCGTTGCGAAGGAGAGACTGCCGCCGAGCGCGATCAGCGCCGGCAGGCTGACGGTCTGTGCGGACGGGCGCAGCGCGATCAAGACGCCGCAGAAGCCGATCAGGATCGCGGTCCAGCGCCGCCAGCCGACCTTCTCGCCCAGAAAGATCGCCGACATCGCGGTGACGAAGATCGGACCGGCGAGATAATAGGTGATGACGTCGGCGAGCGGCAGATAGACGGTCGCGAGAAAGAAGGCAGCCACTTCCAGCGTCGACAGCACGACGCGAAACAGCTGCAACCCCGGCCGCTCCAGCTGCAGGAATTGGTGACGCTGCTTCCAGACCAACGGCGACAGCAAGAGCAGCGCCGCGCAGGCGCGCAGGAACAGGAGCTGCCCCACCGAATAGGTGCCGACCAGGAACTTGCCCATGGCGTCGCCGAACGAGAACATGAAGATCGACAGCACCATCAAGGCGATGCCGGCCAGCCGTGCCGAGCGGTCGTCATAGGCGGAGAGATTCTTGAAGAAGGGCATTGCTGTCGTTCGTGGAAGACCCGTCATTGCGGGGAGCTCTTGCGACGAAGCAATCCAGACTGTTTCCACGGAGGCAAGTCTGGATTGCTTCGCTTCGCTCGCAATGACGAGCGGAGGGAGCATCGAAAAACGGCGAGTAGTGTCGCTTCGGTCGTTTTAATGACGCAGGCGCGCTGGACAAGCCCACTTCCGCCGAATTGAACGGATTGTCGCACTCTTCGCATCGCGGTAGCGATAGGGCTCTCACCCACGAAAGAGCACGGCATGACCGATTTCGATCCCTCCCAGCATCGCATGATCCCCACGCAACGCTGGTTTGAGGATTTCGCCCTCGGCGAACGTTTCGTGCTGCCGAGCCGCACCCAGACCTCGGCCGTGTTCGCGGCATTCCAGACCGCGAGCGGCGACACCCATCCGGTGCACTATGACGTGGAATATTGCCGCGCCCGCGGCATGCCGCATCTGCTCGCCCACGGCTTCCAGACCTTGATCCACACCGCGCCCGGCGCCGGCCTGTTTCCGTTCATGGTCGAGGAATCCCTGGTCGGCTTCCTCGAGCAATCGAGCCGGTTTCTCAAGCCCGTGTTCGCCGACGACACCATCTATCCCGCGCTCGAAGTCACCGAGCTCGTGCCGGCTCGCACGACCGGCGTCGTCTCGCTCAAAAGCACCGTGTTCAACCAGCGCAAGGAGCTGGTGCTGGAGGGCACGCAGAAATTCCTGATCCGGAAAAGGCCCGCAGGTTAAGCACGCCCCAAAATCGCGGAATTTCCGCCGATGCACGGGTCAATTCGGGTTGCCGGGCCGGGCGAGCTGGCCTACCTATGGCCCATGAAATTCCTCGACGAAGCAAAGGTCTATATCCGCTCCGGTGACGGCGGGAACGGCTGCGTGGCGTTCCGCCGCGAGAAGTTCATCGAATTCGGCGGCCCCTCCGGCGGCAATGGCGGTCGCGGCGGCAATGTGATCATCGAGGTCGCCGATGGGCTCAACACGCTGATCGACTATCGCTACCAGCAGCATTTCAAGGCCCAGAAGGGCGAGAATGGCATGGGCTCGGACCGCCACGGCGCCAATGGCAAGAACATCGTGCTGAAGGTTCCGGTGGGCACGCAGATCTTCGACGAGGACCGCGAGACGCTGATCCACGACTTCACCAAGGTCGGCGAAAAATTCGTGCTGGCCGAGGGCGGCAATGGCGGCTTCGGCAACGCGCATTTCAAATCGTCGACCAACCGCGCGCCGCGCAACGCCAATCCCGGCCAAGTGGGCGAAGAGCGCTGGATCTGGCTGCGGCTGAAATTGATCGCGGATGCGGGCGTCGTCGGCCTGCCCAATGCCGGCAAGTCGACCTTCCTCAGCAAGGTCAGCGCGGCAAAGCCGAAGATCGCCGACTATCCTTTCACCACGCTGCATCCGCAGCTCGGCGTCGTGAATGCCGACGGCCGCGAATTCGTGCTGGCGGACATTCCCGGCCTGATCGAGGGCGCGCATGAAGGCGCCGGCCTCGGCGACCGCTTCCTCGGCCATGTCGAACGTTGCCGCGTGCTGCTGCATCTCGTTGATGCCACGAGCGAGCACGCCGGCAAGGCCTACAAGACGGTGCGGACGGAGCTGGAGGCCTATGGCGGCCAGCTCACCGACAAGATCGAGATCGTCGCGCTCAACAAGATCGACGCGGTCGAGCCGGACGAATTGAAGAAGCAGAAGGACCGCCTGAAGCGCGCCGCCAAGAAGACGCCGCTGCTGCTCTCCGGCGTGACCGGCCAGGGCGTCAAGGAAGCGCTGCGCGCGCTGGCCGACGTGATCGGCGAGAGCCCGGTCTCCGCCAAGGCCAAGAGCGCCGCCGAAGCGGAGCCGTGGTCGGCGTGAAGAGGGGCAGCGGCACTCTCCCCCCACGTCGTCCCGGCGAAGGCCGGGACCCATAACCCCAGGATGTAGTTTGGCGAAGATTGGTTGTTCGGTACTACGACCAACCGCAATCGATAGATCACGCGGTATGGGTCCCGGCCTTCGCCGGGACGACGTCGGAATGTACGGCTGCACGCACGTGCATCACTAGCAGGTTGTCACCGGCGCTCCAATATCGCAGCATCAAACAATCAAGAAACAACAGGGATGACGCATGGCGCGCGCGAAGAACGTTCTCTGGATCATGTGCGACCAGCTTCGCTATGATTATCTCGGCTGCACCGGCCATCCCACGCTGAAGACACCCAACATCGACGCCATGGCCAAGCGTGGCGTGCTCTTCAGCAAGGCCTACGTGCAGTCGCCGATCTGCGGCCCATCGCGGATGTCGTTCTATACCGGGCGCTACATGCGCTCGCACGGCTCGCACTGGAACGGCTGGCCGCTCCGTGTCGGCGAGCCCACGCTCGGCGATCACCTGGGCAAGATCGGCGTGCGCAACGTGCTGGTCGGCAAGACCCATATGGCACCCGACCTCGAGGGCATGAAGGCGCTCGGTATCCCCCCGGAATCAATCATCGGCGTGCATGTCGCCGAATGCGGCTTCGAGCCCTATGAACGCGACGACGGCCTGCATCCGACCGGTCGGCCGCGACCGAAATACGATGAATATCTGCGCCAGCAGGGCTTTGAGGCCACCAATCCCTGGGAGCATTGGGCCAATTCCGGCGCGGCGGACGATGGTTCGTTGCAGAACGGGTGGCTGCTGGTGCATGCCGACAAGGCCGCGCGCGTGCCAGACGAGCACTCCGAGACGCCCTACATGACGCGGCGCGCGATGGACTTCATCAGTGAGGCCGAGACCGATGGCCGGCCGTGGTGCCTGCATCTGTCCTACATCAAGCCGCACTGGCCTTATATCGCGCCCGAGCCCTATGCCAGCATGTACAACACGTCGGACATGATCCCGGTGATCCGCTCCGAGCGCGAGCGCCAGAATCCGCATCCGGTGTTCGGCGCCTATATGGACATGCGCTACTCCCGCAACATGGTGCGCGATGATGCCCGCGAGAAGGTGATCCCGACCTATATGGGCTTGATCACCCAGATCGACGACCAGATGGGCGTGCTGATGAAGTTTCTGGAGGCGCGCGGCCTCTTGGAAACAACCATGATCGTGTTCACCTCCGATCACGGCGACTATCTTGGCGATCACTGGATGGGCGAGAAGGACCTGTTCCACGAGCAGTCGGCCAAGATTCCACTGATCATCATCGATCCGTCGCAAGAAGCTGACGCCACGCGCGGCACGCGCAGTGATGCGCTGGTGGAAGCGATCGATCTCGCGCCGACCTTCGTTGATTATTTCGGCGGCAAGGTGCCGGGCCACATTCTCGAAGGGCGTTCGCTGCTGCCGCTGCTGCGTGGCCCGACGCCACCGGATTGGCGCAGGGTGGCATTCTCCGAATACGACTACGCCATGCAGGATGTGCGGCTGAAGCTGAATCAGCCGATCGAGCGCTGCCGCCTGTTCATGGTGTTCGACGGCCGCTGGAAATACATCCACGCCTCCGGCTTCCGCCCGATGCTGTACGACCTCGAAACCGATCCGGACGAGTTTTTGGATCGCGGCGACGATCCTGATTGCGCCGGCATCATCGCGCGGCTTCAGGCCGAGCTATTCGACTGGGCACTGCATCCGAACGACCACATCACTACCCCGCGCGAGAAGATCGCCGCCTATGCGGATAACCAGCTGCAGGTGAAAGGCGGCATTCTGATCGGCATCTGGGACGAAGCCGAGCTTGCCGCGATCAAGGATGGCATCGCACAGCGCGCGAAGATGTAGCTGCTCATGGTGAGGAGGCGCGGCAGCGCCGTCTCGAACCATGCACGCCCCGCTGCCGCAGCCGGGCCCTTCATCCTTCGAGACGCTTGCTTTGCAAGCTCCTCAGGATGAGGGGATAGAGAGCGCGCGGCTCTCTCAACTCGTCATGCCCGGGCTTGCCCCGGGCATCCACGTCTTGCGCCAATCGCGGATGCACGTGGATGGCCGGGTCAAGCCCGGCCATGACAGTGGTGCGCGGCGCGTGCACCATTCACTCAGTTCTCGATCTTGTATCCCGTCGCCTTCACGATCGGTTGCCACAAGGCGATGTTCGCTGCGAGCTCCTTCGTCAATCCTTCCGGTGTCGACCCGACCGGAATGAGCCCGATCGCGGTGAGCTTCTCCTTCACCTCTGGCTTGGCCAGCGCGGCACTTGCGGCGGCGCCGAGCTTGCTGGCGAACTCCGGCGGACTACCGGCCGGAAGCCACATGCCGTACCAGGCGTCCGCGACGAGATCGATGCCGCTCTCCTTCAGCGTCGGAACGTCTGGTGCAAACGGCGATCGTTCCGCGCTTGCGACCGCGATGATCTTCACGCCCTTGGCGCGATGTTGCGGCAGAGCGTCGGCCAATGTCGTGATGCCGAACGAGATGTGGCCGCCGACGATGTCGTTGAGGATGGGCGCGCTGCCGCGATAGGGCACGCGGGTCAGGGGAATGCCGAGGTCCTTCTCGAGCTTGGAGCCCATGAAATGCGGAATGGTGCCGTTGCTCGGCACCCCAAACGAGGTCTTGTCCGGATGCGCCTTGAGCCAGGCCACGAAGCTCTTGAAATCAGTGGCGTCGACAGTCGGGTTGATCACCAGCGCAAATTCGAACCGCGCCAGCAGCGACACCGGCATGAAGTCCTTGGCCGTGTCGAAGCTCGGTGCCGTCTCCACCATCGGCAGCAGATACATGGTCGGCCCCGTCGTCACCAGCACCATGCTGCCGTCGGGACTGCCACCCTTCACGGCCTTGATGCCGATCAGGCCGTCGCCGCCGGTGCGGTTCTCGACCACGACGGTCCGTTGCAACGCTGGCGCCATCTCCTGCGCGATCAGCCGGCATAGCGTGTCGCCGCCAGCTCCCGCTGCGAACGGAAAGATGACCTTTGTGAGCCCGGCCTGCGCTTGCGCTCCACCCGCCTGCGCCAGCAGCGGCAACCCCAAGCATCCGGCCATGAATTTGCGGCGATCCATTCGCGTCTTCTCCAGCCCATCATTTGTTGGCGGCATTAGAACCGGACCGTTGCCCAAGACAAGAGCCGTTTACCATTCCGCCCGCCTTGCGCCGGCCATCGTCCTGCTGCAAAAGCAGGCCTACCGGCGCCGCTTCTCGCTCCGCCGTTTCCAATGCAGAGCAGATCGTCCAAGCGCGTCATGGCCAGCCCCGAACTCAGTCAATTCCGCCGTATCGTCGTCAAGGTCGGCTCCGCGCTGCTGGTCGATTCCGACAGGGGCGAGGTGCGGGCGTCCTGGCTGGCTGCGCTGGCGGACGACATGGCAAAACTGCACCGCGAAGGCCGCGACGTGCTGGTCGTCTCCTCGGGCTCGATCGCGCTCGGCCGCAGCCGCCTCAAATTGCCGCGCGGTCCGCTGAAGCTGGAGGAGAGCCAGGCCGCCGCCGCGGTCGGCCAGATCGCGCTGGCGCGGATTTGGTCGGAGGTGCTCGGTGCGCACGACATCGGCGCCGGCCAGATCCTGGTGACGCTCCAGGACACCGAAGAGCGCCGCCGCTATCTCAATGCGCGTTCCACCATCGGCAAGCTGCTGGAGTGGCGCGCGATTCCCGTGATTAACGAGAACGACACGGTCGCCACTAACGAGATCCGCTACGGCGACAATGACCGCCTCGCCGCGCGCGTCGCCACCATGGCGAGCGCCGACCTCCTGGTGCTGCTCTCCGACATTGACGGCCTCTACGACGCCCCGCCCAAGAACAACCCGAACGCAAAGCTGATTCCGGTGGTCGAGAGCATCTCCTCGGAGATCGAGGGGGTGGCGGGAGATGCCGAGTCCGAGCTGTCGCGCGGCGGCATGCGCACGAAGGTCGAGGCAGCCAAGATCGCCACGACAGGCGGCACGCATATGCTGATCGCCTCCGGCAAGATCGAACATCCGTTGCAGGCGATCGCCGATGGCGGCCGCTGCACCTGGTTCCTGACGCCGGCCAATCCCATCACCTCGCGAAAGCGCTGGATCGCCGGCACGCTGGAGCCGAAGGGCACGCTGACCATCGATGCCGGCGCGGTGACGGCGCTGCGCGCCGGCGCCAGCCTGCTGCCGGCCGGCGTGATCAAGGTCGAGGGCCAGTTTGCCCGCGGTGATGCCGTGATCGTGCGCGGTCCCGACGCCAGCGAGGTCGGGCGTGGCCTGATCGCCTATGACGCCGAGGTCGCCGAGCGAATTAAGGGCCGCTCCTCCCCGGACGTGATGGCCATCCTCGGCATCAGCGGCAGGTCTGAGATGATCCACCGCGACGACCTGGTGGTGGGCGGGTAAGGGCCGCAGCGGCCCTTTTGCAAGAAACCGGGTAGGCCAGCGACCCAGCCCGTCGCGACCGGGGAAACCAGCCATACCCTCCCCGCCCTTCGCAGACGCGGGATTTCCGTGCTAGGACACCGCCTTAGCAGAAGGTTGACCCCCATGGCCGCCCCCCTCAAAGCCGTCGACGGCAATGCCGATCTCCAGGCGCTGATGTCCGATCTCGCCGCCAAGGCCCGCGCCGCCGCGCGGGTGCTGGCGCTGGCGCCGCCGGAGCAGAAGAACCGGGCGCTGGAAGCCATGGAGCGGGCGATCCGCGGCAAGGCGGCGGCGATCCTCGCCGCCAATGCCGAGGACGTCGCGGAAGCCCGCGCCTCCGGCAATGCGACCTCCGCCTTCATCGACCGCCTGACGTTGACGCCGGCGCGCGTCGAAGGGATGGCCGAGGGCATCGGCATCGTGCGCGGCATCGCCGATCCGGTCGGTGTCGTCACCGAAAGCTGGCAGCGCCCCAACGGCATGACCATCGAGCGCGTGCGCGTGCCGCTCGGCGTCGTCGGCGTGATTTTCGAGAGCCGGCCGAACGTTGCGGCGGACGCCGGCGTGCTGTGCCTGAAGTCCGGCAATGCCGTGATCCTGCGTGGCGGCTCCGACAGTTTTCGTTCCTGCCGCGCCATCCATGAGTGCTTGGCGCAGGGCCTGCGCGAAGCGGGCCTGCCTGAGGCCGCGATCACGCTGGTGCCGACGCGCGACCGCGCAGCGGTCGGCATGATGCTATCAGGGTTGAACGGCGCCATCGACGTGATCGTGCCGCGCGGGGGCAAGAGCCTCGTCGCGCGCGTCGAGCAGGAAGCGCGCGTGCCGGTGTTCGCGCATCTCGAGGGGGTCAACCACGTCTATGTCGACGGCAGCGCCGACCTCGCCATGGCGAAGTCGATCGTGCTCAACGCCAAGATGCGCCGCACCGGTGTCTGCGGCGCCGCCGAGACACTGCTGGTCGATCGCGCGGGAGCCGCAAGGAGCCTGAAGCCGCTGGTGGAGATGCTGATCGAGGCCGGCTGCGAAGTGCGCGGCGACGATGCCGTGCAGAAGACCGATGCGCGCGTAAAGCCTGCCAGCGAAGACGATTGGGACACCGAATATCTCGATGCGATCATCGCAGCGAAAGTGGTCGACGGCGTCGACGGCGCGATCGCGCACATCCAGAACCACGGCTCGCATCACACCGATGCCATCGTGAGCGCGGATGAGACCGCCGCAAACAAATTCCTGAGCGAGGTCGATTCCGCAATCGTGCTGCACAACGCCTCGACGCAGTTTGCCGATGGCGGCGAGTTCGGCTTCGGCGCCGAGATCGGCATCGCCACCGGCCGCTTCCATGCCCGCGGCCCTGTCGGCGCCGAACAGTTGACGAGCTTCAAATATCGCGTTCGCGGCACCGGGCAGACGCGGCCGTAAGCAACGTCGCGGGGCGGGTATTGAGCAACACATTCGTCGTGCCGCATTTCGTGGCGCAAGCGGTCCCGCCCCATACGGAGGGCATGCGCATCGGCCTGCTCGGCGGTTCGTTCAACCCGCCGCATCAGGCCCATCGCGCCATCAGCCAATTCGCGCTGAAGCGATTGCAGCTCGATCGCGTCTGGTGGCTGGTGACGCCGGGCAATCCGCTCAAGGAGAACGGCGCATTGCAGGAGCTCGGCGCGCGCATGCAGGCGGCGCGCGCGGTCGCCAACGATCCCAGGATCGAGGTGAGCTGTCTCGAATCCGTCATTCGTACCCGCTACACTATCGACACGATCAACATCTTGCGCCGCCGCTTCTCTGGCTTGCGCTTCGTCTGGATTATGGGCGCCGACAACCTCGCTCAATTCCACCGTTGGCAGGACTGGCGGCGCATCGCCGCCCAGGTGCCGATGGCAGTCATCGATCGCCCCCCGCAGAGTTTTCGCGCCCTCGCCTCGCCCGCAGGCCAAGCGCTATCGCGCTACCGCCTGCCCGAGGACAAGGCAGCACTGCTTGCGGACCAGCCGGCGCCGGCCTGGGTGTTTTTGACCGGATTGAAGCTGAATCTCTCCTCGACGGGCCTGCGGAACCCGGACGGGAGCTGGAAAGGTACGAAGTGAGAAAGGTACGAAGTGAGACGGAGTGTGTGGATTTGGGGCTCTCTGGCATATTGAAAGCCTTAACCCCACATGATGTAGTGTAACCAGTGAGCGTCGGATTCGGCGTTCGCGATACAGTGAAAGGAATGGTCCCTGGCCACATCTGTATTGTCCAAGTCTGTTTTACCCAAGGTTGCTAAGCCTACGCGTAAAACATCGACCAAAGCTGCGGCCTTGAAGGCGCAACCCGACGCCGACAAGACGCTGAGCCTGATCCTCTCCCGCCTCGAGGACATGAAGGCGGAAGAGACGGTCACCATCGACCTTCGCGGCAAATCGACGTACTCCGACTACATGATCGTCACCACCGGCCGGGTGAACCGGCACGTCGGCGCGATCGCGGACAACGTCACGAAGGGCCTCAAGGAAAACGGCATCAGGAACATCCATGTCGAGGGCTTGCCCAATTGCGACTGGGTTCTGATCGATTCCGGCGATGTGATCGTGCACGTGTTCAGACCCGAGGTCCGCGAGTTCTACAATCTCGAGCGATTGTATACGCAGGGCCCAGGGGCGGCGAAGGCGATCTAGGCTCACTGAGCCGATTTCGAATCGGCTGACGCGCATGGTAGCGTCGTGCGCGCGCTTGATGCGCGCGACCCTGAAACACGACGCAGAAGCCATCATGCGTGTTGCCATCATTGCCGTGGGCCGGCTGAAGCAGGGCCCCGAACGGGAGCTTGCCGACCGCTATTCCGAGCGGTTCGACGAGGCCGGCCGCAAGCTCGGATTCCGCGAGCTCACCGTCCACGAGATCCCGGAAAGCCGTGCGCGCGACACCGCGACGCGGATGGCCGAAGAAGCCGCGGCGATCAGCGCGCATATTCCGGAAAAGTCGATCCTGGTGGCGCTGGACGAGCGCGGCCAGAATCTGGATTCCACCGTATTGGCACGGCATCTCGGGCGCTGGCGCGACGAGGGTGCCGGACATACTATCTTCGTGATCGGAGGGGCGGACGGACTTTCGCCCGAATTGCGCCGTAAGGCCAAGCTCGCGATCGCGTTCGGCTCTGCGACCTGGCCGCACCAAATGGTCCGCGTCATGCTTCTGGAACAGCTTTATCGGGCCGCCACCATTCTGGCCGGCCACCCCTATCACCGCGCGTGATGCGCGTCATAACGAGCACCTTTGCCGACAAGATGCGAGCGCCCCTCCTCAACCTGTTGCTGATCACTGGCCTCGCCGGCGCAAGCCTCGCGCAAGCTCAGACGGCGACGCCGCCGCAGACCGCGGCCGTCTCGCCCGATGCGATCAAGCAGCGCGAGCAGGAGCTCGAGGCCGCGCGTGCCAGGCAGAAGAGCGCGGAGGAAGCGCAGGCCAAGCTCAAGGCCGAGATCACCGCGCTCGGTCAGGACCGCACTCAGCTCAATCAGCAGCTGATCGACACCGCCGCCAATGTGCGCTCCGTCGAGACCAAGATCGACGAAGCCGAAGCCCGGCTGCGAAACCTCAACGGCCGCGAGCAACAGATGCGCGCCTCGCTCGATTCGCGCCGCGCCGACATCGTCGAAGTGCTGGCCGCCTTGCAGCGCGCCGGCAGGCGCACGCCACCGGCGCTGCTGGTAAGGCCCGAAGACGCGCTGCAATCCCTGCGCACCGCGATGCTGCTCGGCGCGGTTGTGCCGGAGTTGCGCGGCCGCGCCGAGGCGATCGCCGGCGAGCTCGGCGAGCTCGTGGCCCTGCGCAAGAACATCGCCACCGAACGCGACCAGCTCGCCCTGGACCGCGACAGGGTCCGCAACGACCAGAGCCGGCTCACGGCTTTGGTCGACGAGCGGCAGCGCCAGCAGGCGGCGCGGGAAAAGGACCTCGACGCCGAGAATTCGCGCGCGATCCTGCTGTCAAAGCAGGTCGGCGATCTCCAGGGCCTGATCACCAAGATGGAGCAGGATCTGCAAAGCGCCGCCAAGGCTGCCGAGAAGGCGGCCGAGGCGGCCAAGCAGGCCGAGGCGAAGGCGGCTGCCAGCGCCAATACCGGTGTCAAGTCTGGTCCGGCCGCTTTCAAGGACCGGTCCCGGACCGCGCCCGCGATTGCCTTCGCGTCGACCAAGGGGCTCCTGCCTCTTCCGGTTAACGGTAACAAGATCAGGGATTTTGGCGGTTCCGATGGGGTCGGCGGGGTCCAGAAGGGCATTTCGCTGGCCACCAAGCCCGGCTCCCAGGTCACAACGCCGTGTGACGGCTGGGTGGTCTATGCCGGCCCCTTCCGCAGCTATGGACAACTCTTGATCCTTAACGCTGGTGGCGGGTATCATGTCCTGATCGCCGGGATGGAGCGCATTTCGGTCAACATCGGACAGTTTGTGCTCACGGGGGAGCCGGTCGCGACCATGGGGTCGACCTCTCAAGTCGCCTCCATTCTCGCCACGAACGCGAGTCAACCTGTGCTCTATGTCGAGTTCCGTAAGGACGGCACTCCAATCGATCCAGGCCCATGGTGGGCCGCAAATGAAGGCGAGAAGGTTCGCGGATGATGCGCAAGACTTCAGTAATCCTCCTCAGCGCAGCCACCGGCGCGGCGCTGACGCTGTTCGTGACCCAGCCGCGCGCAGTGTTCATGGGCTCCAGCGCGCGAGCCGCCACCGCGGACACCTATCGCCAGCTCAATCTGTTCGGCGACGTCTTCGAGCGCGTGCGCTCCGACTATGTCGAGAAGCCCGATGACACCAAGCTGATCGAATCCGCCATCAGCGGCATGCTCACCGGCCTCGATCCGCATTCGAGCTACATGGACGCCAAGAGCTTCCGCGACATGCAGGTGCAGACCCGCGGCGAGTTCGGTGGCCTCGGCATCGAGGTCACGATGGAAGACGGCCTGATCAAGGTGGTCTCGCCGATCGACGACACGCCAGCCTCGCGCGCCGGCATCATGGCCAACGACATCATCACCAATCTCGACGACGAGGCGGTGCAGGGCCTGACCCTGAACCAGGCGGTCGAGAAGATGCGCGGTCCGGTCAACACCAAGATCAAGCTCAAGATCATCCGCAAGGGCCAGGACAATCCGCTCGACGTCACGCTGGTGCGCGACAACATCCGCGTCCGCTCGGTGCGCGCGCGCGTCGAAGCCGACGACATCGCATATATCCGCATCACCACCTTCAACGAGCAGACCACCGAAGGCCTGAAGCGTGAGGTCACCAATCTCTCGAACCAGATCGGCGACAAGCTGAAGGGCTACATCATCGACCTCCGCAACAATCCGGGCGGCCTGCTGGAGGAAGCGGTCACCGTCTCCGACTCCTTCCTGGAGAAGGGCGAGATCGTCTCGACCCGCGGCCGCAATGCCGAGGAGACCCAGCGCCGCACCGCGCATGCGGGCGACCTGACCAAGGGCAAGCCGGTCATCGTGCTGGTCAATGGCGGCTCGGCCTCGGCGTCGGAAATCGTCGCCGGCGCGCTGCAGGACCACAAGCGTGCGACCATCGTCGGCACGCGCTCGTTCGGCAAGGGCTCGGTGCAGACCATCATTCCGCTCGGAAGCGGCAACGGCGCGCTGCGGCTGACCACGGCGCGCTACTACACGCCGTCGGGCAAGTCGATCCAGGCCAAGGGCATCGTGCCCGACATCGAAGTGCTTCAGGACGTGCCGGACGAGCTGAAGTCCCGCACCGACACCAGGGGCGAAGCGTCGCTGCGCGGCCACCTCAAGAACGACGGCGACGAGAAGACCGGCTCGCAGTCCTATGTCCCGCCGGACGCCAAGGACGACAAGGCGCTCAAGCTCGCCGACGATTTGCTCCACGGCATCAAGAACAGCGCCTCGGCCGCGCCCACGCCGGGTGGCGACAAGGCCGCCGCCGACAAGCCCAAAGCGGCGAACTAGAATCGGCGCAGACGAATCTCTCGCAAAGGGCGGCTCCAGGAAGCCGCCCTTTTTGCTTGGAACTTAGGCCCGTGGCTCCGGAGGAGCGACGCTTCCTAACCTCTCCCGCTTGCGGGAGAGGTCGCGCCGAAGGCGCGGGTGAGGGCTTTCTCCTCTTGGGGGGTCTCTCTGCGGAGACACCCTCTCCCGCGAGCGGGAGAGGGAGCGCACCTGCGTTGTGGGTGCAGCCGATTCGATCACGCATCCCCGGCCTATCCCGGCCTGCCGCCGCTTGACCTCGGCGTGGTATCGTCATTGCGAGTGATTCGGGATCGCGCATGACTGAAACGGCCGATGATCTGAGCGCCCCGCTCGGACAGGACAAGCCGCGCCGGAAACGCCAGCTGCGGCTGCCGTTCACGGCCATGCAGCTGCTTGCGGTCCTGCTTCTCCTGTTTCTGGTTACCTTTGCCAGCTTCGCCATCTTCAACAAGGATCCGCTCGGCGGCGAGCCGATGACGCGGATCGCGATCCGCGAGCCCAAAGCCACGGATGAAAAGCCGGCAGCCTCGGGCCACGCCGGCGAAAGCAGGCAGGAGGGCAAGCACGAGACCAAGGAGGCGCCGAAGCAGGCCGCTCCCGGTGAGCAGAAGACCGTCACCATGATCGACGGCTCCACCGGCGCCCGCCATGACGTGGTGATCGGCGGCGGCGAGGCCACCGACAAGGGCGGAGCGGCTTCGGCACCGCCGCCTGTCATGGCCGGGATCGATCCAAAACTGCTGGAGAAGTCGCGCTACGGCATGATCCCGGTGATCGCCGGCGACATGAAGCCGTTCAACGTCTACGCGGCCGATGCCGACCGCGCCAAGGCTGCCAAGATGCCGGTGGTCGCCATCATGATCGGCGGACTCGGCGTCGGCGCCGCCAAGACCACCGATGCGATCATGAAGCTACCGCCTGCGGTAACGCTGGCCTTCACACCCTACGGGTCCGACCCCGGCAAGCTTGCCGAGCGGGCGCGCGCGCAGCGTCACGAGATCTTCCTCCAGATCCCGATGGAGCCCTACGACTTCCCCGACAACGATCCCGGACCGCAGACGCTGCTGACCTCGCTCAGCACCGACCAGAACATGGACCGCCTGTACTGGCACCTGAGCCGGATGCAGGGTTATGCCGGCCTCACCAATTTCATGGGCGCCCGCTTCATCGCGACCGAGCCGGCCATGCAGCCGATCATCCGCGAGGCGGCCAAGCGCGGGCTTGGCTTCTTCGACGACGGCTCCTCGCCGCGCAGCATCGCGCCCCAGGCCGCGGCCAACCAGGCGATGCCGTTCGGCAAGGGCGACATTGCGATCGACGTGGTGCCGACCCCGACCGAGATCGACCGCGCCCTGAACAAGCTCGAAGCGACGGCGCGCGAGCGCGGCATCGCCGTCGGCACCGCCTCGGCCCTGCCGGTCTCGATCGAGCGCATCGGTGCCTGGACCAAGACTTTGGGCGACCGGGGTATCCTTTTGGTGCCATTGACAACTGCGATGCTGAAATCAAAATCCAGCTAAATCAACGAATTGGTACGGCACGGGTCCCCCGCGGGGCCGCTTCAGGCCCTACCGACAACAGCATGCGAGGGGTCTGGCGGAATGGCGCGTTACGAGGATCTGCCCTACCGGACCTGCGTCGGTGTGATGCTGATCAACACGAAGGGACTGGTGTTCATCGGCCGCCGCGCCGGCGGCATCGAGCATGTCGACGACGCCCATGTCTGGCAGATGCCGCAGGGCGGCGTCGATCCCGGCGAGGACACTTGGGAAGCCGCCAAGCGCGAGCTTTATGAAGAGACCAGCGTGCGCTCGGTCGAGCGGCTCGGCGAGGTTCCGGACTGGCTCATTTACGACATTCCGCGCACGGTCGCCGGACGCGCCTGGAAGGGCCGCTACCGCGGCCAGCGCCAGAAATGGTTCGCGGTGCGCTTCACCGGCAAGGACAGCGAGATCAATGTCGAGAAGCCCGGCGGCGGCGGCCACAAGGCCGAGTTCGTGAGCTGGCGCTGGGAGCCGATGAAGAATCTCCCCGGATTGATCATCCCGTTCAAGCGCCCGGTCTATGAGCGCGTGGTGAAGGAATTTTCCGCGCTTGCGGATCAGTAAATCAAATTGTCTCGCCGGGTTCGGTGCTAAAGGCACCGCCGGAGTGACAACGAAAGATCCACGCGTGACCGATGAAAAACCCTACCGCCCCAACGTGGGAATCGCCCTGTTCAATGCCGACGGCCGTGTGCTGATCGGTCACCGCTTCAAGGGCGACGGGCCCGAGATCATCCTGCCGGGCCTCGACTGGCAGATGCCGCAGGGCGGCGTCGACGAAGGCGAGAATCTGCGCGATGCGGCGATGCGCGAGCTCTGGGAGGAGACCAACGTGGTCAGCGCCGACTATCTCGGCGAGACCCAGTGGTTCACCTATGAATTCCCGCCTTACGACGGACCGCAGACGCATCGGCTGGCGAAATTCCGCGGCCAGCGTCAAAAGTGGTTCGCGCTGCGCTTCACCGGCAAGGACGACGAGATCGATCCGCTGACGCCGCGCAACGGCCAGCCGGCAGAGTTCGACGCCTGGCGCTGGGAGCGCCTCGACCGTGTCGCCGATCTCGTTGTCCCGTTCCGCCGCGACGTTTATCGCGCCGTGGCAGAGCAGTTTGCGACGTTCGGAAACTAAAACTGCGAAATCAACCACAGGCCTTAATTGATCGGCCCCACCGTGAACGGGCCGATTGCGATGACGTGGCAATCGCTGTCGCGCTTGGCGCAATCGGCGAGCGCGGAATTGACGGCGGTCTGCTCGTCATCGGCCTTGAGGCCAAGACCCGGGCGGCCGGCGGTGCCGACCGCGACTGCATTCCAGCCCATGGTGTCCGTGAGCTTGCGCATGACCTCGCCGCGCGCATCCGCCACGATCGAGGCATTCGAGGCGGCGTTGAAGAAGCCGGTGATCCTGAACTGGGTCGGGATCGGCACGACGAAATTGTCGTCGATCGCGACGACCAGGCAGGCAACGCCAGCGATGGCGCCGCACGATTCCAGGGAACGCCGCGCCGCGTCGTCGGCCGATGCGGCGCCCAGCACCATGAAATATTGTCCGCCCGGCCCGAGCGCGACCGAGCGGGATTTCGCGGCCGGTACGAACATGTTCTCGAGCCGGACTTTCTGGGGATCGCGCACCATCGGAAAGTCTTTCGACGCGAACGGCCGCTCGGTCATGGCGTCGTGCCGCACGAAGGGCTGTGATGGCATCGGCGGCTTGCCATGCGCATAAACGATGGTGTTGCCGACCGCATAGAGCTCGCAGCGCCGCGGCGATTGCGCGGCGTCGGCGCGCTTCTGGCACTGCTCGATCGCCATGTTGCGCGCGGCCTCTTCGTTCGGCTGGTTCAACGCCGAGCCGGTGAAGCCGCCGACATTGAGCGCGAAGGCCTTGTAGTCGGCGGCAGCGGAATAGTCGCCAGCAAGGTAATTGCGAACACGCTCGTTGATGAAGGGCACGCTCTCGGCAGGAAATTTGCCTGATATCGGCGAAGCCGACGGTGACGGTGCCGGCATCGGCGCCATCGCGGCGCCGGCATTCGGCGGCGCCATCGGTGTCTTCGCCATTTGAGTCGGCATCGGGCTAGTCGCCGTCGCATTTGCAGTCGGAGCTGCACTGGGCGTCGCGGCAGGCGCTGCGATGCTCGCCGTCTGCTTGAGCTTGGTGTTGTAGAGAAAGCCGCTGACGCCGATGGCGACGATCGAGACGACGGCGACCACCAGCGGCCACATCCACACGGGCGCGGCGGCCAGCTTGGAGGCCGGCTTCTTCAGCTGCGGTTTCGCGTAGGTCCCGTCCTCGCGCCGCATCGCCACCATGTAGGCGTGCACCGGCGTCGGGATGTTCTTAACCTCCTGGGCACCGATATCGGCGAACTGGACCGACAGCTTGTTGGCGACCTGCTCGTGCACGGCGCGGGAGACGCAGATGCCGCCGACCTCGGCGAGGCCTTCCAGCCTCGCCGCGATGTTGACGCCGTCCCCCAAGAGATCGCCGTCGCGCTCGACGACATCGCCGATGGTGATGCCGATGCGGAACGACATCTGCCGGCTCGGCGGATAGGCCATGTTGCGGGTCCGCAAGCTCTCCTGGATGTCGATGGCGCAGCGCACCGCGTCGACCGCGCTCGGAAATTCCGCGAGCACGGCATCGCCCGCCGTGTTGAAGATGCGTCCGCCCGACTTGGCGATGAAATCGTCGACGACCTCGCGATAGGAGGCGAGACGCCGCAGCGTCTCCTCCTCGTCTTCCGCGACCAGTCTCGAGTAACCGGCAATATCGGCTGCGAAAATCGCTGCGATCTTGCGTTTCATCTGCCCAGCCCCGGAACAAATTCGCGGGCGCAGAATGCCGTTATCGGCGACGCGGTGCAACAAAGTTTCAGCGCCCGCCACGGGTGTGACGAGCGCTGAGTTGATTCGGGAATTTTGAGCTTGAGCCCCGGAGCGGTGCCCCGGGGCTTAGTGCATAGCCGTGGTGCCGATCACGTTCTGGATGGTCTTGTAATGGTCGAGCCGCTCGATGGCGTGATCAAGCTCAGAGCCTTCCTTCTCGGCAAGCTTTGCTTCCATTTCGGCAATCGTCTCGGCGAACTGCGCGCGATCGATCTCCTGGATCGAGGTGGCAACGTCGGCGAGCACCGTGAGGCGGTTCTCCGAAACTTCGGCGAGGCCGCCGAGCACGATCATCTTCTGATGCGTGCCGCCGGTGGTGATGGTGAGAATGCCGGGACGAACCGCAGCCACCACCGGCGCGTGTCCGGCGAGCACGCCGAAATCACCCTCGGCGCCGGGAATATCGACCTGATCGACCTCGCCGGAGAAGGCGAGCTTTTCGGGAGAGACGAGATCGAAGTGGAAGGTGGCCATGAAGAACCTGCGAATGGTGAGTAGCGAATAGCGGGTAGCGAACTGGGAGCAGCGGACTATTCGCTACTCCCCATTCGCCATTCGCTTCTTAAGCCGCTTCAGCGGCCAGCTTCTTGCCCTTCTCGACGGCTTCTTCGATGGTGCCGACCATGTAGAAGGCAGCTTCCGGCAGGTGGTCATATTTGCCTTCGCAGAGGCCGCGGAAGCCCTTGATGGTGTCCGCGAGCTCGACGAACTTGCCGGGCGAGCCGGTGAAGACTTCGGCGACGTGGAACGGCTGCGACAGGAAGCGCTCGATCTTGCGGGCGCGCGCCACCGTCAGCTTGTCCTCTTCCGACAGCTCGTCCATGCCGAGAATGGCGATGATGTCCTGCAGCGACTTGTAGCGCTGCAGCACCTGCTGGACCATGCGGGCGGTCTGGTAGTGCTCTTCGCCGACGACGAGCGGCGAGAGCATGCGCGAGGTCGAGTCGAGCGGATCCACCGCGGGGTAGATGCCCTTTTCCGAGATCGCGCGCGACAGCACGGTGGTGGCGTCCAAGTGCGCGAACGAGGTCGCGGGCGCCGGGTCGGTCAAGTCGTCGGCCGGCACGTAGATGGCCTGCACCGAGGTGATCGAGCCCTTCTGCGTGGTGGTGATGCGCTCCTGCAGCGCGCCCATGTCGGTGGCGAGCGTCGGCTGATAACCCACCGCCGAAGGAATACGACCGAGCAGCGCCGACACTTCCGAACCGGCCTGGGTGAAGCGGAAGATGTTGTCGACGAAGAACAGCACGTCCTGGCCCTGGTCGCGGAAGTGCTCGGCGACGGTCAGGCCGGTGAGGCCGACGCGGGCACGGGCGCCCGGCGGCTCGTTCATCTGGCCGAACACCAGCGCGCACTTCGACTTCACGCTCGGATCCGGATTGTGCGGATCGGCGTTGACCTTGGACTCGATGAACTCGTGATAGAGGTCGTTGCCCTCGCGGGTACGCTCGCCGACGCCGGCGAACACCGAGTAACCACCGTGCGCCTTGGCGACGTTGTTGATCAGCTCCTGAATCAGCACGGTCTTGCCGACGCCGGCGCCGCCGAACAGGCCGATCTTGCCGCCCTTGGCGTAGGGCGCGAGCAGGTCGACGACCTTGATGCCGGTGACGAGAATTTCAGCTTCCGTCGACTGGTCGGTATAGGTCGGCGCTTCCTGGTGGATGGCGCGAGTGCCCTCCGACTTGATCGGGCCAGCCTCGTCGATCGGCTCGCCGATGACGTTCATGATGCGGCCCAGCGTACCGGCACCCACGGGCACCGAGATCGGCTGACCGGTGTCGGTCACTTCCTGGCCGCGCACCAGACCTTCGGTGGCGTCCATCGCGATCGTGCGGACGGTCGATTCGCCGAGGTGCTGCGCGACTTCGAGCACCAGGCGGTTGTTGCCGTTCTTGGTCTCCAGCGAGTTGAGAATGGCCGGCAGGTGGCCTTCGAACTGCACGTCGACGACGGCGCCCATGACCTGGGTGACGCGACCGATCTGGGTGGCTGCTGTAGCCATTTACTGTCTCCTTCGATCCGAATTTCGTGTCCGGTCAGACTGCTTCTGCGCCGGAGATGATTTCGATGAGTTCCTTGGTGATCTGAGCCTGACGCGTGCGGTTGTAGACCAGCGTCTGCTTGCGGATCATTTCGCCAGCGTTGCGGGTGGCGTTGTCCATCGCCGACATCTGCGCACCGTAGAACGAAGCGTTGTTCTCGAGCAGGGCACGGAAGATCTGCACCGCGAGATTGCGCGGCAACAGGCGGGCGAGAATCTCGTCCTCCTCCGGCTCGTATTCGTAAGCCGTCGTGGTGGTGGCAGCGCCTTCCTCGACCACCAGCGGGATGATCTGCTGGGCGGTCGGGACCTGCGCGATCACCGACTTGAAACGCGAATAGAACAGCGTGCAGACGTCGAACTCGCCGGCGTCGAAACGAGCCAGCACCTTCTTGGCGATGTCCTCGGCATTGACGAAGCCGAGCTGGCGAACGCTGCGCAGGTCGAGGTGCTCGACGATCTGCTTCTCGAACAGGCGGCGGAGCTGCTCGTAGCCCTTGCGGCCGACGCAGAAGAGTTTGACTTCCTTGCCCTGCGCGATCAGCGACTGCGCGTGCTCGCGGGCAAGACGCACGATCGAGGAGTTGAAGGCGCCCGACAGGCCTCGTTCGCCGGTGCAGACCAGCAGAAGATGAACCTGATCCCTGCCGGTGCCGGCAAGCAGCTTGGGCGCGCCGGGCGAACCGGCGGCGGCGCCGGCGATGTTACCGATCACCGCGCTCATCTTGTCGGCATAGGGACGCGCCGCTTCCGCGGCGGTCTGCGCGCGGCGCAGCTTGGAGGCGGCGACCATCTGCATCGCCTTGGTGATCTTTTGCGTCGCCTTGGTGGAGGCGATGCGCACCCGCATGTCTTTAAGTGAGGCCATTCTTCGTTCACCCCGGCGGTTCGACCCCTTACGATCAAGCCGCTAGCCTATCCCAGTCGTCATGCCCGGGCTTGTCCCGGGCATCCACGTCTTCTCGCTCCACGCGGCGACGCGTGGATGGCCGGGACATCAGATGCGAAGACGCGCTTCGCGCTTTAGCCCGGCCACAACGGCCTTATGCGAAGGACTTCGCAAAGCCTTCGACCACCGACTTCAGCTTGCCGGCGGTGTCGTCGCTGAGGTCGCGGGTGTCGCGGATCGAGTTGAGGATCTCGACGTTCTTGCCGCGCAGCAGCGACAACAGACCGTCCTCGAACGCCTTGATCTTGTTGAGCGGGAGCGGATCGAGGTAGCCGTTGGTGCCGGCCCAGATCACGCAAACCTGCTCTTCCATCTTCAGCGGCGCGAACTGAGGCTGCTTGAGCAGCTCGGTGAGACGCGAACCGCGGTTGAGCAGGCGCTGGGTCGACGCGTCCAAGTCGGAGCCGAACTGCGCGAATGCAGCCATTTCGCGGTACTGCGCCAGCTCGCCCTTGATCTTGCCGGCGACCTTCTTGGTGGCCTTGGTCTGCGCCGAGGAGCCGACGCGCGACACCGACAGACCGACGTTCACCGCGGGACGGATGCCCTGGAAGAACAGGTCGGTTTCCAGGAAGATCTGGCCGTCGGTGATCGAGATGACGTTGGTCGGGATGTAGGCCGACACGTCGTTGGCCTGGGTTTCGATGACCGGCAGCGCGGTCAGCGAGCCCGAGCCATGGTCCTTGTTCAGCTTCGCCGCGCGCTCGAGCAGGCGGGAGTGCAGATAGAACACGTCGCCCGGATAGGCTTCGCGGCCCGGCGGGCGGCGCAGCAGCAGCGACATCTGGCGGTAGGCGACGGCCTGCTTGGACAGATCGTCATAGATGATGACCGCGTGCATGCCGTTGTCGCGGAAGTACTCGCCCATGGTGCAGCCGGTGAACGGCGCGATGTACTGCATCGGCGCCGGATCCGAGGCGGTGGCGGCGACGACGATCGAGTATTCGAGCGCGCCCTGCTCTTCCAGCACCTTGACGAACTGGGCGACGGTCGAACGCTTCTGGCCGACCGCGACGTAGACGCAGTACAGCTTGATGTTCTCATCGGGCTGCGCGTTGAGCGGCTTCTGGTTCAGGATGGTATCGAGCGCGATCGCGGTCTTGCCGGTCTGACGGTCGCCGATGATCAGCTCGCGCTGGCCGCGGCCGATCGGGATCAGGGCGTCGATCGCCTTGAGGCCGGTCGCCATCGGCTCGTTCACCGACTTGCGCGGAATGATGCCGGGCGCCTTGACGTCGACGCGCATGCGCTTGTCGGCCTGAATCGGCCCCTTGCCGTCGATGGGATTGCCGAGCGCGTCGACGACGCGGCCGAGCAGGCCCTTACCGACCGGCGCGTCAACGATGGCGCGGGTGCGCTTGACGGTCTGACCTTCCTTGATCTCGCGGTCGGCACCGAAAATAACGACGCCGACGTTGTCGGTTTCGAGGTTCAGCGCCATGCCGCGGGTGCCGTTCTCGAACTCGACCATTTCACCGGCCTGGACGTTGTCCAGACCATAGACGCGGGCGATACCGTCGCCGACGGACAGCACCTGTCCGACTTCGGAGACTTCAGCTTCCTGGCCGAAATTCTTGATCTGGTCCTTGAGGATCGCGGAAATTTCCGCGGCGCGGATGTCCATCAGCCTGCCTCTTTCATCGCGTGCTTGATCGAATTGAGTTTGGTGCGAAGCGAACCATCCACCATGCGGCTGCCCAGCTTGACGACGAGGCCACCGATGATCGAGGGATCGACTTTCACGTTCAGCGCGACGTCCTTGCCGGTCACCGACTTCAGGGCAACCTTGAGGGCGTCGAGATTCTTGTCCGAGAGCGCTTCCGCGACGGTGACGTCGGCCGTCGTCTCGCCCTTGAACTTGGCGACGAGGGCGCCGTAGGCGCGGATGACGTCCGACACCGCGAACAGGCGGCGGTTGGCCGTCAGCACTTTCAGGAAATTGGCGGAGATGCCGGCGATGCCGGCCTTGGCCAGCACGGCCGACAGCGCCCTGGACTGGGCGTCGGCCGCGAACACCGGGCTGCGGACGAGGCGCTTCAGATCGGCGCTTTCGTTGAGCAAGGCATCGAATTTGTCGAGATCGGCTTTGACCTCGTCGACCACTTTCTGGTCGCGGGCCAGTTCGAACAAGGCCGTTGCATAACGGCCGGACACACCTGAAACGGACGTATCTTCTGCAGCCACAGACGCGCTCTTTTTGCTGTCAAACTCGCAAGGGAAAAACCGTCGCCACGAAGCGGCGCCTAGCGATCCAAGCCCTTGGAATTCAAGCGGGACTTCGATTTTCGACCAGCACGGGAGGTGCCGGGCTCGTTAAAATCGCGGCTTTGCTAACATAGCAGGCGCGCAGGTGCAACATGACGCCAAATTAAAGGCATGGCGTTCTGTCGCCAGTTCGTCGCACGCCGCGAATGACGTTGATCACCTGCCGCGCCACGGAATTGCCGCGAGCCTTGCAGCCGGCCGGCGCCCATTGGTTCCTGCTCCCAGCGCATAGCCGCCATGAACACAGATCGCAGAGACGTGAGTCCCGTCACGTCGGTTCCACTCGAGGAATACTTACCCAATTCTAAACGCTAACGGCGATGACTTCATTCTACAGTATTCGCAAGTAATGGTCTGATTAATGAATTGTTAAAGCAAAAGATTACGGAACATCGCCTGAATATCAGAGGCAGGTAACAAGATATTTCATGACGAAACAGAACAGATTTACTGCCCAATTCACGCCGCATTGCGAAAGGAAACGCGATCCCGCTCACAAACTGATGGGGGCTCCACTAGCCACATATGTGGCAATACTAGCTTAGGGACCACTATATGCTGTCTTTGAAGACGCTGGGCTTTGTGACCCGGCCGCGCACGGCGATTGCTTTCGTTGCCGCAACTCTCGTCATCGGTGGAACTGCCACCGAAGCTTCCGCCAAATCCAGGCATCACCGGCATCACCATCACCGCCACCACGTCCAGAACGATACCAACGCGAACTCCGATTGGCGCAATGCCAACGCCGCGATGACGCCGTCGTCGGGCACGGGCCGCAGCTTCTCCGGCATGGCCTCCTATTACGGCAACGAGTCCGGCAGCCGGACCGCCTCGGGCCAGCGCTTCAACCAGAACGCCTTGACCGCAGCGCACCGCTCGCTGCCGTTCGGCACCAAGCTGCGCGTCACCCATGGCGGCCAGAGCGTCATCGTCACCATCAATGACCGCGGCCCGTTCATTCGCGGCCGTGTGCTCGACCTCTCCACGGGCGCAGCCCGCGCCATCGGCCTCACCGGCGCCGGCGTCGGCCGCGTCACCGCGGAAGTCGTCTCCTAAGGCGCGCTCCAAGCGCCTCGCACGCGCAGTTTTCATCAGTTTGATGCGCGCCTGAAACAAGCCCGTGGTCTTGGGGGACCGCGGGCTTTTTTTGTTGGCCTCCGCCGTCATTGCGAGGAGCCCTTGCGACGAAGCAATCCAGAGTGCCTCCGCGGAGACAGTCTGGATTGCTTCGCTTCGCTCGCAATGACGTGGAGAGAGTGTGCCCACCCTACTAAAGCAGCCGTAGGGTGGGCAAAGCATTCGCCGGCGCTCGCAGAGCGGCGGCGGGAGCGTGCCCACCAATTCCGTTGCCGCAATCGAGACACCCTAGTGGGCACGCCTGCGCCTTCGTTCTCCGAACGAAGACGCACGCTTTGCCCACCCTACGAAAGCGCGAGGACTATAAAAAGCTCTGCGGATCGACGTCGACCTCGAGCTTCAGATTGCCCTTCGGCTTCGGACACACGGCGAGCCAGTTGCGCAGATAGTCCGACAGGTCGAAGCCGCGCGCCGATTTCACCAGGATGCGGAAGCGGTAGCGGCCCTTGATGACGGCGAGCGGCGCTTCCGCAGGCCCCAGCACCACCACGCGCTCGTCGCGCGGCGCCAGCGCCACCAGACGGCGGCCGAAACCTTCCGCGCTCGGGCGGTCGCCCGCGGAGATGATCAGGCTCGCGAGCCGGCCGAACGGCGGATAGAGCGTGCGTTCGCGCAGGTCGATCTCGCTGTCGTAAAAGGCCTCGCGGTCGCAGGCGATCAGCGCCTTCATCACGGGATGATCGGGCTGGTGGGTCTGGAGATAGCCGACGCCGCGGCCCTGCTCGCGCCCGGCGCGGCCGATCACCTGGTTGAGCAATTGCCAGGTGCGTTCCGCCGCGCGCGGGTCGCCGTTGGAGAGGCCGAGATCCGCATCGACCACGCCGACCAGATTGAGTCGCGGGAAGTTGTGGCCTTTTGCCACCAGCTGCGTGCCAATGATGATGTCGACACGACCCTCGGCGATTTCGGCGAGCTCGCTGCGCATCGTCTCGATCGAGGTGATGAGATCGCTCGACAGCACCATGGTGCGCGCGTCCGGGAACAGCGCGGCCGCCTCCTCCTGCAAGCGCTCGACGCCGGGCCCGACCGCCACAAGCGATTCTTCCGCCGAACAGTTCGGACAGATGTGCGGACGCGGCATCGAGAAGCCGCAGTGATGGCAGACCAGGCGCTGACGAAAGCGATGATCGACCAGCCAGGCATCGCAGATGGTGCAGGCGAAGCGATGGCCGCAGGCACGGCACAGCGTCAGCGGCGCATAGCCGCGGCGATTGAGGAACAACAGCGCCTGCTCGCGCCGCTCGATCGCGATCTTGATCTCGCCGGCAAGCCGGGGCGAGATGAAGCGGCCGCGCGCGGGCGGCTCGCGCCGCAGATCGATCGCCTCGATATGCGGCATGTGCTGGCCGCCGAAGCGCGAGGGCAGCGCGATGCGCTGGTAGCGGTTCTTGCGCGCATTGACCTCGGACTCGACCGACGGCGTCGCGGAGGCCAGCACGACCGGAATTTTGGCGATATGCGCGCGCACCACCGCCATGTCGCGGGCGTGGTAATGTACGCCGTCGTCCTGCTTGTAGGCCTGGTCGTGCTCTTCATCGACCACGATGAGGCCGAGATTGGCGTAAGGCAGAAACAGCGCCGAGCGCGCGCCGACCACGACCGGCGCGGTGCCTGCAGAGATTGCCGCCCAATTGCGCGCGCGAGTGCGCGGCGTCAGCTCCGAATGCCATTCGATCGGCCGCACGCCGAAGCGCTGCGCGAAGCGGTCGAGAAATTGGCCGGTGAGCGCGATCTCCGGCATCAGGATCAGCGACTGTTTGCCACGACGAATGGCTTCGGCGACCGCCTCGAAATAGACCTCGGTCTTGCCCGAGCCGGTGACGCCGTCGAGCAGCGCGACGTGGAAGGTGCCGTTGGCGGCGAGCGCGCGCATCGTATCGACCGCGGCGCGCTGGAGCGGTGTGAAATCCGGCCGGCCAAAATCCGGATCGGGTGCGGGCGGCGGCGGAGGCGGCGGCATCGGTTCGATCGTGAGCGTGCCTTCGTCGACCAGGCCATCGATCACGCCGGCCGAGACGCCCGCCTCCTTGGCGGCTTCGGACTTGCCGTGCAGCAGCCGGTCCGACAGCACCGCGATCAGCCGCTGCCGCGCCGGCGTCAGTCGCTTCGGGGGATCACCGACCAGGCGCACGCCGGGGCGCGCCCGTTCGGGGCCGAGATTCTCGCCCATCCGCAGGCACATGCGCAGCACCATGCCGCGCGGGCTCAGCGTGTAATTGGCAACCCAATCGACGACCGAGCGCAGCTCGGGCTTGAGCGGCGGGATGTCGAGCTTCTCGCTGACGTCCTTGAGACGGTTGTGGAGGCGCGGATCGGGATTGGCGTTTTCAGCCCAGACCACGGCCAGTACCTCGCGCGGGCCGAGCGGCACGCCGACGAGATCGCCGGCCTTCAGCTCCATGCCGCGCGGCACCTTGTAGGAATAGGTCTGGTCGAGCGCGACCGGCACCAGCACGTCGACCATGCGGGTCGCGTTGGCGGTGGCGGTCGTGCTGCGCGGTGTGTGATCCATGGATTGAGAATCGGAACCTGGGGCCTCGAGGCTAGCGCCACGGGCCGGCCTTAGCGAACGATAAACGAGTGTGATGCGATATACTGTGCGGAATCACCACGTCCAGAGCGCATGAGCAAAGCGGCCGCCCCACCCATCGAGCTCGCCAGCGCCGATCCCTCGATCGCGCAGGAGATGGCGCGCTGGCTGTCGCATCTCGGCGCCGAGCGGCGGCTGTCGCCGAAGACGCTGGAGGCCTATGGCCGCGACTTGCGGCAATGCCTGGATTTTCTCTGCTCTCATTGGGGCGAGCGCGTCACGCTCGCGCGGTTCGCCGCGCTGGAAGCCACTGATGTGCGCGCCTTCATGGCGATGCGCCGCGCCGACGACATTGCCGGCCGCTCGCTGATGCGCGCGCTCGCGGGCCTGCGCTCGTTCGGACGTTTTTTGGAGCGCGAAGGCAAAGGCAAGGTCGGCGCATTGTCCGCCATCCGCGCGCCAAAAGTCGCAAAAAGCCTGCCAAAGCCGCTGCCGATGGCGTCGGCCAAACGGCTTGCCGATGCCGACGAACGCGCCGGCGAGGAACGCGAGACGTGGATTTTGGCACGCGATGCTGCGGTGATGGCGCTGCTGTACGGCTCGGGCCTGCGCATCTCCGAAGCGCTCGGCCTCAAGCGCCGCGAAGTGCCGCGGCCGGGCGAGGGCGACGTGCTCGTCGTCACGGGCAAAGGCAACAAGACCCGCATGGTGCCGGTGCTGCAAAACGTGCTCGAGCTGGTGCAAGAGTACGTTGCGATGTGCCCGTATCCCCTGCCCGCAGAGGGTCCGATCTTCGTCGGCGCGCGCGGCGGGCCCTTGAGCCCGCGCATCATCCAGCTCGCGATGGAGCGGCTGCGCGGGGCGCTCGGCCTGCCCGACAGCGCCACCCCGCACGCGCTCCGCCATTCCTTCGCCACGCATCTGCTCTCGCGCGGCGGCGACTTACGCGCGATCCAGGAACTGCTCGGCCATTCCTCGCTCTCGACCACGCAGGTCTATACCGGCATCGATTCCGAGCGGCTGCTCGAAGTCTATGCGAGCGCGCATCCACGACGGTGACACACTGATGTCATAACTTGCTTGCCTCTTGCGCGGCGCACGCGGTTCGGTCAATCGTTGCGGAACCGATCAGGAGGACATATGAGCGCACATGAAAGCATGGAGCATGCCGAGCACGCCGAACACGCGTCCGGCTCGAACAAGAAGATCGCGCTCCTGATCGCGGTTCTGGCGCTGTTCCTGGCGATCTCGGAGACGCTCGGCAAGGGCGCCCAGACCGAATCGATCAGCAAGAACGTCGAGGCCGCCAATCTCTGGGCGTTCTTTCAGGCCAAGAGCATCCGCCGCACCGTGGTGGCGACCGCGGCCGAGCAGGGCAAGCTGACGCTGGGGGGCACGACCGACGACGCCATGAAGGCGGCGGTGCAGAAGCAGGTCGACGACTGGACCAAGACCGCGCAGCGCTACCGCTCCGAGCCCGAGACCGGCGAGGGCACCGAGCAGCTCGCGGAGAAGGCCAAGCATGCCGAGCACGATCGCGACGAGGCGACCGCGAAGTACCATCATTTCGAGCTGGCCTCGGCCGCGTTCCAGATCGGCATCGTGCTGGCGTCAGCCACCATCATCACCGGCATGTTCGCGCTCGCTTATGTCAGCGGCGTGCTGACGCTCGCAGGCCTGATCATGACTGCGCTCGGCCTGTGGTGGCCGCATCTCTTGCATTTGCATTGAGGGCGCGCGTAACGACGGCGCAGCGAATCCGCCGCCACACATTCCGCTGTCATGCCCCGGCTCGACCGGGGCATCCAGTACGCCGCGGCACTTCCGTATTCGACTGACGTCTCTGGAATACTGGATCGCCCGGTCAAGCCGGGCGATGACAGCGCGTGTGTGGCGATGGTAGCGAGTATGACGCGAACAGCTAGCGCGCCTCGTGCACGCTTTTGCGAAAACGCTGGATCAGGCGGAGCGTCCGTGACGACCACCCCTCGCCGTTGCCGGTGATCAGCTCGCGGATGCGCCGCTTGATCGGATCGACCAGCTCGGCGGCCTTGGCGCGCACTTTCAGCACGAGCTCATAGATCCGCTCGAACCAGTGCATCTCCAGAAGCTTGTCGCGCGTCACGTCGAACACGAAGGCGGTGACGCCGACGCCGAGCATCTTCGCGAACACGATCGTGAACACCGCGCTGGTCCAGTATTCGTGCGCGAGCAGCCACAGGCCGACCAGCTTGAGCGGAAACAGCGGGATGATGGGGACCGCGAACACGATCAGCGTCATGGCCGGCGACAGCGCATCGACGCGCTCCGTCAGCCATTGCTTGAAGCGCGCGAGCGGGATGGCCGCGACGACTTTTGCAACGATCGGCTCGAGATGGTCCCACAGCCAGGCTTCGATCAGGAAGACGATCGCAAGCAGGACCCAGACCGGTTGAAGAAGGCGGCGCAGCATGTGTTGTCCCGCCCGATTCGGCTCGGGCCGTAAACTACATATGGATGGCCCGCTTGCCGACTGCAAGCGCGGCTTCCTTGACCGCTTCCGAGCGGGTCGGGTGCGCGTGGCAGGTGCGGGCGAGATCCTCCGCACTGCCGCCAAATTCCATGAGAACGCAGGCTTCATGGATCATTTCGCCGGCTTCGCGGCCAATAATGTGCACGCCGAGCACGCGATCGGTCTTCGCATCTGCGAGAATCTTCACAAAACCGTCGGTGGTCTGATTGACCTTGGAACGGCCGTTGGCGGTAAAGGGAAACTTCCCGACGGTATAGGCGACGCCGGCCTGCTTGAGTTCCTCCTCGGTCTTGCCGACGGAGGACACTTCCGGCGTGGTATACACGACGCCGGGGATGACATCGTAGTTCACGTGGCCGGCTTGCCCGGCGATGATCTCGGCGACCGCCACGCCCTCATCCTCGGCCTTGTGCGCGAGCATGGGTCCTGCGACGACGTCGCCGATGGCGTAGACGCCCTTCAGGCTGGTGGCGAAATGCGGATCGATCTGGACCCGGCCGCGCGCGTCGAGCGCGACGCCGGCCTCCTTCAGGCCGAGGCCATCGGTGTAGGGCGTGCGGCCGATGCAGACCAGAACGACGTCGGCTTCAATGGTCTCGGCGGCACCGCCGGCAGCCGGTTCGATTTTCGCGAGCAACGCCTTGCTGTTGGCTTCGACGCCGGTGACCTTCGAATCCAGCTTGAATGCAAATCCCTGCTTTTCGAGCATCCGCTGGAATTGCCGTGCGACCTCGCCGTCCATGCCGGGCAGAATGCGATCGAGGAATTCCACCACCATGACCTCGGATCCGAGCCGGCGCCACACAGAGCCAAGTTCGAGCCCGATCACGCCGGCACCAATGACCAGCAATCTGCCGGGCACCTTCTCCAGCGACAGCGCGCCGGTCGAGGAGACGATGCGCTTCTCGTCGATCTCGATGCCCTTGAGACGTGCGATATCCGAGCCGGTCGCGATCACGATGTTCTTGGTCTCGACCACCTGCGCCTTGCCGTCGGCGGAGACTTCGACCTTGCCGGTGCCCAAGATCTTGCCGGTGCCCTTGAGCACGTCGATCTTGTTCTTCTTCATCAAGAACTCGACGCCCTTGACGTTGCCGTCGATGCCCTGCTGCTTGAAGTTCATCATCGAGGGCAAATCGAGCTTCGGCGCGGAAACGCTCACGCCCATTTTCGCGAAGGAATGGCCGGCTTCCTCGAACATTTCGGAGGCATGCAGCAGCGCCTTCGACGGCATGCAGCCGACATTGAGGCAGGTGCCGCCGAGCGTGGCGTTCTTTTCGACCACGGCGACTTTCATGCCGAGCTGGGCTGCGCGCACCGCGCAGACATATCCGCCCGGTCCGGTGCCGATGACGACGAGATCGTAGGTAGCCATGAGAGGAAGTCCCGTAGGTTTAGCGTGAGGATGTGTCAGCGTCCGCCGGACACATCGAGAATGGCTGAGGTGACGTAGGACGCCTCGTCCGACAGCAGCCAGACGATGGCGTTGGCGATTTCGTCGGCGGTGCCGACGCGCTTCATCGGCACCAGATGGGCGAGACGATGGGCACGGTCGGGCTCGCCGCCGGCGGCGTGGATGTCGGTGTCGATCAGGCCGGGGCGAATGCCTGCGACGCGGATGCCTTCGCTTGCGACCTCGTAGCCGAGCCCGACGGTGAAGGAATCGATCGCGCCCTTGGACGCCGCATAATCGACATAGGTATTGGGTGAGCCGAGCTTGGCCGCGACCGACGACAGGTTGACGATGACGCCGCCTTTGCCGCCATGCTTGGTCGACATCCGCTTCACCGCCTCGCGCGCGCAGAGGATGGAGCCGGTGACGTTCACCGCCATCACCCGCTGGATGCGCTCGGCGGACATCTCGTCGACGCGCACGCCGCTCTTGCCGACGATGCCGCCATTGTTGACGAGCGCGCCCAGCGTGCCGAACTTGTCGGCTTGCTTGAACAGTTCGAGGATGTCGCTTTCCTCCGCGACATCGCATTTCACCGCGATGGCCTTGCCGTTCTTGGCTTCGATCGCGGCCACGACCTCGTCCGCAGCCTGCTTGTTGCTGGCGTAGCCGACCACGACGCGGAAGCCGCGCGCGGCCGCCGCAAGCGCAGTCGCCCGCCCGATGCCGCGGCTGCCGCCGGTGATGACAACGACTTTATCCGTCATGCGCGCCTCCATGGTTCGACATGCGCCGTCGCGTTTAGTTGCGACGGCGCTCGCAAAGCATCAGGGATCAGAGATCGAGCACCAGCCGCGCCGGATCTTCCAGGCTCTCCTTGACGCGGACCAGGAAGGTCACGGCTTCCTTGCCGTCGATCACGCGGTGATCATAGGACAGCGCCAGGTACATCATCGGGCGGACCTCGACCTTGCCGCCGACGACCATCGGCCGCTCCTGAATCTTGTGCATGCCCAAAATGCCGGACTGCGGCGCGTTCAGGATCGGGGTCGACATCAGCGAGCCGTAGATGCCGCCATTGGTGATGGTGAAGGTGCCGCCCTGCATCTCGTCGATCTTGAGCTGGCCGTCGCGGGCGCGGCGACCGAAATCAGCGATGCTCTTCTCGATGTCGGAGATCGACTTGTGGTCGCAGTCGCGCACCACGGGGACGACGAGGCCCTTGTCGGTGCCGACAGCAACGCCGACGTGGTAATAGTTCTTGTAGATCAGGTCGCTGCCGTCGATCTCGGCGTTGACGGCCGGGATGTCCTTCAGCGCCTGCACGACAGCCTTGGTGAAGAAGCCCATGAAGCCGAGCTTGGCGCCATGCTTCTTCTCGAACGCGTCCTTGTAGTGGGCACGCAGCGCCATGACGTTGGTCATATCGACCTCGTTGAAGGTCGTGAGCATGGCCGCGGTGTTCTGCACGTCCTTGAGCCGGCGCGCGATGGTCTGGCGCAGGCGGGTCATCTTGACGCGCTCCTCGCGGGCGGCGTCATCGGCCGGCGACGGCGCACGCACTTGAACGGCGGCGGCGGGCTGGTTGACCGGGGTCGGCGCGGAGGCCGCACGCTCGATCGCGGCGAGCATGTCGCCCTTGGTGACGCGGCCGTCCTTGCCGGAGCCCGGAACGGTCGAGGCGTCGATGCCGGTCTCGGCCGATAGCTTGCGCACCGACGGGGCGAGTGGCGCATCAGCCGGCGGCGCCTTCGCGGCCGCGGCCGGTGCAGCAGCGGCTGCAGCGGCAGCCGGAGCAGCGGCAGCCTTGGCGGGAGCAGCGGCGGGCTTTGCAGCGCCTGCGCCTTCCGTGATCTGGCCGAGCAGCGCGCCGACCGCAACGGTCGCACCGTCGGCGGCGATGATCTCGCTCAGCGTGCCAGCTGAGGGCGCCGGGACTTCGATGGTGACCTTGTCGGTCTCGAGCTCCACCAAGGGCTCGTCGACGGCGACGGGATCGCCGGCCTTCTTGAACCAGCGGCCGATGGTGGCCTCGGTGACGGATTCGCCGAGCGTCGGCACACGAATTTCAGTCATGGTCTTTTCCTTAAGGGGATCGCCAATGCGGTCATGAATTCTCGGGTGTCATCGCCCGCCTTGTGCGCAATTCCGCACGGGGGCGAACGATCCAGTACGCCGAGACGTTGGTGATCAGAACGAACGCCGCAGAGTACTGGATGCCCCGCCCTAGTTGCGCAACTGCGCACAAGGCGGGGCATGACTCAGTCTAAAATTGCCTAGCTCAGTGCTTCGTCCAGGAACGCCTTCAGCTGCGCCTGATGCTTGGACATCAGACCCGTGGCGGTCGCGGCCGAGGCGGCGCGGCCGACATAACGCGGACGCCGGCTCGCACCGTGCACCTGGTTCAGCACCCATTCCAGATAGGGCTCGATGAAGTGCCAGGCACCCATGTTGCGGGGCTCTTCCTGGCACCACACCACTTCCGCCTTCTTGAAGCGGGACAGCTCGACCACCAGCGCCTTCAGCGGCACCGGATAGAGCTGCTCGACGCGCATCAGATAGATGTCGTCGATGCCGCGCTTCTCGCGCTCCTCGTAGAGATCGTAATAGACCTTGCCGGAGCAGAGCACGATACGGCGGATCTTCTCGTCCGGGACGAGCTTGCTCGCCTCGTTCGGCTGCATCTGGGCGTCATCATAGAGGATGCGGTGGAAGCTCGTGCCCTTCGCGAGCTCTTCGAGACGCGACACCGCCCGCTTGTGACGCAGCAGCGACTTCGGCGTCATCATGATCAGCGGCTTGCGGATCTCGCGGTGGAGTTGGCGCCGCAGCACATGGAAGTAGTTCGCCGGCGTGGTCGGGTAGACCACCTGCATGTTGTCTTCCGCGCACATCTGCAAGTAACGCTCGAGACGCGCCGAGGAGTGCTCCGGTCCCTGGCCCTCATAGCCGTGCGGCAAGAGGCAGACGAGGCCGGACATGCGCAGCCATTTGCGTTCGCCCGAGGAGATGAACTGGTCGAACACGACCTGCGCGCCGTTGGCGAAGTCGCCGAACTGGGCTTCCCACAGCGTGAGCGTGTTCGGCTCGGCGAGCGAATAGCCGTATTCGAAGCCGAGCACGGCCTCTTCCGACAGCAGCGAGTTGATGACCTCGTAATGGCCCTGCTCGCTGCCGAGATGGTTGAACGGCGTGTAGCGGCTCTCGTCCTCCTGGTCGATCAGGACCGAGTGACGCTGCGAGAAGGTGCCGCGCTCCGAATCCTGTCCCGACAGACGGACGTGATGGTTTTCATGGAGTAGCGTGCAGAACGCCAGCGCCTCGCCGGTCGCCCAGTCGATGCCATTGCCGCTGTCGATCGCCTTGGCGCGGTTTTCCAGGAAGCGCTGGATGGTGCGGTGGACGCGGAAGCCGTCCGGCACCTTGGTGATCTTGCGGCCGATGTCCTTCAGGATCGGAAGGTCGACGCCGGTGACGCCGCGGCGCGCATCCTCCTCCTGATCGGCGATCTTGAAGCCCGCCCATTTGCCGTCGAGCCAGTCGGCCTTGTTCGGCTTGTAGGACGTGCCGGCCTCGAACTCGGCATCGAGCCGCGCGCGCCAGTCGGCCTTGGCCTTGTCGACCTCGCCCTCGGTGATCACGCCTTCGCTGACCAGACGCCGCGAGTAGAGCTCCAGCGTCGAGGGATGAGCCGCGATCCTCTTGTACATCACCGGCTGGGTGAAGGCCGGCTCGTCGCCCTCGTTATGGCCATGCCTGCGGTAGCAGAACATGTCGATGACGACGGGCTTGTGGAATTTCTGCCGGAACTCGGTGGCAACCTTGGCCGCGAACACGACGGCTTCCGGATCGTCGCCGTTCACGTGGAAGATCGGCGCGTCGATCATCTTCGCCACGTCGGACGGATAGGGCGAGGAGCGCGAGTAGCGCGGATAGGTGGTGAAGCCGATCTGATTGTTGACGATGAAGTGCACCGAGCCGCCGGTGCGGTAGCCCTTCAGGTCGGACAAGCCGAAGCACTCCGCGACCACGCCCTGGCCGGCGAACGCCGCGTCGCCGTGCATCAGCAGCGGCATGACGGAGATGCGCATGTCCGGCGGATCGCCGTGCTGGTCCTGCTTGGCGCGGACCTTGCCGAGCACGACGGGATCGACGATCTCGAGATGCGAGGGGTTCGCGGTCAGCGACAGATGGATGCGGTTGCCGTCGAACTCGCGGTCCGAGGAGGCGCCAAGGTGATACTTGACGTCGCCGGAGCCTTCGACGTCCTCCGGGTTGGCGGAGCCGCCCTTGAACTCGTGAAACAGCGCGCGGTGCGACTTGCCCATCACCTGCGTCAGCACGTTGAGGCGGCCGCGATGCGGCATGCCGAGCACGATCTCCTTCACGCCGAGATTGCCGCCGCGCTTGATGATCTGCTCCAGCGCGGGAATCAGCGATTCACCGCCGTCGAGACCGAAGCGCTTGGTGCCGGTGAACTTGGTGTCGCAGAATTTTTCGAAGCCTTCGGTTTCGATCAGCTTCATCAGGATGGCTCTGCGACCCTCGCGGGTGAACGAGATCTCCTTGTCCGGTCCCTCGATGCGCTCCTGGATCCAGGCCTTCTGCGCGGCATTGCTGATATGCATGAACTCGACGCCGAGCGTCTGGCAGTAGGTGCGCTCGCAGATCGCGGTGATCTCGCGCAGCGTGCCGTATTCGAGACCGAGCACGTGATCGAGGAAGATCTTGCGGTCGAAATCGGCTTCGCTGAAGCCGTAGGTGCGCGGGTCGAGCTCTTCGCGGTTGCGCGGGGCTTCGATGCCGAGCGGATCAAGCTTGGCGTGGAAATGACCGCGCATGCGGTAGGAGCGGATCAGCATCAGCGCGCGGACGGAGTCGCGCGTGGCCTGGAGCAGGTCGGCCGACGAGAGGCCGGCCCCCTTGGCCTGCGCCTTGGCGGCAATCTTGCCGCCGACCGCCTTCTCGACTTCGGCCCAATTGCCGTCGAGGGCCGAGGTGAGGTCGTCCTGTGGGGTCAGCGGCCAGTTGGCGCGCTCCCAGGACGGGCCTTCGGCGTTCTTGCTGATGTCACCGGGCTGGTCGTTCAGGCTCTTGAAGAACTCCCGCCATTCGGCGTCGACCGAGGACGGATCCTTCTCGTAGCGGGCGTAGATTTCGTCGATGTAGGTGGCGTTGGTGCCCTGCAAAAAGGATGAGAGGGCAAAGGCTGCGTTCGCGTCCTGGCGAGACATACTGGAGTTCCTGGCGATTTCGGTTCGCGCATAACAAACGGCGCTGGCGCCGAGCTCCCGGCAGAGGCTCGGCGCGACAGGCACCCTTTACCCTATTTGCTGCGAAACTTCGCCCGGAAAAGCACGAAGAAGTGAATTAGCCTTTCAACTTTTCGGCAAGCGTATGTCCGAGGCGCGCGGGCGACGGAGAGACGGTGATTCCGGCCGATTTCATCGCTTCGGTCTTGGATCCGGCATCGCCCTTGCCGCCCGAGATGATCGCGCCGGCATGGCCCATGCGGCGGCCGGGAGGTGCCGTGACACCGGCGATGAAGCCGACCATCGGCTTCTTGCGGCCGCGCTTGGCCTCGTCCTTGAGGAACTGGGCGGCGTCTTCCTCGGCGGAACCGCCGATCTCGCCGATCATGATGATCGATTCGGTCTTGGGGTCGGCGAGCAGCATCTCCAGCACGTCGATGAACTCGGTGCCCTTGACCGGGTCGCCGCCGATGCCGACCGCGGTGGTCTGGCCGAGGCCTTCCTGGGAGGTCTGGAACACGGCTTCATAGGTCAGCGTGCCGGAGCGGGAGACGATCCCGACGCTGCCGGTCTTGAAGATGTTGGCCGGCATGATGCCGATCTTGCACTCGCCGGCGGTCATGACGCCCGGGCAGTTCGGCCCGATCAGGCGCGACTTGGAGCCGATCAGCGAGCGCTTCACGCGCACCATGTCGACGACCGGAATGCCCTCGGTGATGCAGACGATCAGCGGGATCTCGGCATCGATGGCTTCGCAGATCGCGTCCGCCGCACCCGGCGGGGGCACGTAGATCACCGACGCATCGGCGCCGGTCTTCTCACGCGCCTCGCGCACGGTGTCGAACACCGGCAGGCCCAGATGGGTCGCGCCGCCTTTGCCCGGCGAGGTGCCGCCGACCATCTTGGTGCCATAGGCAAGCGCGGCCTCCGAGTGGAAGGTGCCGTTCTTGCCGGTAAAGCCCTGGCAGATGACCTTGGTGTTCTTGTCGATCAGGATGGACATGAGATCTGCTTTCGCGAACTAACGAGTGAGAGGTCAGTGGATGCGGCGGTAGACGCCGGTGAGCACGTCGGCCCAACCTTCCGCGTCCGGCGAGAACTGGATCTTCAACGAATAAGAATTGTCGTCGATGATCTCGTAGACGTGGCGCGCATTGCCGCGGAGCGAGCCGCGCACCAGCGTCAGGGTCTTGCCAACCCAGCCGCCGGAGGCGGGCGAGGGCGGCGTGTAGCCGAGCGAGTCGTACCAGAACAATTTGTAGGTCCGGTCGTCACGGTCGTAGGTGAAGATGCCGTGGGTGGCGAAGATTTGCTTGCCGTCGCGCATCTGGACCGAGTCCTGGATCAGATAGAACCCGTTGAGGTCCATGCGCGCGACGACGTGCGAGGTGGCCGGCCCGCCCTCCGTCCAGCGCGACGGAAAGACCATCTCTTCGCCATTCCATTCGCCGGCGAACGCGGCGAGGCGCGTGTGTTCGGGGAGCGGAGATGATGCGGCGAGATGGTCCTGGGCCATGGCCTTAGCCTCCCTTGACGGCCTTCACGATCTTCTGCGCGGCGTCGTCGAGATTGTCGGCCGGCACCACGTTCAGGCCGGATTCACGGATGATCTTCTTGCCGAGCTCGACATTGGTGCCTTCGAGGCGGACCACCAGCGGGACGCTGAGGCCGACCTCGCGCACAGCGGCGGTGACGCCCTCGGCGATCACGTCGCACTTCATGATGCCACCGAAGATGTTGACCAGGATGCCCTTCACGTTGGGATCCGCGGTGATGATCTTGAAGGCGGCCGCGACCTTTTCCTTGCTGGCGCTGCCGCCGACGTCGAGGAAGTTGGCCGGCGACATGCCGTAGAGCTTGATGATGTCCATCGTCGCCATGGCAAGGCCGGCGCCGTTGACCATGCAGCCGATATTGCCGTCGAGCGTGACGTAGTTGAGATCGTATTTCGACGCCTCGATTTCCTTGGCGTCTTCCTCCGTCTCGTCGCGCAGCGCGAGCACCTCGGGGTGACGGAACAGCGCGTTGTCGTCGAACGAGACCTTGGCGTCGAGCACGCGGAGCTGACCCTGCTTGGTCACGACCAGCGGGTTGATCTCCAGCATCGACATGTCCTTGGCGACAAAGGCGGCGTAGAGCTGCGCGGTGAGCTTCTCGGCCTGCTTGGCGAGATCACCTGACAAGTTCAGCGCCTTCGCAACCGTGCGGCCGTGATGGCCCATGACGCCGGTCGCCGGATCGACCGAGAAGGTCACGATCTTCTCAGGCGTGTTGTGCGCGACCTCCTCGATGTTGACGCCGCCCTCGGTCGAGACGACGAAGGAGACGCGCGACGTCTCGCGGTCGACCAGGATCGAGAGGTAGAATTCCTTGTCGATGTCGGAGCCGTCCTCGATGTAGAGGCGGTTGACCTGCTTGCCGGCAGGACCGGTCTGCACGGTCACGAGCGTGGCGCCCAGCATCTGCTTGGCAAATTCGGAGACCTCGGCGGCCGACTTGGCGATGCGGACGCCGCCCTTGTCGCCGGCGCTGGCTTCCTTGAACTTGCCCTTGCCGCGGCCGCCGGCGTGGATCTGGCTCTTCACCACCCAGACCGGACCGGGCAGCGCCTTGGCGGCGGCTTCCGCGTCAGCGGGCTTCAGGACGGGCACGCCCTTGGAAATCGGCACGCCGAACTCGCTCAGCAGCGCTTTGGCCTGGTACTCATGGATATTCATATGGTCGCTCCCTGAACCCGCGGGCGGTGACCTCAAGGGCCCCCCTCAGTCTTGTGGCTGGCATACCATATACCACAGGAACTGCAACCCGGATTCTTTAAATCGAGATCTCTGAACTGCGAGATCACTGGCTGACCCGGAGCCCGCCCGGACACCCAGGCCCCGGAAATGAAACCGCCGAAGACCGGTTTTCGGGCTTCGGCGGGAATTGCTGGCGCTTAGCGGCCGAGAAGATCGGGGGCGATCTTCTTGCAGGCGTCGACCAGGCCCTGCACGGCGCCGACCGACTTGTCGAAGGCCTCGCGGTCCTTGCCGGCGAGTTCGATCTCGACCACGCGCTCGACGCCCTTGGAGCCGATCACGACGGGCACGCCGACATACATGTCCTTCACGCTGTACTCGCCGTTCAGGTAGGCGGCGCAGGGCAGCACGCGCTTCTTGTCCCGCAGATAGCTCTCGGCCATCGCGATTGCCGACGCCGCCGGCGCATAGAAGGCCGAACCGGTCTTGAGCAGGTTGACGATCTCGGCGCCGCCGTTGCGGGTGCGGTCGACGATCTCATCGAGACGCGCCTGCGAGGTCCAGCCCATCTTGACGAGGTCGGGCAGCGGGATGCCGGCGACGGTGGAGTACTTCACCAGCGGCACCATGGTGTCGCCATGGCCGCCGAGCACGAAGGCGGTGACGTCCTCGACCGAGACGTTGAACTCATCGGCCAGGAAGTAGCGGAAGCGCGCCGAATCCAGCACGCCGGCCATGCCGACGACTTTCTTGTGCGGCAGGCCCGAGGCCTTCTGAAGCGCCCACACCATCGCGTCGAGCGGGTTGGTGATGCAGATGACGAAAGCGTCGGGAGCGTACTTCTTGATGCCGGCACCGACCTGCTCCATGACCTTGAGGTTGATGGAGAGGAGGTCGTCGCGGCTCATGCCGGGCTTGCGCGGCACGCCGGCGGTGACGATGCAAACTTTTGCGTTGTCGAGCGCTTCGTAGGAGTTCGCGCCGCTGTAGTGCGCGTCAAAGCCGTCGACCGGCGAGGACTGCGCGATGTCGAGTGCCTTGCCCTGCGGCACGCCCTCGGCGATGTCGAACATCACGACGTCGCCCAGTTCTTTCAGGCCGATGAGGTGAGCCAGCGTTCCGCCGATCTGGCCGGAGCCAATCAAAGCAATCTTGTCGCGCGCCATGTGAACCTGTCCTTTAGACACGTAAGGAGGGGAAAACTGAGACGGGTGGTTATCCCTTTCGCCTCCCCCGTTCAAGTCGGTGGATGCCCATTTGTCGGGCTTGCCGCGATAGCAGCCATACCCGGTCCGTCATTCCGGGATGCGCCGACAGGCGCAGGCCTGGAATCCATTGAGCTGCAGAGTTGGTGACGCGATGGATTTCCGGGCTCGCGCGTGGCGCGCCCTGGAATGACAGCGCTGGCAAATAGGACTTAAGTCTCCACCAGGCCCTTGGTCGAGCCGCTGGCGGTGGAATCCTTGCGGCCGTGAGGCAGCGCCAGATAGGATTCCGAGCTCATCTCGATCAGGCGTGATGCGGTCCGCTTGAACTCGTTGGCCTCGTTGCCTTCGGTGGCGAGGTACAGCGAGATCGGATTGGCATCGGCCGAGGCCATCAACTTCACCGCATTGTCATAGAGCGTGTCGATCAGCGTGATGAAGCGCTTGGCGGCGTTGCGCTGGGAGAAGTCCATCACTGGAATATGGTCGACCAGGATGGTGTGATAGTCGTGCGCGAGCCTGAGATAGTCCGATGCCCCAAGCGGCTTCTCGCAGAGATCGGCGAACGAGAACCGCGCCACGCCATGGGCCGAGCACGGCACGTGCAGGATGCGGCCTTTGATCGAAATGTCGTGCGGCTTGCATCGGGCGCCGCCGCTCATCTTCGACCAGGCGCGGTCGAGCGCGGCATGCGCATCAACGTCGGCCGGCGTCAGCCACATCGGCACGCCCTGAAGCTTCTCCAGGCGGAAGTCGGTGCGCGCATCGAGACGCGCGACATCCATGTGGTCGGTGATCTGCTTGATGAAAGGCAGGAACAGCGACCGGTTCAGGCCGCCCTTGTAGAGATCGTCGGGCGCGACGTTGGAGGTCGCGACCATGACGGTGCCGAGCTCGAACAGCTTTGCGAACAGACGGCCGAGGATCATCGCGTCCGCGATGTCGGTGACATGGAATTCGTCGAAGCAGAGCAGCCAGCTCTCCTCGAAGATTGCAGTCGCGGTCAGCGCGATGACGTCAGCGTCGGCGATCTCGCCGCGCGCGATGCCCTGGCGATAGTCATAGATGCGCTCATGCGCCTCCGCCATGAACTCGTGGAAATGCGCGCGGCGCTTGTGCTCGACGGTACTGTACTGGAAGAACAGGTCCATCAGCATGGTCTTGCCGCGACCGACCTCGCCATGGATGTAGAGCCCGCGCGGCGTCTCGTCCTTGTCACTGCTGAAGAGGCGGCTGAGCAGGCCCTGCTTGCGCTGCGGCTTGTAAGTCGCGAGCCGCAGGTCGAGCGCCGCATAGGCCTCGGCGACTTCGGCCTGCGCGGCATCGGGCTCGATCGCGCCAGACGCGATCTCGGCCTGATAGGCTTCGCTGAACGGGGAACTTGGGGTCGTGAGCATGGCCCCTTACCGCCAGAGACCGGCGGAAATTGCAAGCCGTGAATTGGTGGATGGGGTATGCGGATTCGTGTCCCGGACGCGCTGATCCGGGACCCACCGCTTCGTTCATCGCCAAATTTCGTTCATCGCTGAGCGCTGGGCCCCGGCTCTACGGCCGGGGCATGAGAGCAAGCTACGCACACAGCTCGTAAGCGTCCTCGACGACATACGGGCCGCCGCCGGTTGAAGCGCGGGACGAGAACAGAACAAAGCGCTCCGCCATGAACGCCTTGCTCGGGAAGTAGCCACGCAGCGAGAGATAGTCGGCGACGTCGCGATCGGAGGCGTCGTGCAGCCGGGCCAGCGTGACATGCGGAATGAACTTGCGGCCTTCAGGATCGAGACCGATCCGCTGCATCATGCGTTCGAGCTCGGCCTGCAATTCCATCAGCGGCTTGCTCGGCGCGATCGTCGCAACGACTGCCCGCGGTTTGCGGCCGCCAAAACTCGTGAGGCCCTGCACCTTCACCTCGAACGGCTTGCGGTCGACGCGAAACAGCATCGAGGCGATCTCGTTGGCGGAGACACCATCGATATCGCCGATGAAGCGCAAGGTGACGTGATAATTTTCGGGATCGATCCAGCGGGCGCCGGGAAGGCCACCCCTCAAGTTGGAAAGCGACTGGCCGATCTCGGCCGGAATTTCCAGACCAGTGAACAAACGCGGCATCGTTTCGCACTCCCGATGCTTGGGTACAGCCCCTGGGAAGCAGGACCATCCCCAAATTAGAGCCGGCGACGAATCACCGGTACCCTGATTCCTATCGCAGTTGTGTGACTCTGCGAAGCTTAGCCCGCCTCACCCCGGTAAAACCCTGGGAATTACGGTTAGCGCTGCCTGCTTTTCAACGCCGTTGCTCAGCGATCGTGCCAAGGAATGCCTCCACGGTGGGCATCATCCTTTCGACGATGATGTCGACGCCGGCCGCGGTCGGATGAATGCCGTCGGCCTGGTTGAGCTTGGCGTCGGCGGCGACGGCGTCGAGGAAGAACGGATAGAGCGGCACGTCGAATTTTTTCGCCAGCTCCGGATAAATCGAATTGAAGCGCGCGGCGTAATCGGCGCCGTAATTCGGCGGCGCCAGCATGCCGCACAGCAGCACTGCGATCTTGCGTGCCTTGAGCCGCTGAACGATGTCGCTCAGCGCGGCGCGCGTCAAATCGGGATCGATGCCGCGCAGCGCGTCGTTGGCGCCGAGCTCGACGATGACGGCCTCGGTTCCTTCAGGCACCGACCAGTCGAGCCGGTCGCGGCCGCCGGAGGAGGTGTCGCCGGACACCCCGGCATTGATCATGTCGACCGCTATGCCCTTGGCCTGCAAGGCCTTTTGCAGCTTTTGGGGAAATGCGTCCTGGGCCGGTAGGCCGAGACCGGCGCTCAGGGAATCGCCGAGAACGACGAGCTTGATCGGCTTCTGCCCCTGTGCCGAGGCCGTCGTGATGGCCGTCATCAAAGCGAACATCAACACGGCTATGTGCATGAACAATCCGTAACGCCTCTCGACCGCGCCAGCGGAGTTGCCATATGACCGGACCATGGACAGTCGCATCGAAACCTCTTCGCTCGCCGCCACCGCGGCGGACACCATCGCCATCTCCAACGTCAATCTCTCATTGGGCACGGGCGCGGCGCGCGTTCACATCCTCAAGGATATCAGCCTGCGCGTGGGCCGGAGCGAGACGATCGGCCTGATCGGCCCGTCAGGCTCGGGCAAATCCACGCTGCTGATGGTGATGGCGGGGCTGGAGCGTCCTGATAGCGGAGAGGTGGTGGTCAACGGCACGCCTTTCAATGCCCTCGACGAGGACGCGCTGGCCCGCTTCCGCGGCCGCCAGGTCGGCATTGTCTTCCAGTCCTTCCATCTGATCCCGACCATGACGGCGCTTGAGAACGTCGCGGTGCCGCTCGAACTCGCCGGCAATCCCGATGCCGCCAGGCGCGCGGCGCAGGAGCTGCAATCGGTCGGGCTCGGCGATCGCCTGCATCATTATCCGACGCAACTCTCCGGCGGCGAGCAGCAGCGCGTTGCGCTGGCGCGCGCGCTGGCGCCCGATCCGGCGATCCTCGTCGCCGACGAGCCGACTGGCAATCTGGATGAGACAACCGGAAAGCAGATCATCGATCTCCTGTTTAGCAAGCATGCCGAGCGCGGCATGACCTTGGTGCTGGTCACGCACGATTCCTCGCTCGCGCATCGCTGCGATCGCGTCATCCGCCTGCGCTCCGGGCGCATCGACACGCAGTCCGCGCCCGCATGAGCACGGCTGCCGAATCGTTCGCGAGGCCCGGTGCCGTCGCGCTGTCGCTGCGCTACGCGCTGCGCGAATTGCGCGGAGGCCTGCGCGGCTTCTACGTCTTCATCGCCTGCATCGCGCTCGGCGTGATGGCGATCGCCGGCGTCGGCTCGGTCTCGGCGAGCCTCTCCGACGGTCTTGCGCGCGAAGGCCGCACGCTGCTCGGCGGCGACGTCTCGTTCGTGCTGTTCCAGCGCGAGGCCAAGCCGGAAGAGGTCGCGTTCCTGCGCTCGCGCGGCACCGTGTCGACAGCCGCGACCTTGCGCGGCATGGCGCGCTCGACTGATGGCAAGCTCGCGCTGGTCGAGATGAAGGCGGTCGACGACAGCTATCCGATGCTCGGCCAGCTGAAACTGGCGCCGCCGCTGCCGATGTCCGATCTGCTTGCGGAGCGTGACGGCGCGTTCGGCGCCGCCGCCGATCCAACGCTGCTGGCGCGGCTCTCGCTCAAGACCGGCGATCGCGTCACCATCGGCTCGGCGACGTTCCAGATCCGCAGCACCGTCGAGGCCGAACCCGACAAGCTCGCCGGCGGCATCGGCTTCGGTCCGCGCTTCCTGATCAGCCAGGCGGGCCTGCGCGCCACCGGCCTGATCCAACCCGGCAGCCTGATGCGCTGGGTCTACCGGGTGAAGCTGCCTGACGCCGCCAACGGCGAACGCGCCACCGAGACTTTCATCACTGACGCGCGCAACGCGGCGCCGCAGGCCGGCTGGGAGATCCGCAGCCGCTCCAACGCCTCGCCGCAGCTCGAGCGCAACATCAACCGTTTCACTCAGTTCCTGACGCTGGTCGGCCTCGCCGCGCTGCTGGTCGGCGGCGTCGGCGTCGCCAATGCCGTCAAGAGCCATATCGACCGCCGGCTCGAGGTGATCGCGGCTTTCAAGGCCGTCGGCGCCACCGGCCGCGACGTGTTCGGCATCTATCTCGCGCAGGTCATCCTGCTCGCCGCGATCGGCTCGGTGATCGGCCTTGCGCTCGGCGCCGCGATGCCCTTCGCCATCGTCGGCCTGTTCGGCAAGCTGTTGCCGCTGCCGGTGGTGCCGGCCGTGCATGCCGACGAGCTAGCGCTGTCCTTCGTCTATGGCCTGCTCACCGCATTGGCTTTCGGCCTGTGGCCGCTCGGCCGCGTCCACGACGTGCCGGTGGCCGCGCTGTTTCGCGACACCATCAGCTCGGAATGGCACCGGCCGCGCTTGGGCTACCTGGTGTTCATGGGCGTCGTGATCGTCCTGCTCGTCGCCGTCGTGATCGGCCTGTCCTTCGACAAGCGCATCGCCGTGGTGTTCGTGGCCTCCTCCGTCGTCGTGTTCGCCCTGCTGCGCGGCATCGCCGCCCTCTTGATGGCCATCGCACGGCACCTGCCGCGGACGCGGCTGCCGATGCTGCGGCTGGCCATCGCCAACATCCACCGGCCGGGCGCGCTGACGCCGTCCGTCGTGCTGTCACTGGGGCTCGGGCTCGCCGTGCTCGTCACCATCACCCAGATCGACGGCAATCTGCGCCGCCAGTTCCTGGCGTCGCTTCCCGAGCAGGCGCCATCGTTCTTCTTCATCGACATCCCGAGCGCGCAAGCCGAGCAGTTCGACCTCTATCTGCGCCAGATCGCCCCCGGTGCCAAGGTCGAGGACGTGCCGATGCTGCGTGGCCGCATCGTCGGCGCGCGCGGATTGCGCGCCGAGAAGCTCAAGCCCTCGACCGATTCCGAATGGGTGCTGCAAAGCGACCGTGGCCTGACCTATACCGGCGAGCTGCCGAAGGGGTCCAAGGTGGTCGAGGGCGAATGGTGGAGCGCCGACTATTCCGGCCCGCCGCTGGTCTCGATCGAAAAGAAGATCGCCGACGGACTCGGTCTCAAGCTCGGCGACGAGATCGTGGTCAACGTGCTTGGCCGTGACATCCCGGCCAGAATCGGCAATCTGCGCACCATCGACTGGCAGGGGCTCGGCATCAATTTCGTCCTCGTGTTCTCGCCGAACGCCTTCAAGGGCGCACCGCATACCCATATCGCAACGCTGACCGAAGCCGGCAGCAACGCTGCGGGCGACGGCAAGATCATCAAGCAAGTGGCCGACGCCTATCCGATGGTGACGAGCGTGCGCGTGCGCGAGGTGATGGAGACGGTCGGCTCGGTGGTGACCAACTTGGCGCTCGCGATCCGCGGCGCCAGTGCGGTGACCCTGATCTCGGCGATCCTGGTGCTCGGCGGGGCGCTCGCCGCCGGTCATCGCCACCGGGTCTATGATGCGGTGATCCTGAAGACGCTGGGCGCGACGCGGCTGCGGCTGCTCGGCGCCTATGCGCTCGAATACCTCCTGATCGGGCTCGCCACCGCAGTGTTCGGCGTGATCGCCGGCAGCATCGCGGCCTGGATGATCGTGACGCGGCTGATGACGCTGAGTTTCGTCTGGCAGGCCGGCAGCGCCGCCAGCGTGGTCGCGGCCGCGCTCGTCGTCACTGTGGGGCTCGGGCTCGCCGGCACGCTGCTCGCGTTGAACAAAAAGCCCGCGACGGTGTTGCGGAATTTGTGACAAAAGGTAGCGGATGGGCGCGCGGGAGCGGAATCGCACGATTCCTGCGATTAACCACGTCCGCCCGTCAGGATTGTGGCCGAGGGCGACATTCGGCCGCGCGTGGACGGTTGCAGCGAATGTGTTAGTTTCCCACATATCGAGTGGGTTCGGAGCCCCGATTGTGAGCCAAAATTTAGTCGGCTGGCAGCGGTATCCGAGATAGAACTGACGAACCGGCGGCATGGCGACCCTCATGCCGGACCGGACCAACCAACGGGAATTCGACCATGTCGGACCTAGACCGTAACTACGCTTCTCCTTTCGGCAGGGCCGCCGGGCGTGTTGACGCCGCGACGGTCGATGCCGGCCTGCGCGCCTATATGCTGCGCATCTACAATTACATGAGCATCGGCCTGGCCATCACGGGCCTTGCCGCGCTCGGCGTCTACATGGCCGCCGTGACGGACGTCCCGACGCCGGAAGCCGTCCGCGTCGGCAAGCTGTTCCTGACGCCATTCGGCTACGCGATGTTCGTGAGCCCCCTGAAGTGGCTGTTCATGCTGGCGCCGCTCGCGATGGTGTTCGTGATCTCGGCGGGCATCAACCGTCTGGCACCCTCGACGGCCCAGATCCTGTTCTGGGTGTTCTCGGCGCTGATGGGCATCTCGCTGTCGTCGATCTTCCTGGTGTTCACGCACACCTCGATCGTGCGGGTGTTCTTCATCACCGCGGCGACCTTCGGCGCGCTCAGCCTCTACGGCTACACCACCAAGCGTGACCTGACCGGAATGGGCTCGTTCCTGTTCATGGGCCTGATCGGCATCATCATCGCGAGCCTGGTGAACCTGTTCCTGGCCAGCTCGATGCTGCAGTTCATCGTGTCGGTGGTCGGCGTGCTGGTGTTCGCGGGCCTCACTGCCTGGGATACCCAGCGGCTGAAGAACGACTACATCTACGGCTACGCCTCGGCCGGCGGCGACATCGCAGAGCGTGCGGCCATCACCGGCGCGCTGTCGCTGTACCTGAACTTCATCAACCTGTTCACGCTGCTGTTGCAGCTCCTCGGCCAGCGCGACTAACGCCAGGACGAGGGAACGACATGAACCCCGGCCGAAAGGCCGGGGTTTTTGTTTGGGCCGGGCTGTACCCACAGGCACCGTCATTGCGAGGAGCTCTTGCGACGAAGCAATCCAGAGTGCCTCCACGGATGCATTTCTGGATTGCTTCGCGGAGCCTGTCATCGGGCCGCGCGTTGCGCGGACCCGGTGGCTCGCAATGACGCCGGAGAAGCAGCGCAGCCCCCTTCCAGCGGTCGCGGGAAGCCTCTAATCTTCCCGCCATGTCCGCACCAGAAATCAGGCCCACCACCGAGGCCGACCTTCCCGCCATCACCGCCATCTATCAGCAGGCCGTCCGCGAGGGCACCGCGACGTTCGAGCTGGAGCCGCCCGACCTTGACGAGATGACACGGCGCTATCGCGCGCTGATCGACGGCGGCTATCCCTATTTCGTCGCCATCCTCGATCGTCGCGTGGCCGGCTATGCCTATGCCGCGGCCTACCGGCCGCGGCCGGCCTATCGCTTCACGGTCGAGAATTCGATCTATCTCGACCCCTCCTTCCACCGCCGCGGTGTCGGCTCCCTGCTGCTGGAGCGGCTGATCACCGAATGCGTGGCGCGTGGCTTCCGACAGATGATCGCGGTGATCGGCGATTCCGCCAATGCCGGCTCGATCGGCGTTCACACCAAGAGCGGCTTCAAGATGATCGGCACGCATCCCAATGTCGGGCTGAAATTCGGCCGCTGGCTGGATACGGTGATGATGCAACGTGACCTCGGCGAGGGCGCGCGCACGGTGCCGGGGAAGTAGATGCCGTAGCCCGGGTGAGCGAAGCGATACCCGGGAACGGTGCAAGCAAAGTCCCGGATGTCGCTTCGCTCATCCGGGCTACGAAAGCCTCACACCACCGCCAGCTTCCGATCGATCACCAGTAGCACGCGCTCGAGCTCGTGACCGCGGCGCAGGATCAGGCCGGTCGCCGAGATCACGCTGTACATGCCCTGCTTGCGCGCAAGCCGCGGGTCCTTCTCGATCCGATAGATCGGCACTTCCGAAGCGCGGCGATAGACCGAGAACACGGCGCGGTCCTTCAGGAAGTCGATAGCGTAGTCGCGCCACTCGCCGTCGGCGACCATGCGGCCGTAGAGATTGAGAATCCGGTGCAGCTCGAGGCGGTTGAACGTCACCCGATTCGGGTGCGTCGTCGCAGCGGCGGGGCGCGCCGCCGCGCGCTGCTCGCTCGGCTCGGCATCCTCCGACATCAGATTCATGGGAAGCGCCTCCTCATCGCACGGCATGCCCCGCGTCCGCGACAACCGGAACCTCGGGCATCATGACAGTTGCATGATTGCGCCAACCGGTCCCTACCGCAAGGGGCCTCCTCGTTCGACTCATCGAATCGGGACACACGCAATGGTGGAACTTTGTCGCGGCAAACCGTCACGGGATCGTTAGCAGGAATCATAGTGTCGCCGCTTTTCCGCCTAGCGACTGCCGCCCTGCACTGCGAAAAGGCTCACGTGCGTTGGCCCGGTCCTTCGGTTCCGGATTCCTCAGCCCCCAGCCCCCCGGGGTCGACAGGATCGGGTCTGTACGCGCGACAAGGAGGGCCAACGCAAGTTGGTCCTTTTTTGTTTGTGTCGGGATGTTTCCGGCTCGCCGAGCCCGCTCTCTCTCCTCATGCACCGGCTCTCCCCCTCATCCTGAGGGCCGCGCCCGCGCGGCGTCTCGAAGGATGAAAGGCCGAGCTGCATCCGCCGGGCCTGCATGGTTCGAGACGCGCAAGGGCGCGCTCCTCACCATGGGAGTTAGAGCGAGTGCGAGGCTGGTGCGCGCGTGAAATCAGTGCAGCGACGTGTACGCCGCGCCCAGCATCGCACCCGGCTTCTCTCGGTTGCCATCCTGAACATAGACCACCGCGCCGTCGACGCCGTCGCGCGTGAAGTTCTCGATCGGCACCGTCCAGCTTTCCGGACGGCCGGTCCAATCGCCGACCTTGAGCAGGTTGCGCACCACGTTGTGGTAGGTGATCTGCTGTCCGCGATTTTCGCCGCGGGTGATCGTGATCGGCACCGACTTGGCGATCGAGCAGATCCAGACCTCGCCATGCGAGACTGTGGGCTCGTTGCTCGCGGCGACGGAGACGCTGATCTGCTTGCCCGCAAGCGACATCGTCACCGGCACGCTCATCACGCCCATGCCCTTGTCGGTCTTGCCGATCGCATTCTCGATGCCGGTGCGATCGCTGCCGATGACATGGGTCGAGCCATTGACGACGACCTGCGGCGTGTAGACCTCGCGGTCGCCGCGCATGCGCGAGTAGGCACGCTGCCGCGCAGAGAACCGCGAATCGGCCAGCGTGTCCTTCCAGCCGAGATAGTCCCAATAGTCGATCGGCATGCTCAGCGCGATGACCGAGGGATCTTTGGAGAGATCGCCGATGATCTTGTCGGCGGGCGGGCAGGACGAGCAGCCCTGCGAGGTAAACAATTCGACAACGGCGCGGGGATCAGCCTCGGCAGGGCGGATGACGGCGACGATCGCACAGATGCCGAGAGCACCCGACCAGAGGGCACTGGACCAACGTGAAATCGGATGAGAAGCCGTCATTGTTGTCATGTCGAACGCCGCACACCATTGCTCGTGAGAGGGAATCTTATCGCCTGATGGTCACCGTAATCTTACGGGGCGCAGCACATTCTTCCGTCCAGGAGGAGGTTTTCCACCGGCCGGGCCCATCCGAAACGTGCCGCAAAACGCGCGAAGGCGGCCTTTTGATAGGCCGCCTTCGTTCTGGCTTCTACTCACTTCGCAGTGAGCCATCGTTCACAAATCCGCGCTTACGCCGCGAGCTTGCGCAGGACGTAATGGAGGATGCCGCCATTGCGGTAGTAATCGAGCTCGTCCAGCGTATCGATGCGGCAAAGCAGCGAAACGCGCTGCAACGAACCGTCGCCGGAAACGATCTCCGCGGTCAGCTTCTGGCGCGGCCTGAGGTCGCCGACGAGGCCGCGCAACGTGACCTTCTCGTCACCCTTCAGACCCAGCGACTGCCAGGAAGTGCCGTCCTCGAAGGTCAGCGGCAGCACGCCCATGCCGACCAGGTTCGAACGGTGGATGCGCTCGAAGCTCTGGCAGATCACGGCGCGAACGCCGAGCAGGCGCGTGCCCTTCGCGGCCCAGTCGCGCGAGGAGCCGTTGCCGTATTCGGCGCCGGCGAACACCACCAGCGGCACCTTCTCTTCCTGGTACTTCATCGCGGCGTCGTAGATCGACATCTGCTCGCCGTCCGGCCAGTGCTTGGTCAGACCGCCTTCCGGAATGTTGCCGTCGGCGCCCTTCAGCATGAAGTTCTTGATGCGGATGTTGGCGAAGGTGCCACGCATCATCACTTCGTGGTTGCCGCGGCGCGTGCCGTACTGATTGAAGTCTGCCGGGCGCACCTGGTGCTCGCTGAGATATTTGCCAGCGGGCGAGGTGAGCTTGATCGAGCCGGCCGGCGAGATGTGGTCGGTGGTGATCTTATCGCCGAACATGGCGAGGATGCGCGCCTCGACGATGTCGGTGACCGGCTCCGGCTCCTTCTTCATGCCGTCGAAATAGGGCGGGTTCTGCACATAGGTCGAAGACATGTTCCAGCGATAGGTCTCGCTCTCGACCGTCTTGATCTTGCGCCAGTTGGTGTCGCCCTTGAACACGTCGGCGTACTTCTTCTTGAAGATCGACGCGGTCACGAACTTCTTCATGAAGGCGTTGATCTCCTTCGTCGTCGGCCAGATGTCCTTCAGGTACACCGGCTTGCCGTCCTTGCCCTCGCCGAGCGGCTCAGTGGCGAGATTCTTGGTCACGCTGCCCGCGAGCGCATGCGCGACGACCAGCGGCGGCGAGGCCAGATAGTTCGCCTGCACGTCCGGCGAGACGCGGCCTTCGAAATTGCGGTTACCTGAGAGCACGGCAGCGGCGACGATGCCGTTGTCGTTGATCGACTTCGAGATCTCTTCCGGCAGCGGACCGGAATTGCCGATGCAGGTGGTGCAGCCGAAGCCGACCAGGTTGAAGCCGACCTTGTCGAGATCTTTCTGCAGACCGGAATCGGCGAGATAGCCCGCGACCACCTGGCTGCCCGGGGCAAGCGAGGTCTTCACCCACGGCTTGGCCTTGAGGCCCTTCGCAGCCGCGTTGCGCGCAAGCAGGCCGGCGCCGATCAGCACGCTCGGATTCGAGGTGTTGGTGCAGGAGGTGATCGCCGCGATCACGACGTCGCCGTGACCGATCTCGAAGTCCTTGCCTTCGACGGCAAAGCGCTTCTCCGGCTCCTCGGCCTTCTTGTACTCGCTGCTGAGCGCGAGCGAGAAGCCCTCGGCCACCGACGGGAGCGCGATGCGCCCCTCGGGACGCTTCGGACCGGCCATCGAGGGAACGACGTCGGCGAGGTCGAGCGTCAGGGTTTCCGTGAACACCGGATCGGGCGACTTGGCGGTGCGGAACAGGCCCTGCGCCTTGGCATAGGCCTGCACCAGCGCAACGCGCGCCGAGGCGCGACCGGAGGTCTTGAGGTAGTCGAGCGCGGCGGCGTCGACCGGGAAGAAGCCGCAGGTCGCGCCATATTCGGGCGCCATGTTGGCGATGGTCGCCTTGTCGGCGACGGAGAGATGGTCGAGGCCCGGGCCGAAGAACTCGACGAACTTGCCGACGACGCCGAGCTTGCGCAGCATCTGCGTCACGGTCAGCACGAGGTCGGTCGCGGTGACGCCTTCCTTCATCGCACCCTTCAGCTTGAAGCCGACCACGTTCGGCAACAGCATCGACAGCGGCTGGCCGAGCATGCAGGCTTCCGCCTCGATGCCGCCGACGCCCCAGCCGAGCACGGCGAGACCATTGACCATGGTGGTGTGGGAATCGGTGCCGACGAGCGAGTCGGGATAAGCGACCTCGAAGGTGCCGGTCTTCTTGCCGACCGTCATCTTCTCCTTCTTGGTCCAGACCGTCTGGGCCAGATATTCGAGATTGACCTGGTGGCAGATGCCGGTGCCGGGCGGCACGACCGAGAAGTTCGAGAACGCCTTCTGACCCCACTTCAGGAACTCGTAGCGCTCCTGGTTCTGCTTGTATTCCTCGGTGACGTTCTTGCCGAAGGCCTTGTTGTCGCCGAAGAAGTTCACGATCACGGAGTGGTCGATGACGAGGTCGACCGGGACCAGCGGATTGATCTTCTCAGCATCGCCGCCGAGCTTCTGCATCGCGTTGCGCATCGCAGCGAGGTCGACCACCGCGGGCACGCCGGTGAAGTCCTGCATCAAGACACGCGCCGGGCGGAACGCGATCTCATGCTCCAGCGACTTCTTGCGCAGCCACTTCGACACCGCGACGATGTCTTCCTTCTTGACCGAGCGGCCGTCCTCGTTGCGCAGCAGGTTCTCGAGCAGGACCTTCATCGAATAGGGAAGTTTCGAAATTCCCTTCAGACCATTCTTCTCGGCCGTGGGCAGGCTGTAATAGACATAGGTCTTGGCGCCGACCTTGAGGGTCTTTTTGCATTTGAAGCTGTCGAGCGAGGTCATGTAGGAATCCCAATTGTTAGTTATACCCGGCAGGGTATTTTAACACCGTCAGCGTATCAGGCTTGGCCGCTTGCAGGGGCAGGTTGAGTTGCTGCATCAAGTAGTTCCGGGCTTATAGAAGCTTTCTAACCGCGCCGCCACAGCCACAATCGTGCCGCGCCAATCCGCGAGCCAAAAATTCCCATGCGCTACCCCAAGTTTTCCTGAGGCCTGGCTTTGAGCGGGTTGAAACGAGGCGAGATGCGGCTTTCAGGTCACGGACTCAGATGCGTGCGGGGTGGCCGCGAGGTGTTCGCCGGCCTCGATTTCGCGGCCGCCTCCGGCGAAGCCGTGGCGGTGATGGGTCGCAACGGATCGGGCAAGACCTCGCTGCTGCGGCTGATCGCCGGCCTGCTCATTCCGGCCGGCGGGACGATCGCGCTGGATGGGGGCGACGGCGAGCTGACGCTGCCGGAGCAATGCCACTATCTCGGCCATCGCGATGCCCTGAAGCCGGCGCTGAGCGTGGCAGAAAATCTGGCATTCTGGGCTGATTTCCTCGGTGGTGAGCGCTGCGATGCCGCCGAGAGCCTCACCAAAGTCGGCCTCGACCACGCCACCCACCTGCCCGCCGCCTTCCTCTCCGCCGGCCAGCGCCGCCGGCTGTCACTGGCCCGGCTATTGACCGTGCGCCGCCCGGTCTGGCTGCTGGACGAGCCGACCACGGCGCTGGACGTGGCCGGCCAGGACATGTTCGGCGGCCTAATGCGCGAGCACCTTTCGCGCGGCGGCATGATCATCGCAGCGACCCACGCGCCATTGGGGATCGACTCGCGCGAGCTCAGGATCGGGGGAATGGCGTGAGGCGGCTTCACCCTCAGTTTTTCGAGCGGCAAAGCTTCGCTCTTTCACCCGGGACGCAGCCGTCGCCGCGGGCTCCCTTGCCTCTCCCGCTTGCGGGAGAGGCCGGCGCGCAGCGCCGGGTGAGGGTTCTCTCCTCTGGGGGAGTCTTCGTTGCCGAGACACCCTCACCCCAGCCCTCCCCCGCAAGCGGGGGAGGGAGCGCACCGCCTTTGGGGCACGAGGGGAGCCTCTCATGACCGCCTTGTCGGCCCTGATCCACCGGGACATCCGGATCGCGCTCCGCGTCGGCGGCGGGGCGCTGATCGGCGTGCTGTTCTTCCTGACCGTGGTGGTGCTGATGCCGTTCGCGGTGGGCCCGGATCTGGCGCTGCTGTCGCGGCTCGGGCCGGCCATTCTCTGGCTCGGTGCGCTGCTGGCAAGCCTGCTGACCCTGGACCGGCTGTTCATGGCCGACCATGAGGATGGTTCGCTCGACCTGATCACGATGAGCCGGACGCCGCTGGAACTCGCCTGCGCCGCCAAGGCGTTGGCGCATTGGCTGGCGGCCGGCCTGCCGCTGATTGTCGCAACACCCGTGCTCGGCCTCTTGCTCAACCTCGACATGGTCGCAACCGGCGCGGTGGCGCTGACGCTGCTGGCGGGAACCCCGGCGCTCACTTTCACCGGCATGATCGGCGCGGCACTGGCGGTGACCCTGCATCGGGGCGGACTGCTGATGGCCGTGCTGGTGCTGCCGCTGTCGATTCCGGTGCTGATTTTCGGGGTCGCGGCCTCGCAGGCCGTGATCGTCGGTCCGATGACGTTCGGCGCGCCGTTCTCGATCCTCTGCGCGCTGTCGCTGGTCAGCCTCGTGATCGGACCCTTCGCCGCGGCGGCGAGCCTGCGGCATGGACTCGACTGAGATGGGCTCGATTGAGATGGGCCCGCCTGACCTTGACCCACATCAACTTTCGCGACGTGCTTTCGTGCTGATTGCCTGAGCGCTCCCGGATGATTATCAGAATACCATGACGCTGATCGACCTCGCCAATCCCACGCGGTTCCTCGCGCTGACAGCGCGTCTGCTGCCGTGGCTTGCGGCTGCGACCGTCATCCTGCTCGCCATCGGTCTCTACCAGTCGGCGCTTGCGCCCGACGACTACCAGCAGGGCGCGACGGTGAAGATCATGTTCATCCACGTGCCCAATGCCTGGCTCTCGATGTTCGTGTGGGGCGTGATGAGCATCGCCTCGTTGGGCACGCTGGTGTGGCGGCATCCGCTCGCCGACGTCGCCGCGAAAGCGGCTGCTCCCATCGGCGCTGCCTTCACCTTCCTCGCGCTGCTCACGGGCTCGCTGTGGGGCCGGCCGATGTGGGGCACCTATTGGGAGTGGGACGCGCGGCTGACTTCGGTGCTGATCCTGTTCCTGATGTATCTCGGCCTGATGGCGCTGTGGCGCGCGGTCGACGATCCCTCGCGCGCGGCACGCGCCGCGGCGGTGCTGACGCTGGTTGGCGCCATCAATCTGCCCATCATCAAGTTCTCCGTCGACTGGTGGAACACGCTGCACCAGCCGGCCTCGGTGATGCGCATGGGCGGCTCGACGCTCGACAAGTCGTTCCTGATCCCGCTGCTGGTGATGGCGATCGCCTTCACACTGCTGTTCGTCACGCTGCACTTGGCTGCGATGCGCAACGAGATCCTGCGCCGCCGTGTCCGTTCCCTGCAAATGATGCAGGCGAGCCGCGTCGCGTTTTCGAGCGGAGTGGACGCCGGTTCGCGTGAAGAAAACGCGTCAAAAGAAGCTGGAGCTGCGTGATGATGGCGCTCGGTCCTTACGCGTCGTTCATCGTGACCTCATATGCCGCAGCGGCCCTCGTGGTCGTGATCCTGATCGGCTGGGTCGTGCTCGACTATCGCAACCAGACGCAGCGCCTGCGCGAGCTCGATCGCAGTGGCGTGACCCGCCGCTCGGGCCGCAGCGCGACGGATCGATCATGAGCAATCAATCGAGCCCGGCGACGCCGCAGCGCCGCACCTTCCTGATGGCGCTGCCGCTGATCGCCTTCCTCGGCCTTGCGCTGTTGTTCTGGTTTCGGCTCGGCAGCGGCGATCCCTCGCGGATTCCGTCCGCGCTGATCGGGCGGCCGGCGCCGCAAACGCTGCTGCCGCCGCTCGAGGGATTGCAGGCTGACAATGCGCCGGTACCGGGGCTCGATCCCGCCGCGTTCAAAGGCAAGGTCAGCCTCGTCAACGTCTGGGCGTCCTGGTGCGTGCCGTGCCATGACGAGGCGCCGCTCCTGACCGAGCTCGCCAAGGACAAGCGCTTCCAGCTCGTCGGGATCAACTACAAGGACGCGGCCGACAACGCCCGGCGCTTCCTCGGACGCTACGGCAATCCGTTCGGCCGCGTCGGCGTGGACGCCAACGGCCGCGCCTCGATCGAATGGGGCGTCTATGGCGTGCCCGAGACCTTCGTCGTCGGGCGCGAGGGAACCATCGTCTACAAGCTGGTCGGACCGGTCACGCCGCAAAACCTCACGACGGTGCTGATGCCGGAGCTGGAGAAGGCGCTGAAGGCGGGATCTTAGCCAAGCCCGTCATTGCGAATCAAAGACCCGGCGCCCCACATACAGCTGTCATGCCCCGGCTTGACCGGGGCATCCAGTACGCCGCGGCTTATCGATCAGCCACAGACGGCTCGGAGTACTGGATCGCCCGGTCAAGCCGGGCGATGACACCGAATGTGTGGCGAGCGCTCACCGCTCACCCCTTGCTCACATCTCCCGCCTCGGCCTCGCTCGCCTCCAGCGACACCGGCTCGAGGTGATAGCGCTTGATCAGCGGCATCTGGATCATGCCGAAGATGGCGGTCAGCGGAAGGACGCCGAAGACCTTGAAGTTCACCCAGAAGTCCGTGCTCTGGGTGCGCCAGATGATCTCGTTCAGCACCGCCATGCCGGCGAAGAACAGCGCCCAGCGCAGCGTGAGGATGCGCCAGCCGTGCGGCGTCAGATTGAACACCTGGTCGAACATCACGGCGATGAAGGAGCGGTTGAACAGCAGGCCGCCGCCGAGGATCGCGGCGAACAGGCCGTAGATGATGGTCGGCTTGACCTTGATGAAGGTCTCATCGTGCAGCACGAGGGTCAGCGTGCCGAACACCAGCACGATGACGCCCGTCACGATCGCCATGATCGGGATGTGCCGCGTCACCACATAGGAGGCGGCCATCGCCGCCACGATCGCCACCATGAAGGCGCCGGTCGCGGCGAACAAATTGAACTTCGCATTGACGAAGAAGAACACGAGCAGCGGTCCGAGCTCGGTCGCGAGCTTGAACAACGGATGCGGCTGGGTCTTGTCCATTCTCAACTTTCGATTCCGGCGATGGCGCGGGCGAAATCGCGCGCGGTGAAGGGCGCGAGATCGTCGACGCCTTCGCCGACGCCGATGAAATGCACCGGCAGTTTGAATTTTTCCGCCAGCGCCACCAGGATGCCGCCGCGCGCGGTGCCGTCGAGCTTGGTCATCACGAGGCCGGTGACCCCGGCGGTGCGATGAAAGGCCTCGACCTGCGACAGCGCGTTCTGGCCGACGGTGGCATCCAGCACCAGCAGCACCGCATGCGGCGCGGTGGCATCCACCTTGCGAATGACGCGCACGACCTTCTCGAGCTCGTTCATCAGCTCGGCCTTGTTCTGAAGCCGGCCGGCGGTGTCGATCAGGAGCACGTCGATGCTCTGCTCCTTCGCTGCCGTCAGTGCGTTGAAGGCGAGGCTCGCCGAATCCGATCCTTGCGCGCCGGCGATGACCGGCGTCTTGGTGCGCTCGCCCCAGACCTTGAGCTGCTCGATCGCCGCTGCGCGAAACGTGTCGCCGGCGGCGAGCATCACCTTGCGGCCTTCGGACGCGAACTTTTGCGACAGTTTGCCGATGGTGGTGGTCTTGCCGGAGCCGTTGACGCCGACCACGAGGACGACGAACGGCGTCTTGCCGGCGTCGATCTCGAGCGGCTTCGCCACCGGCGCCAAGACCTTCTCGACTTCGGTCGCGACCACGTCCTTGACCTCATCCGCCGAGATCGCCTTGTCGTAGCGCCCCGCGCCGACGGCGTCCGCGATCCGTACCGCGACTTGCGTGCCGAGATCGGCGCGCAGCAGCACGTCCTCGATGTCGTCGAGCATGGCGCGGTCGAGCTTGCGCTTGGTGACGAGGTCGGCGACCGCGGTCCCGAGCGAGGACGACGTGCGCTTCAGCCCGTTGGATAGGCGGCGCCACCAGCTCAGCTTGGGGGTCTCGGAGGTATCGTTCATGGCGGGGGTGTGTTAGCCGTTCCGGCGATTAAACGAAAGTCTTGCAATTGCTCGATGTTCCCGAATTGACCGCCGATGAAATCTTAAGCCGCGTGCTCCATCGCGACGGCCTGATGCTGGTCATCGACAAGCCGGCCGGCCTGCCGGTGCATCGCGGCCCCAAGGGCGGGGCGAACCTCGAAGCCTCCTTCGACGCGCTCCGCTTCGGCCTGCCACGGCCGCCGGTGTTGGCTCACCGGCTCGATAAGGACACCTCCGGTTGCCTCGTGCTCGGCCGCCACCGCAAGGCGACAGCTTCGCTCGGGCTCCTGTTCAAGCACGGCAAGATCGGCAAGACCTACTGGACCGTGGTCGAGGGCGGCCCTGCCGAAGACGAAGGCAGCATCGACATGCCGCTCGGCCGCCTCAATGCCGAGCGCGGCTGGTGGCAGAAACCGGATCCGGAAGGGCAGAAGGCGATCACCAATTGGAAGGTGATGGGGCGCGGCGCGGGCCTGACCTGGCTCGCCATGGAACCGGTGACCGGACGGACCCATCAATTGCGGGTGCATTCGGCCGCGACCGGCTGGCCGATCATCGGCGATAACATTTACGGCAACGGCCCGCGCTTCGGCGAGCCGCGCTTGCACCTGCATTCCCGCGAAATCGTGGTGCCGATCTCGCGGAACAAGGACCCGATCCGCGTTGTGGCGCCGGCCCCGCCCCACATGCACGAGCGCCTCCGTGCCTGCGGATGGAACGGGGACTGAACCTCTCCCGCTTGCGGGAGAGGTCGGCGCGTAGCGCCGGGTGAGGGTTCTCTCCTCTTGGGGAGTCCCTCTGCGGAGATACCCTCTCCCCAGCCCTCCCCCGCAAGCGGGGGAGGGAGCGCACTGACGCAGCGGCGGCATATCGCTGAGCTAGTCGGCCTCAGGCCATGGTTTACGAAACGTTCAGCGCTCGGCTCTAATGATAGCGGTTGCCTAGAACAAGCTTCTGTAACCGCTCAGGACGAGCAGCGCGTGATGTCCAAGGCCGAGCTATCGATCGTCGACGAGGTCGAATCCGCGATACGGATGGGCTCGCCGGAAAAAGGGCTGGAGACGGCCCGGCGCGTCACCGATCTGTTCCTGGCTTCTGCCGGCAGTTTTGACGACGAGCAGATCGCGCTGTTCGACGATGTGCTCGAGCGCCTGATCGGCACCATCGAGCTGCGTGCCATCGCCGACATCGGCGCCCGCGTTGCGCTCGCCGAGATCAGCGCGCAGCTCGCGCCGATCGCGCAGGCGCCGCCATCCGTGATCCGCCGCCTCGCCAACAATGACGAGATCCGTATCGCCGGACCCGTGCTCCAGGAATCCGCCCGCCTCGACGATGGCGAGCTGATGAAGATCGCCTCCAGCAAGGGCGAGCCGCATCTGCTCGCGGTCGCCGGGCGCTGGTGGCTGAAGGAGATCGTCACCGACGCGCTGCTGGCACGCCGCTATCCCAGCGTCAGCCGGCGGCTCGCCGCCAATCCCGGCGCCCGCGTCTCCGGCAGCGGATTTGCCATCATCGTCGGACAGGCCGAAAGCGATCCGGAGCTCGCAATCAGCATCGGCGTCCGCGTCGATTTGCCGTCGGAGCTGCGCCGCCAATTGCTGCGTTCGGCGAGCGATGCCGTGCGCACCCGCCTGTTGTCACGCGCGCCACCGCATCTGTTCGAGGAAATCCAGAGCGCGATTGCCGCTGTCACCGTCGGCGTCGAGCGCGAGATGTCTGGCGTGCGCGACTTCGAAGGCGCCAAGCGGGCCATCGCAAATCTGAAAGCGCACGGCCGGCTCAACGAAGCGACGCTGTTCAGCTTCGCCAGACAGCGGCGCTATGAGGAGACGGTGGCGGCCCTGGCGGCGTTGTCCGAATCGACGGTCGAAGTGATTCGCCCGCTGATGCAGAGCCTGCGCGACGACGGCCTCTTGGTGCCGTGCAAGGCCGCGCAGCTCGGCTGGGACACCACCGCCGCCGTGCTCGAAAGCCGTTACGCGACAGGCGCGATGAAGCCGGCAGATCTCGCGCGGGCGCAGGGCCATTTTGCGAGAATGACGCCGGAGAACGCGCGGCGCACCCTGCGGTTCTGGCAGGTGCGGGCGTTGTAGGGGCGCGCTTGGGGCACATTGCGGGCCGCGTATTCCGTTGTCGTCCTGGCGAAAGCCAGGACCCATTACCACCGACTTACGGTTTGCGAAGACTCGTGGTTGGCAATCGCGTGCAATAACTACTCCCTGGGGTAATGGGTCCTGGCTTTCGCCAGGACGACGTCGGGGATGCAGTTGTGGAACGACCGCTGTTTACGCCGTCAGCCGCTCGCCATCGCTGCCGGCGATCCTGAGTGGCACGACGCTACCCACCCGCTCGCCCGCAATCGCCACCGGCAGATAATGCTCCGTGCGTCCCTGTCCTTCGCTCTCGATCAGCACCTCGCGTGTTGCGCCGATCTCGGCTTGCAGGCGCTGCCGCAACGCTGCCTCGCCAACTGCACGCAGCCGCCGCGCGCGCTCCTTGATCGCGCTGCCTGCAACCTGTGGCATTCGCGCGGCCGGCGTGCCGGGGCGTGGCGAGTAGGGGAAGACGTGCAGGAAGGTGAGGCCGCATTCCTCGATGAGATCGAGCGAGCGCGAGAACATGTCCTCGGTCTCGGTCGGGAAGCCCGCGATGATGTCGGCGCCGAAAATGACGTCCGGGCGCAGGCGACGCACCTGGTCGCAGAACGCGATCGCATCCTGCCGTAAATGCCGCCGTTTCATGCGCTTCAGGATCATGTCGTCGCCTGACTGCAGCGACAGGTGCAGATGCGGCATCAGCCGCGCATCGTCGGCGATGGCATCTAACAGATCGTCATCTGCCTCGATCGAATCGATCGAGGAGATGCGCAGGCGCTTCAATTCCGGCACGTGCCGCAGGATCTGCTTGGTCAGCATGCCGAGCTTGGGCGCGCCCGGCAGGTCAGCGCCGTAGCTGGTGAGGTCGACGCCGGTCAGCACGATCTCGGCATGGCCGCGCAGGGCCAGCGCCCGCACCTGTTCGACCACCGCGCCCATCGGCACCGAGCGCGAATTGCCGCGGCCGAACGGGATGATGCAGAAGGTGCAGCGATGGTCGCAGCCGTTCTGCACCTGCACGAAGACACGCGGCAGGCCGGTTGCAAAGCCGTCAACGAGATGCGGCGCCATCGCCTTCACCGCCATGATGTCGCTGACGGCGATCTTCTCGCTGGCGCCCATGTCGAATGCATCGCGCGCATCGCGCCATGCGGACGAGCGCAGCTTGTCGTCATTGCCGACGACGCGATCGACTTCGGCCATAGCGGCGAACATCGCGGCTTGCGTCTGCGCCGCGCAGCCGGTGACGACGATGCGGGCCCCGGGCCGCTCGCGCTTCAATTTGCGGATCGACTGGCGCGCCTGCGCCACCGCCTCATTGGTGACGGCGCAGCTATTGATGACGATGGTGTCGGAAAGGCCGGCGCTCTCCGCCTCGCGGTGGATCACCTCAGCCTCGAAGGCGTTGAGGCGGCAGCCGAAAGTGACGACGTCGACGGCCATCAGCCGACCGGCGCGAACAGCGCCGGATCGAAATTGCCTTCATATTCGAAGGTCGCGGTGCCCGTCATCAACACATGGTCGTCGCGCTCGCGCCATTCGATGCCGAGCTTGCCGCCGGGCAGCGTGATCTCGACGTTGCGATTGGCGCGCTTCAGCCGCGCCGCGGCGACGGCCGTGGCGCAGGCCGCCGAACCGCACGCCTTGGTCAGGCCGGCGCCACGCTCCCAGGTGCGGATCGTGACGTGGTCGCGATCGACGATATGGGCAAGCGTGATATTGGCGCGCTCGGGGAAGATCGGATGGTTTTCAAGCAGCGGACCGAAACGCTCGAGATCATAGGCGTTGACGTCTTCGACCCAGAAGACCGCGTGCGGATTGCCCATGCTCACCACGGACGGCGAGTGCAGGATCGGATTGTCGATCGGCCCGATCTGCAACTCGATGTAGCGGGTGTCGCGAAACTCTTCCGCCAGCGGAATGTCCTGCCAGCCGAACTTCGGCACACCCATGTCGACGGTGTAGAGGTCGGGCGCGGGGCCCTGCCAGCAATTGAGCAGACCCGCAGCCGTCTCGAATGTCGCGGTGGTCTGCCCGCTCTTCTCGAAGATGCGGCGCACCACACAGCGCATGCCGTTGCCACAGGCGCCGGCCTCGGAGCCGTCATTGTTGTAGATGCGGATGAAGGCTTCGGTGCCGGCCAGCCGCGGCTTCTGCAGCACCATGAGCTGGTCGTAAGCCACGCCGCCGTTGGCGGACGCCACCGCCCGCGCGTCGTCCGGCGTCACCCGGCTTGCGGAATCGCGCATGTCGACAACGACGATCTCGTTGCCGATGCCGTTCATCTTGGCAAATGCGTGGTTGGCCAGCGCGCTCATGAAAATTCCCGAATTTCGCCCGTCTTATATGGCGATCCTTGCCGGCTTGGCCAGCGGTTTGCTGCGAAGCGCCCTGGAGGCCGCCCATGACGCATCTGTCATGGGACGAATTTGGCGCTCGCGTGTTAGAACTGCGCCGTTCGCGCGACCGGGAGGCGCGGCGGGGTGCAGGACGGATTTAGGCCTTGGGACGCAAGGTCTTGGGGAGAGTAAAATGATCAGTTTTCGTCGTCTCGCTTTGGCCGCGTTAATCCCGGCAGCGGCCTTGTCGTTTGGCCTGTCCGGAGTTCTGGCGCAAACACCGAGCCCGGCGCCCGCCGCATCGGCAAGCCCCTCGCCGGCGCCATCGGCCTCGCCGGCGCCTGCCGCGAGTGCTTCGCCTGCGCCGGCGGCCAGCGCCTCACCCGCTGCGACGCCCTCGCCCGCAGCCAGCGCTTCACCCAGCCCGGCAGCGCCCCCGCCCGCGGCAGCTGCCACCCCCGCCCCGGTGCAGACCGCCGATCCCTTTGGCCTCGAGACCATGCTCGAGCCCAAGAAGGTCGTGATGGTCAAGGGCACTGCCAATTGGGACTCGGCCTTCGACACGCTGATCGACGCCTTCAAGGCGCTGAACACGCTGCTGGACAAGCAGGGCATCAAGCCATCAGGCAATTCGATGATCGTCTACACCTCCACCGACGACACCGGCTTCACCTTCCTCGCCCAGATCCCGGTCGAGCAGGATCCGAAGAACCTGCCCAAGGATATGAGCATCGGCAAATCGCCGGAGGGCAAGGCGCTGAAATTCGTCCATCGCGGCTCCTACGACAACATGGACAACACCTATGAGGCGATCACCAATCACCTCGACGACAAGAGGCTGGAAGCCAAGGACACCTTCATCGAGGAGTACCTCACCGATCCGCTGAAGACGGCCGAGGACAAGCTCGTGATCAACGTTTTCGTGCCGCTGAAGTGAGAATGATGAAAAAGCCTGCCCTCCTTTTGACGTCCCTTGCCGCCGTCTTCGCCACCACGCTGCTTTTGGCCCCCGCACGCGCCGACGATTTTCCGTCCGTCATTTCGGTGAGCGGCGAAGCCAGGATTTCCGCGGCGCCCGATCTCGCGCAGATCGACGCCGGCGTCGCCAACGACGCCAAGTCGGCGAAGGAGGCTTCCGACGCCAACAACGCGGCGATGGGCAAGGTGCTGCTGGCGCTGAAGGGCGCCGGCATTGCCGAGAAGGATTATCAGACCTCGCGCCTGTCGCTGCAGCCGCAATACGGCCAGAACAAATCCACCGGCGCCTCGCCCGTGGTCGGCTTCCGCGCCTCCAATCGCGTCACCGTAAAAATTCGCGATGTGACCAAGGTCGCCGGCATCATCGATACGCTGGTTAGCGCCGGTGCCAACGACATCGGAAATATCTCGTTCGAGGTGACGCAGGCCTCAAAACTACTCGATGATGCGCGCGAGCAGGCGGTCGCCGATGCCCGCCGCAAGGCGGAGATCTATGCCAAGGCTGCTGGCGTGACGCTGGGTACGCCGCTCAGCGTCACCGAGGGCGGCGGCCCGGTGCCGCTGTTCAAGGGCCGCATGGCAGCGGCTCCGATGGCTGCACCCGCAGCCGTCGCGCCCGGCGAGGAGACGCTGTCGGTGACGGTGAATGTGAGCTGGGCGATCAAGCCGGGGCAGTAGCGAGCTTCGCAAAGGGCCCACTGCCGCAGCAATTTCATTCGTCGTCCTGGCGAAAGCCAGGACCCATTACCCCAGGGCGTAGTTGCAGCGCGAGCTGGTAACAACGAGTCTTCGCCAAACCACTCTTTGTGGTAATGGGTCCTGGATCAGCGCTCGCTCCGCTCGCTTGTCCAGGACGACAGCTTGATGTTTGGCGAGAGTTAAATCTCCACCACCTGCCCGGGCATCATCGCCACGAACCGCTGTTGCGGGATCTTCGCGGCATCCAGCGCTTCGACCAGCGCCTTTGCCGGCGCATCGATCGCCTCATCCGTCAGCTGGAACGTGCCGTGATGATGCCCGAGCGCGTCCTGCGCGCCGCAATCCGCGAGCGCCTTCACGGCATCCTCCGGATTCATGTGCTGGTCACGCATGAACCAGCGCGGCTCGTAGGCACCGATGGGGAGGATCGCGAGCCGCAGCGGCCCATGCTTCTCCGCGACGCGGCGGAAATGCCTGCCATCGCCATAGCCGGAATCGCAGACGACATAGATCTTTCCGGCCGGCGTCTCCAGCACGAAGCTCGCCCATAGGGCCTTGTTGCGATCGAACACGCCGCGCGCCGTCCAGTGCCGGGTCGGGACCAGATGCACGGCGATGCCGCCACCGAGCTCGACGCGGTCGTGCCAGTCGAACGCTTCCACCTTGATCGTGGGATCGGAGCTGCGCATCGTGACGTCGTTGCCGAGCGGGGTGACGACGCGCGGCGCAAAATTCTTTGCGAGCCGCGACAGCGTCGCGATGTCCAGATGATCGTAGTGCCCGTGCGAGACCAGCACGACATCGATCTTCGGCAGCTTGTCGAAGGAAATGCCGGGATCGTTGCAACGCTTCGGCCCGGCCCAGGCGACCGGCGAGGCCCGTATCGACCAGACGGGATCGACCAGGATGTTGAGGCCGCCGGCCTGGATCAGCCAGCTGGCGTGGCCGACAAAGGAGAGCCGCACTTTGTCGCCGTCGACACGCGCCGGCGGGGTGTCGGCGTGTGGACTGGGGACCCAATCCGGCCATTTCGCGCGCTGCCGCTTGCCGCCGAATTGCCAGCGCAGCACCTCTCGAAGCGATTTCGGCGGTGCGCCGTCGGGATCGAAGAAGTGCAGGCCGTTGAAATGGTCGGAGGCGGGACCGTCATAGGTTTTCATGCGGGACATCCAAAGTGACGGAACACCGACCAGCGCGCCGGCACCGGCAAGCAGTCCGAGCACGCGGCGGCGGGTAATCGGCACGGCCGGCTTTTAGGGATGGTAGCGGAGAAAGGTCATCGCCTTCTATATGGGCGTAGCCCTGGGAAAAGGAACCGGCAGCCGAAAGGGCTCTATTTTCAGGACCTTGCCCTGGCAGGAGCGTCCCGGCACCCTAACTTTCCTTGACTTTTGAGCGGGAGCGGCGTTTAACCCCGCCACTTTCTCGGAAAGGCTTTCTTTTCGACCCGCCGACTGGCCCTGGAGGCCGGAGGTCAACGCCCGACAGCGCTGTGCGCCCTCGGGCGCAAAGGTGTTTGGAAGATCGTTTACCCAAGTGAGTGGTCATCGCCCGACTTGATCGGGCGATCCAGTATCCCAGAGGCGGCTCGGATAGAACCGAGGAGCCGCGGCGTACTGGATGCCCCGCCTGCGCGGGGCATGACAGCGGCGAGTAACGGAGCGCTCTTCCCGTCGGGAAGACAGCAACAGGACAACGGCATTGTTCGACAATCTGTCGGAACGGCTTGGCGGAATTCTCGATCGTCTGACGGGGCGCGGTGCGCTGACCGAAAAGGACGTCGACGCCGCGATGCGCGAGGTGCGTCGCGCGCTGCTGGAGGCCGACGTCGCCTTGGAGGTTGTGCGCAGCTTCACCGAGCGCGTGCGCGAGCAGGCGATCGGCGCCACCGTCGTCAAGTCGGTCACACCCGGCCAGATGGTGGTCAAGATCGTCCATGACGAGCTGATCAACACGCTCGGTGCCGAAGGCCAGACCATCGACGTCAATTCCGTGCCGCCGGTGCCAATCATGATGGTCGGCCTGCAAGGCTCGGGCAAGACCACCACCACCGCAAAGCTCGCCCGCCGCCTGGTCCAGCGTGACAAGCGCAAGGTGCTGATGGCCTCGCTCGACGTCTACCGCCCGGCGGCGATGGAGCAGCTGGCCGTGCTCGGCCGCGACCTCGACATTCCGACCCTGCCGATCGTGGCGGGCCAGCAGCCGCCGCAGATCGCGAAGCGCGCGCTGGAGGCCGGCAAGCTCGGCGGCTACGACATCGTGCTGCTCGACACCGCCGGCCGCACCACGCTCGACGAAGAGATGATGGCGGAGGCAGCCGCGATCAAAGCCGCGGCCAACCCGCATGAAGTGCTGCTGGTCGCCGACAGCCTCACCGGCCAGGACGCCGTGAATCTCGCGCGCTCGTTCGATCAGCGCGTCGGCCTCACCGGCATCGTGCTGACCCGCGTCGACGGCGACGGCCGCGGCGGCGCCGCGCTGTCGATGCGCGCGGTCACCGGCAAGCCGATCAAGCTGATCGGCACCGGTGAAAAGACCGACGCGCTGGAAGACTTCCATCCCGATCGTATCGCCGGCCGCATCCTCGGCATGGGCGACGTCGTCTCGCTGGTCGAACGCGCCGCCGCCAACATCGACGCCGAGAAGGCCGCGCGTACCGCCGAGCGCATGCGCAAGGGTCAGTTCGACCTCAACGACATGCGCGAGCAGCTGTTGCAGATGTCGAACATGGGCGGCATCAGCGGGCTGATGGGCATGATGCCCGGCATCTCCAAGATGAAGAACCAGATCGCGGCCGCTGGGATCGACGACAAGATCCTGAAGCGCCAGGTCGCGATCATCGATTCCATGACGCGCGACGAGCGCCGTCATCCCGACCTGCTCAAGGCCAGCCGCAAGAAGCGCATCGCCGCGGGTTCTGGCCAGAGCGTCGAGCACGTCAACAAGCTCCTGAAAATGCACCGGAACATGGCCGACGTGATGAAGGCCATGGGCTCGGGCAAGCGCGGTCCGCTCGCCGGCATCGCGCAGGCGATGGGCTTTGGCGGCGGCATGAAGATGCCGTCTCCCGAAGAGATGAAGGCTCTTCAGGAAAAGATGCAGAGCGGCGGCGGACAGGGTCTGCCCAATCTGCCGAAGGATCTCCCTGCGGGCTTGCGCCAGGGCCTACCGAACCTTCCTGGTCTGACCGGACTGAGCGGCAAGCCGACGCTGCCGGGCCTCGGCGGTTTCCCGGGCAAGAAGAAATGAGGAATTCGTCGCACGGGATCGCAAGCATCCCGCGCAACGCGGAATACCAATCAACCGAACAAACCGTACTTTGAAGGAGAACTGAATGTCCGTCGTCATCCGCCTCGCCCGCGCAGGCACCAAGAAGCGTCCCGTCTATCACGTCGTCGTCGCCGACTCGCGCTTTCCGCGCGATGGCCGCTTCATCGAGCGCCTCGGCTATTTCAACCCGCTGCTGCCGAAGGACAACGAGGCGCGCCTCAAGCTCGACATGGAGAAGGTGAAGGCCTGGGTCGCCAAGGGCGCGCAGCCGTCGGACCGCGTGGCGCGTTTCCTCGACGCCGCCGGCATCAAGAAGCGCGAAGCGCGCAACAACCCGCAGAAGGCCGTGCCGCGCAAGGAGCGCAAGGCGCAGGCCGAAGCCGCCGCGAAGGCGTAAGGCCAGACCATGTCGGCGCTGGTCTGCGTCGCGCGGATCGGCGCCGCGCATGGGGTGCGCGGTGCGGTCAAATTGTGGACCTTCACCGAAGATCCCTTTGCCATCAGACGCTACGGTCCGCTGCTGTCCAAGGACGGCAAGCGCCAGTTCGAAGTCGTGCAGGCGCGCGAGGCCAAAGATCATCTGGTCGCAACGTTCAAGGGCGTCACGAACCGCGATGAGGCCGAGCGCCTCAACGGCATCGAGCTCTACGTTCCGCGCGACAAGCTGCCGGCGACCGACGAGGGCGAATATTACCACACCGACCTGATCGGGCTCGCCGCCGTCACCACTGACGGCGAGCCGCTCGGCCGCGTCGTCGCGATCCAGAATTTCGGCGCCGGCGACATCATCGAAATCGCCCCGCCCAAAGGCCCGACGCTGCTGCTGCCGTTCTCCAACGCGGTGGTGCCGGAGGTCGATCTTGCCGGCGGCCGTGTCGTGATCGCGCTGCCGCAGGAGATTGAGGGCGAGGACGAAGGCGACCTCCATCCTCCGGGCCGTCCCGGCCTAGTGCGCAAAGCGCACGGGAGCCGGGACCCATAACCACAGGCTTTGGTTTTTGGCTAAGCTGGCAGCTCCAGCCGTCGCAAAGCTGAGTGCGGTGGCTATGGGTCCCGGCCTTCGCCGGGACGACAACGACTGAGATCGAATGACCACCCCCTCACCCTGGCGCGCGACGGTGCTGACGCTGTTTCCGGACATGTTTCCGGGGCCGCTCGGCGTGAGCCTGGCTGGCCGGGCGCTGGTAGCAGGGCTTTGGCAACTCGAGGCGCGGGACATCCGGGCCTCCGCCACCGACCGCCACCGCAGCGTCGACGACACCCCGGCCGGCGGCGGGCCAGGCATGGTGCTGCGGGCGGATGTCCTGGCCGCGGCCATCGATGCCGCCAAAATCGATCCGGAGCGGCCGCGCTTGCTGATGAGCCCGCGTGGTCGGCCATTGACCCAGGCCCGGGTTGTGGAGCTGGCTAGGGGCCCCGGCCCCCTGATCGTCTGCGGGCGGTTCGAGGGCGTGGACCAGCGGGTGATCGACGGGCGCGGTCTGGAGGAGGTCTCGGTCGGGGATTACGTGCTATCCGGGGGCGAAATCGCGGCCTTGGCCCTGATCGACGCCTGTGTCCGGCTGCTGCCGGGGGTGATGGGCAAGGAGGCCTCTGGAACCGAGGAAAGTTTTTCGGACGGCCTGCTCGAATACCCCCAATACACCCGCCCGCAGCTGTTCGAGGGGGCTCCGATCCCGGAGATCCTGACCTCCGGCGACCACGCCAAGGTCGCCAGCTGGCGGCGCGCGCAATCCGAGGCCCTGACGGCGGCCCGACGGCCCGATTTGTGGGCCCAAATCCCGAGCAAGGCCCCGAATCGGGCCGGCCGCCAAAAAACGCCAAAAAACAAGACAGACGGGTGACAAACGCTCCGGCTTGCCTTATAGGAGCGGCCACATCCGCAATGGCTGGATAGACGAATTTCGCGCAGCCCCCGTTTCGAAGGCTGGGCGCGCCGATGGAGATTTACCCATGAACCTGATCAAGCAGCTCGAGCAGGAGCAATTCGACAAGCTGTCCGCCAGCAAGGACATCCCGGAATTCGCCCCCGGCGACACCGTGATCGTCAACGTGAAGGTCGTCGAAGGCGACCGCACCCGCGTGCAGGCCTATGAGGGCGTCTGCATCGGCCGTTCCGGCGGTGGCCTCAACGAGAGCTTCACCGTGCGCAAGATCTCCTATGGCGAGGGCGTCGAGCGCGTGTTCCCGCTGCTCTCCCCGATGATCGACTCGATCAAGGTGGTGCGTCGCGGCAAGGTGCGTCGCGCCAAGCTCTATTACCTCCGCAACCTTCGCGGCAAGTCGGCCCGCATCGTCGAGAAGCAGGACCGCCAGGCTGCCGTCGGCGAGTAAGCTTCGCCACCAGGCAAGTTCTAGAAAGCGCGGGGCTCGGCTCCGCGCTTTTTTGTTTGTGCCCACCGTCATTGCGAGCGCAGCGAAGCAATCCAGAAATGCATCCGCGGCGACAGTCTGGATTGCTTCGCTGAGCTCGCAATGACGAATTCGAAACTCTCGCGCTTTTACCGCTGCATGCTATATAGCTTCTAGAATGTTTCCAGATCTGACCAGCCTCGCCCCTGTCAAGCGCATCGTCATCGACGATCGCTCGCGGCTGCCTGGCCGGTTCTTCGGACGCTTCGCGACCTCGGCAACGTCAGAGCTTACGCGCGCAGCCTAAAAGCTGCGCTGACGATTTGTTGCCCGCGCGCCAAGCGCGCACATCCGCTTACACATTCTTCGGAGCTTAAGCTCATGTCCAAGCCGACCACGTTGTATGACAAGATCTGGAACGACCATCTGGTGCACGAAGCCGAGGACGGCACCTGCCTGCTCTACATCGATCGCCACCTGGTGCACGAGGTGACCTCGCCGCAGGCTTTCGAAGGCCTGCGCGCGACGGGTCGCAAGGTGCACGCGCCCGAGAAGACGCTCGCCGTCGTCGACCACAACGTGCCGACCACCGATCGCACCAAGCCGAACCCGGACCCGGAGAGCATCGAGCAGATCAAGGCGCTGGCCGAGAACGCCAAGGAATTCGGCATCGAATATTACAACGAGTTCGACAAGCGCCAGGGCATCGTCCACGTCATCGGCCCCGAGCAGGGTTTTACGCTGCCCGGCACCACCATCGTCTGTGGTGACAGCCACACCTCGACGCATGGCGCGTTCGGCGCGCTCGCGCACGGCATCGGCACTTCCGAGGTCGAGCACGTGCTGGCGACGCAGACCCTGATCCAGAAGAAGGCGAAGAACATGCGCGTCACCGTCGATGGCAAACTGCCTGACGGCGTGACGGGCAAGGACATCATCCTCGCCATCATCGGCGAGATCGGCACCGCGGGCGGCACCGGCTACGTGCTGGAATATGCGGGCGACGCGATCCGTGCGCTCAGTATGGAAGGCCGCATGACGGTCTGCAACATGTCGATCGAAGGCGGCGCCCGCGCCGGTCTCGTCGCGCCCGACCAGAAGGCCTACGACTTCCTGCGCGATCGTCCGAAAGCGCCAAAGGGCGCGGCCTGGGACGAGGCGATGCGCTACTGGGAGAAACTGCGTTCCGACGAGGGCGCGCATTTCGACCATGAACTGCGCCTCGACGCCGCAAAGCTGCCGCCGATCGTGACCTGGGGCACCAGCCCCGAGGACGTCATCTCCGTGACCGGCATCGTGCCCGACCCTGACAAGATCGCGGACGAAGCCAAGCGCATCTCCAAGCATCGCGCCCTGAAGTATATGGGCCTGACGGCGGGCACGAAGATCACCGACATCAAGCTCGATCGCGTCTTCATCGGCTCCTGCACCAACGGCCGCATCGAGGATTTGCGCGCGGCAGCGAAGATTGCTGAAGGCAAGACCGTTTCAGCGAACGTCAACGCCATGGTGGTGCCGGGCTCCGGCATCGTGAAGGAGCAGGCCGAGGCTGAGGGTCTCGACAAGATCTTCATCAAGGCCGGCTTCGAATGGCGCGAGCCGGGCTGCTCGATGTGCCTTGCCATGAACCCGGACAAGCTGAAGCCGGAAGAGCGCTGCGCCTCGACCTCGAACCGCAATTTCGAGGGCCGCCAGGGCTTCAAGGGCCGCACGCATCTGGTGTCGCCAGCAATGGCGGCGGCGGCCGCGATCGCCGGTCACTTCGTCGACGTCAGGGACTGGCGGTAAGCTGCTCCCTGCAATTGTAGCGATTACGGCAAGCCGCCGTTAATCCGCGCCGCCCACATTCTCGTCCTCGCGACGGTTTCGCGAGGACGCAGCTGATGGCCAACAAGCCGGAATATGTCGATCTGATCAGCGAGGCCACGCGCCAGCATCGGCGGCGCGTGACGCCGCTGCGCGTCGTCACCAAGCCCGAGGTTGAGGAAGCCTCAAAGCTCAGCCGCTGGCCGCCGGCGATGTTCAGGCAATGGAAGCTTGAGAATTTGATGCGGTGGAAATCCGCGTCGTGGAAGTTGAAGGATTGGCTTTAAAGGGCGCCGCTGAGGCGCCCTTTGCATTTCGATCGTGCTCACCAATAGCGGTACGGATAGTGCCAGCGAGGCCAGCGGCAGACGCGGCGCGGACCGTAATAGGTCCAGATGATCCGGCAGCGGCGCGGATAGTGATAGTAGGGATAATAGCCGCCGTAATAATAGCGCCGGTGGAAGTGACGATAGCCGTAATGGGGGCGATAGATCCCGTAGCGATGATAGCCGCCATAGTGACGAAATCCGCCGTAACGATAGCCACCGCCGTGAAAGGCCGGCGCGGCGCGGAAGCCGCCGCCATGGAAGCCACCAAAATGTCCGCCGCCACCGCGGAAACCTCCGCCATGAAAACCGCCACCATGTCCGCCGTGCCCGCCGCCGCCGTGGCGAACCTGCGTGACGAGATCGTCGGCCGCAGCCTTCGTCCCAGGCGACGTCGCCGGATTGATCAAGGTGAGTGCTTCGGCACGACGCGCGCTGCCGGCCGACAGCATCAATGTCGTGGCGGCCGCGATCCCGAGCAAGCGCATCGGGCTTGCCTTAAGACCCAATCTCCTCAGCATGGAATCCTCCCTGAATCTGGACAGCGCGTTGCGACGCGACGTCTCGGCCGCGCCAAACGCTGTTCAATTGCGGTCGCTCCCTGGATTAAACTGAGGAGACCGATGTGAACGCCCCATGAATGAACGACGCTGGGCTCCGCGATGCGACGCAGTGCCGCGAGGTCAGGAGTTTTTGGAAATGACTGTCTATGCGATTGCGCAATTGAAGATGACGGACCGCGCGGCCTATGACCGCTATCAGGCGCGGTTCTTCGACGTGTTCAAGAAGTATGGCGGCAAGCTGCTCGCCGCGGACGAACACCCGCGCGTGCTCGAAGGCGCATGGCCGCATGACAAGCTTGTCATGATGTCGTTCCCCGATGAGGCTGCGTTCCTCGCCTTCTCGAATGCGCCCGACTACGAGGACATCTCGCGCGATCGCAAAGCGGGCGCGCAGGCGACGGTGCTGCTGGTCAGGGGATTTGCGCCCGCCGGCTAATCCGCCGGCGTCACCAAAAGGGTCCGTAGCCGAACACGAACGGAGCCGGCACGCCATAGGGATAGGGACGGTAGTAGACCGGCCGCGCATAGTAGCCTGGATCATGGCGTGCAGCAGGCCGCGCAATGTCATGGGCGCGCGCGTGTCGTCGCACATCGAAAACCGCGATCCCCGCCGACGCCTCCGGCACCGTCACCCTTGGCGCCGCGGAAGCGCGGGGCAGGCCGGCGGCAAGCGCAACGGCAACAACGAATACGATCCATCTTGCCATGACGATCCTACAAGGCACCGCGTTGTTCGCCGGCGCGGGCCTCAGCCGCGGCGCCAGTAGCAGCTCACACGCGGCACGATCACCGTGCCGCTCGGCCGGTACTCCTGCACATAGGTGGCGTTGCACACGCGGACTGCGTCGGGACCGGGATTGTAGCGCGGATAGACGCCGTCCGGGCTGTAATAGGGCGTGACGCGCAAGCGCGCCGGAGGCCGCTTGCGTGGCGGGGGAACGTCGTTCGGTGAGGCCGCCTGGGCGAGACGGATCTCGGGGCCAGCGGTCTGGACTTGAGTTTGGGCTTGGGCGCCAACGCAAAACTGCAAAAACAACCCCATGCACAGTAGCGTCAGCGCTGTTTTCGCTCGCATTTTTCCGCCCACCCGAAACATTCCCATTTAAGGCCCCACGCTCCCCGTTTTGACGGCGCTCGTCAACCTCGCCGCGCTTATAAAGCGGGATGCATCGCTGCGGAACCCGCGCTAGTTTACGCGAACCGGTACCCACGTCGCTCGAAAACGCTTTAGAAGAGGCCCATGTGGACGGAATTGAAAGCGCCCTCGCTGGCCGAGATGGAAGCGACGGCGCATGACATCTTCGAACGCCTGCCGGCGGAGTTTCGCAGGCTCTGCGAGGGCGTCATCATTCGCGTCGACGACTTCCCGACCGAGGAGGTCCTCGACGAGATGGAGTGCGAGAGCGAGTTCGACCTGCTCGGCCTGTTCCAGGGCATCGGCCTGCCGCAGCAGAGCCTTGGCGACGTGGCGCGGCTGCCCAACATGGTCTGGCTCTACCGCCGGCCGATCCTGGACTATTGGGCCGAGCACGATGAGACCCTCGGCCACATCGTGCGCCATGTCCTGATCCACGAAATCGGCCACCATTTCGGCCTGTCGGACGACGATATGGCCGCGATTGAGGCTCAAGCGGACTAGAGCGGGCGCTCCTTCACCTCTCCCCAGCGGGGAGAGGTCGATTTGCGCAGCAAATCGGGTGAGGGGGTGCTGCACCAACGTGAGACCGTAAACCCGCACCCGGCGCGCGGGACGATGCTTCGCATCGCCCGGGACGCGCCGACCTCTCCCAAGGGAGAGGTGAATTCCCGGTGCCGCACCAGCTCGCCTCAAACCTGTCAGCAGACGAGATCTGCCGAATTCGGCCTAGGATTCCCGCCCCGATCGCGATAAACACCTGTTCCCCTAGACCCATCCGGGAAAGCGCAACCATGGACAAGTTCACCACGCTGGAAGGCGTCGCGGCGCCGCTGAAGATCATCAATGTCGACACCGACATGATCATTCCGAAGCAGTACCTGAAGACCATCAAGCGCACCGGCCTTGGCAAGGGGCTCTTCTCCGAGCAGCGCTACAAGGACGACGGCAGCGAGAATCCGGATTTCGTCCTCAACCAGCCGGCCTATCGCAACGCGAAGGTGCTGGTCGCCGGCGACAATTTCGGCTGCGGCTCGAGCCGCGAGCACGCGCCCTGGGCGCTGCTCGACTTTGGCATCCGCTGCGTGATCTCGACCTCGTTCGGCGACATCTTCTACAACAACTGCTTCAAGAACGGCATTCTGCCGATCCGCGTCAGCCAGGAAGACCTCGACAAGCTGTTCGACGACGCCGAGCGCGGCGCCAACGCGACGCTGACGATCGACCTGCCCAACCAGGAGATCCGCGGTCCCGACGGCGGCAAGGTCAAGTTCGAGATCGATCCGTTCCGCAAGCACTGCCTGATCAACGGCCTCGACGACATCGGCCTCACCATGGAGAAGAAGGCCTCGATCGACACCTATGAGGACAAGCTCAAGCGCGAACGCGCCTGGGCCTGAGATCGGGTTTCTGGTTCGAGCCCCGGTGCTGACGGCGCCGGGGCTTTTTCTTTGCTCTGACTCTCCTTATAGCTCGCGCATGCTGCCCGACATCGTCACCTTCTGGCATGGCCCGATGGACGCCCTGCGCCAGACCTGTCTGCGCTCGCAGTTGGCTGCCGGCCACAAGGTCACGGTCTACAGCTTCGACCCCATTCCCGGTCTGCCTGCAGGCATCGCGAATGCGGATGCCGAGGCGATCCTGCCGCATGCGTTCTCCGAACGTTTGCGCCCGCCGCAGCCGGACGGCAGCTGGCGCGACTGGACCACGCTGCAGTTCAGCGATTTCTTCCGGATGAAGCTGATGGCGAAAGGCCTCGGCCTCTGGCTCGACGCCGACGTGCTGCTGCTGAGGCCGGTCGAGATCGATCCGGCAAAGCCCTATTTCGCCTGGGAGCGGCCGCGCCAGCTTGGCAATTCCGTGATCTACCTTCCGCCGGAGCACGGCATCGTCGCCGCCTTCGAGGAGCTGATGGAGCAGGAGGAGCTGACGCCGAACTGGCTGTCCGTGCGCCATCGCATCACCTTCATGATGCGCCGTCTGCGCGGCGGCTCGAACCGCCTCTCCGACATCCGCGTTGCGATCTACGGGCCGGCGGCGCTCACCGCGCTCGCGCGCCGCACCGGCGAGCTGGCTTGCGCGTTGCCGAAGCAGTCGTTCTACGCCGTGCATGCCGAGCCAAAACTGTTCTTCGATCCCTCGAGCTATCTCGGCCTCGTCACCAACCCCGAGATCATCGGCCTGCACATCTCGCCCAAGGGTCGCGGCGGCGAAAAGCCGATTCCGGGCAGCCTGTATGCGTGGGCGACGGAGCGGTTTGGCTGACCCGCAATTCTCCGCTGTCGTCCCGGCGAAAGCCGGGACCCATAACCCCAGGGAGTAGTTTGGCGAAGACTCTCAGCTGCGCTTCGATGCGCACCGCGCGCCATCGATAGACCTCGCGGTGGGTCCCGGCCCCCCGTGCGCAATTGCGCACTAGGCCTCGTGGCGACGTGGTAGCTCCCGGCTACCTTGAGCTTCGGCTGACCGCCGATTGTGCTACGCACACAGGACCTGGCCGCTCTCGAACCTCATTGCCGCCGCGAACGTCTCGATCTGAGGCGGTCGAGTCCCCGTCACATCCTGGCCTACATCGGGGCGTCTCGTTCAACCAACAATAGCGAATTCGCATCGGTGATCCGGCCCACGATCGGCCAAAGCGGCAAGAGCGCTGGAGCCTGCCTTCTCCCGCTTGCCGGTGACCGCGCTTGGTGGATATGTGCACGCTTTCAGCGAACTTTCGGCATCGCGCGCCGTTCATAGTTTTCCGCAACGCATGGCATTGACCACGTTTGCTGGCCTAACCCTGCGGCGCAGCGTGCGCCAGCGCACGGCAGCCGATCTCGGTAGAGACGTCTGCCGTCGCGGAGAACGGGCTCTCGTTTTCGCTCTCCGTATCCGCTTTTTCGGGCCGCCGGCATTGGCCAGCGTATTCAGCGGAAATGGTCTCGTTTCGCTCAAGAGGCAGGCTGAATTGAAAGACCGCGCCTCGAGTTTCATGCGCGCCCGCCCATATCTGTCCCCCGTGCGCTTCGACGATCGAACGGCAAATTGATAATCCCATGCCCATGCCACTGGGCTTGGTCGTGTAGAATGGGTCGAAGACGTGGTCAAGGCTCGCCGGGTCCAGTCCCGGCCCCGAATCTCGCAAGCTGACGAGCACGCCATTCAGGGCATCTCTGTCAGTGCTGATCAGCAGCTCACGCGGCTCCTCGCGGACGGCGCTCATCGCTTCGACGGCGTTGATGATCAAGTTGAGGACCACTTGTTGCAGTTGGACCCGATCTACTCGAATGAGCGGCAAGCCGTCCGCGAGTTGCGTCCGCACCGAGACGCCGTTCTTCACCACTTCGCCATGGGTCAGAGCTATGACCTCAAGCACTGCCGCATTGATCTCTATTTCCTCTCGCCGCGGAGGCGCCTTCTTGATAAGCCCCTGGATCCGACCAATGATCTCGCCGGCTCGCAGGCCATCATTTATTATCCAACCAAGCGTCTGTCGGACCCGATTCAGTTCTGGCGGTTGAGCGTCAAGCCAGTTCAACCCGGCCTCTGCGTTGGCGACAACCGCCCCGATCGGCTGCTTCATTTCATGTGAAATCGAAGCCGTCAGTTGCCCCATTGTCGTGACGCGATTGGCGTGCGCGAGCTCCATCAGAGCTTCGCGGTAGCGCCGCTCGCTTTCCCGGGCTTCCGCTTCCGCCCGCTTGCGCTCGGTCAGATCGAGCACGAAGGCGACGCCTTGGTCTCGCTGTTCATCGAACGCCGCCGAGCCGATCAGCACGGGCACCCGGCTGCCGTCCTTGCGAAGGTACTCCTTCTCAAAGGGTTGCACCGCGCCAGTCCTCTTTAATTCTTCCTGGGCGCGTGCGGTGCGATCTCGCCATTCCAGTGGCGTGAGGTCCGTCCAGCGCACACGACCCGAGATAATATCCTCGCGATCGTATCCCACCAGACGCAGAAACGTATCATTGGCCTCAAGGAGTCGACCGTCGAGCTCCCAGATGTAGATCCCGATGATGTTTGCATCGACCAGACGCCGGATCTTCGTCTCACGTTCTTCGAGCTGTCTGTGCTGTGCCGCTAACCTTTGCAAATCAATCTGCACCGCGTCGCGCAACTGATGCAGGAGTCTGAGGTAGGGCTTGCTGTACTCGTTCCTTTTGTTGTCGAGAACGCAAATCGTTCCGAATACCTCGCCATCGGGCCAACTGATCGGTACCCCAAGGTAGGAAATCATCCCCAGCTTGATGTCAGGGTTTGATTTCCACGCTTCATCGCGAAGGGCGTCTGGAACGAGCAGAGGTTGGCACGTCTTCATCACGGTTTCGCAATAAAGCCCCGTGTTAAGGGGTGCGAGCTCGTCCGGTTCGTAGGGGTTCCCCTTGGACTCGCTGGATACGAAAACTTTTATGTTGGGCGGCTCTACTCGCATGATCAAAGCAGAAGGAACGTGCATGATCTCGGCAAGCACATCCACGACCTCTTGCCATTTATGGATGATTTCAGAAGGTACTTGGATAGAGTTGTAGAGCAACGGTTGACCTCACCAAGTGGCCCGCCGCGGACAACGCGGCCAGGATAGCCTTTCGCTTGCCATCGGCGCGCCCGGCGCCATTTCGGGCAGAAGTCTCGCTCGACATGCCCGCTGGACCTGGAAGCCATTATCGCTATCAGCGCCGAGCCGAAAAGACGGGCCAAATTGCTGGACTCCGCCGTCAGGCAAGCCACTGAGAGGGACGCTGATCTTCGTCCGGCCCGGCCAAGGCGCGCTGAAAAGTAGCTTATCACAGCCTCGACCAGGATGTCCCGCGAGAAAGGGCGGTGCCAGGCTGGTTCAGCTTGAGGGCTTCGATCCTGAGGAGGTTGCACGACACCTGTCTTGAGAAGCTCGGCGGAACGGGACGCCCTGTTATTCCGAGGTCATCGCGCGCGACGTTGAACCCAACCACCACAGCCTGATTCTCCGAGCCGTCACCGAAAATGCGGTGACGACCCTGACCCTTGCAGGCGCGTCTGCACTTGGGCCCTTCTGAGACGCACGGGTCAAGGCGATCAGTTGCTCGGTCGCATCCTTCTCGGCGCGAAACAACCGTCGCCATCGGAGCAGCAACGAGCGCAAAATGCCATATCGTCGCGCGGTCGCCGTAATCTGGCGTGGGGCTTGCAGGCTCTCCAGAACGATCTTGATGTTCTCGTCCTCGGACCAGCGTCGATGCCGACCCCTCTCACCCACATCGAGCCGACCGACTTGGATGCTGAACTTATCACGTCCAAAAGGACAGTTCTCAATACCGCGCCTCATTCGGCAAGGTGGTCTCCGGCGGACGGATACGGCGAGGTCGAAGCGTTGTCCGTCCGTTGTCGTCATGCCCGCCGCAGGACTTCGGGCACGATCGGCAATTTTGCGGAGCCGCTTGCCACTCGCCGCGAAGATTGCGTTGGCGACGGCGGGAGCGATGCCGGAGGTGCCAGGCTCACCGATGCCGCCAGGCTCTTCGTTACTCTGGATGATGTGAACCTCGACGACCGGTGCCTCGTCGATGCGCAGCATCTGGAAACTGTCGAAATTGCTCTGCTCCACCCGTCGAAACGCTTCGCAATCAGATAAGATTCCCGGATCGCCACACGTGGTCGCCCGATTGCCTAGCGAAGACGTGATGCCCGCCTAAGCCGCCACCAAGGACCGGCCGGGCTGACGTACCCTAGGGCAGCAAACGGATCGTGGTTCGGCACGCATTCGCGGCATCGGCTCGATCGTTCTTGAGCTCCGGACAAGTCACCCAACTCCGGCTCACATTGGGCGCGCTACAGCGAGTACAGCGGTGTAGTGCGCGCCCGTCATCCATTTGATCGAGCAACCACTCGCTCTTGATGAAGTCAGGGAGTTTCTGCTGCAGACCGCTCGCCGTTGTCTATTGGGTCTTCACTGGTGCACCCGGAAGCACGGCTGCCACACCTTCCGGATTGATGTTGAAGGCCAGGAATGTCAACGGCTCATCGCCTGGGTTTCCCCATTGGTGCACGAGGTCGTGCGGTTCATAGATCAAGGACCCCGGTCCCCTTGCTTCTGTTTTGCCGTCGACCGTGTTGGCCCCGGTGCCGGAGAGTATGAAGTATAGAGCTGCGCCTGACCGATGGTGGGGCGGGTTGGAAGGCATCTGCGCCGGAAATGTGACCCGCGTGAGATTGAGATCATAATTACCTGGCTTCAGGTCGGAGATCGGGCTCGCCGTGCGGTACAATTCTCTTACGACTGCAGGTGCCCTCTCGGCAGGCCGACCCAATTCTCCAGCGGGGACGAGAAAGAAGTGGAGAAATATTGACGGCGCCCCACTGCCTGCCGTCAGCGCGGCGGCCTTTCCGTCGGCGATGAACAGCCCTTCTCCGGCATTGAGCATTTTGACCTCGCCACCGAGCACGATCTCGGTCGATCCTGACATCTGATAGAGTATGCCGCTGGCCGCCGCGACGCTGCTCCTCTCGTCCGGCTGCAGGGTGACGCTCACCGCTTTGAAATGGACTGGCGCGTCGGTGACGGTCGGCAGTTTGGTTGCTGCGATCACTGTTCGTGTAATTGCCGGAGGAGCGGCGGTGGTTTGTGCGGTCCCGGAGGCAGGAAGCGCTATCGCGCCGAGCAACAATAGCCCGGTGCTCCTGAACTGCATGATTGCCTCCCAGGTTCAGCGGATCATCGGGTCATGATACGCTCTCCCAGCGCCACTTGGAATGGCAGGACACTTGGCGGGAGACCGCGAGCAACGCCGAGCGAAAT
>NZ_FNCU01000031.1:0-100099 GCF_900099855.1 Bradyrhizobium sp. Rc2d | reverse complement strand
CCGTATTTCAGAAGGTCCTCAGGCTCGACGTGACGGAAGATCTCGCCGGTACGGCGGTCCTCCGGCGCGAGCACCTGGGCACCGAAGCCGATCGAGGTCGACCGCCCGCGCGCCGAGATGATCTTCTCGAGGCCGGCGAAGGCGCCGCCGCAGATGAATAGGATGTTGGTGGTATCCACCTGCAGGAACTCCTGCTGCGGATGCTTGCGGCCGCCCTGCGGCGGGACCGAAGCCACCGTGCCTTCCATGATTTTGAGCAGCGCCTGCTGCACGCCCTCACCCGACACGTCGCGCGTGATCGAGGGATTGTCGGACTTGCGGCTGATCTTGTCGATTTCGTCGATGTAGACGATGCCGCGCTGGGCGCGCTCGACATTGTAGTCGGCGGACTGAAGCAGCTTCAGGATGATATTCTCGACGTCCTCGCCGACATAGCCGGCTTCGGTCAGCGTCGTCGCGTCCGCCATCGTGAACGGCACGTCCAGGATGCGGGCGAGCGTCTGCGCGAGCAGCGTCTTGCCCGAACCGGTCGGACCGATCAGCAGGATGTTCGACTTCGCGAGCTCGACGTCGTTGTGCTTGGTCTGGTGATTGAGGCGCTTGTAGTGGTTGTGCACCGCGACCGACAGGACCTTCTTCGCATGGCTCTGGCCGATTACGTAGTCGTCCAGCACCTTGCAGATTTCCTTCGGCGTCGGAATGCCGTCGCGCGACTTGACCAGCGAGGATTTGTTCTCCTCGCGGATGATGTCCATGCAGAGCTCAACGCACTCGTCGCAGATGAAGACCGTGGGACCCGCGATCAGTTTGCGGACTTCGTGCTGGCTCTTGCCGCAGAACGAGCAATATAGCGTGTTCTTGGAGTCGCTCGTGCCGACCTTACTCATTCATGTCTCCGTCCGCGGTTCGATCCCGTTCCGCTCGATCGCTCCATTCCGACACGATGGCCGGCATGAAGCTTAAGTAGAGCAAATTCCGTACCAAAAAAGACCCTACGCGTTACATCCCGTGCGAATCACGGTCGCTCGATTCTCCGCGATCATAGCCGATCAATCGTAGCCAACCATGCTGTCACCCGACTATCAAGAATTCGCTAATCGGGGCTCGCCGGCTACCCGTGACAATACCGTGATTTCCGGTCTTGGCACGAGCGAAGTGATCGAAATCACCCCGGCGTTGCTGGATTGCCACGAAAAACAAGCACGAAAGCGGAACTTTCCGCCTGCCGCAGGGCGCAAAACCGCGTTGTGCGGCGCGCGCACGCGCCCTTAACGTGAACACCGCACTGACGCCACGCGGCGATCCCGAGGGATCGCCGTAACGCCCCGGTAGTGCTATAATGGGGTTCTCGCCGGCGTCGGCTCCTCGGCGCGCTTGTCAATGACCTTGTCGACCAGACCGAACTCCTTGGCGTCGTTCGCAGTCAGGAACTTGTCGCGTTCCAGCGCGTCCTCGATCGACTTGTAGGTCTGGCCGGTGTGCTTCACGTAGATCTCGTTGAGCCGCTTCTTCAGGTTCAGGATTTCCTGAGCGTGCAGCATGATGTCGGTGGCCTGGCCCTGGAAGCCGCCGGAGGGCTGGTGGACCATGATGCGCGCGTTCGGCAGCGAGAAGCGCATATCCTTCTCGCCGGCGGCAAGCAGCAGCGAGCCCATCGAGGCCGCCTGTCCCGTGCACAGCGTCGAGACCGGCGGACGGATGAACTGCATGGTGTCGTAGATGGCAAGGCCCGACGTCACCACGCCCCCCGGCGAGTTGATGTACATCGAGATTTCCTTCTTCGGATTTTCCGCCTCAAGGAACAACAGCTGCGCGACGATCAGCGTCGACATGCCGTCCTCGACCGGCCCGGTCACGAAGATGATGCGCTCCTTCAACAGGCGCGAGAAAATGTCGTAGGCGCGCTCGCCACGGTTGGTCTGCTCGACCACCATGGGCACGAGGTTCATGTAGGTTTCAACCGGATCGCGCATGAGTCACCTAGGGTTTCGGAGACGGACATCGCCAGGCTGGCTGCCAGTTTGGCTGGATTGGCCGGAAGGCGGATGGACGTCCTGTGATGCAGGAACTTGGTAGAGGTAGAACATTGAGTACAGGGTGTACCGACAGATATAGCCCAATTCGCGCCTGACAAGTGCGGAGCGCATTAAGGCTTAACCCGTCGGGCAGTTGAAGCTGATTCGCGCAAAGAGGCCCAGCCGGCCATCTGGCTAGCTGAGCCCCTTCGCTGATCATTCTTAATGGAAGGCTTTCTCAACGCCTTCAGGCAGCGCTCTTTTCCGCCTCGTCATCCTTGTAGAGCTCCTCGCGCGAGACCTTCTTCTCGGTCACCTTGGCGAGTTCGAGGATGAAGTCGACGACCTTGTCCTCATAGATTGGTGCACGAAGCTGGGCCAGCGCCTGGGCGTTGTTGCGGTAATAGTCCCAGACTTCCTTCTCACGGCCGGGCATCTGGCGCGCGCGCTCGATCACGGCGCGGCCGACCTCGTCGTCGGTCACGGTGATCTTGTTCTTCTCGCCGATCTCGGAGAGCACGAGGCCGAGGCGCACGCGGCGGTCGGCGATCTTGCGGTACTCTTCCTTGGCGGCGTCTTCAGTGGTGTTCTCGTCGGCAAAGGTCTTGCCGGCCGAAGCCATCTCGGCCTTGACCGAGTTCCACATCAGATTGAACTCCTCGTCGACCAGCGAGGGCGGCGCATCGAAGCGATGCGCCTCGTCGAGGCGGTCGAGCAGCGCGCGCTTGACGCGCTGACGCGTCGCGGTCGCGAACTCGGCGGCCAGCCGCTCGCGCGCGGCTTCCTTCAGCTTGTCGAGCGATTCGAGGCCGAGCGTCTTGGCGAACTCGTCGTCGATCGCGAGATCCTGCGGCGCCTCGATCAGCGTCGCGGTGGTCTCGAACTCGGCCGGCTGGCCGGCAAGCTTGTCGTTCATGTAGTTTTTCGGGAACGACACTTTCAGCGTGCGCGTCTCGTTGGCGCCGATGCCGGTCAGCTGCTCTTCGAAGCCGGGGATGAAGGTGTTGGAGCCGATCAGGACCTGGATGCCCTCGCCGGTGCCGCCCTCGAAGGCCTCACCGTTGATGGTGCCCTTGAAGTTGATGGTGACACGATCGCCGGAGGCGGCCTTGGCGCCCTCGCCTTTGGCGGCAAAGGTGCGATTGGAATCGGCGATGCGCTTGATCGCCTCGTCGACGTCGGATTCGGTGACGTCGACGACGGGCTTCTCGACCTCGAAGGTCTTGAAGTCGGCGAGCGCAATGGCCGGCACCACCTCGATCGCGACGGTGTAGGTCAGATCGGTCTTGCCGCTCAGCAGCTCCTCGACCTCAGCCTGCTCGGTCGGCATGGTGATCTTCGGCTCGGTCGCGAGGCGGAAGCCGCGCTCGGAGAACAGCTGCGTGTTGGTGTCGCGGATGGTCTGGTCGATGGTCTCGGCCATCACCGAGCGGCCATAGACCTTCTTCAGGTGACCGACCGGCACCTTGCCGGGACGGAAGCCGTTGAGACGGACCTTGTCCTTGAGATCGACGAGCTTGGCATCGGCCTTGGCGTCGAGATCTGACGCAGGGACGCTGATCTTGAACTCGTGCTTCAAACCTTCCGAGAGGGTCTCTGTGACCTGCATGGCGTCCAATCTTCTCGTTCGGTCCCGGCGCGCATGCGTCGGGACGCTGTCATTAATCGATCCGACGCGAGGCAAACGCCTCAACGCCGGTGGTTCATTGGACCGGCTCCAAGCGGACAAAATCCGCGCGGAAGCAGGTCTCGTAATCCGTGCAAACGCTGAAAGCGCTTGGTGCGGGCGGAGGGACTCGAACCCCCACAACTTTCGTCACTGGAACCTAAATCCAGCGCGTCTACCAGTTCCGCCACGCCCGCGTGAATTTGCATCAAGACCGGCCGCGATGCCGCGGGCGGCCGGGCTTATAGCATGTGCCTGACTGTTCGCAGCAAAAAAATGGCCGGTTGGAGGCAAGCTTCAAGTAGGCACGACGGCTGGACTTATCCAGCGCGGCGTGATCCGGATCGGCCATGACAACGCGGATTTTTGACCCGAGCCGACGCGAGGTTTTGACCGGACTTTTGACTGGACTTGGCGCCTCGGCGGCCGGGCTGATCGGCGGCGGCGCAGGCCCGCTCGTGACCGCCCAGCTCGCGCTCCAGGCACGACCGGCCACGCTGGCCTTGACGCCGGGTCAGCCGCCGACACCAATCTGGGAGCTGGCCGCGGTAAGCCACCTGGGAAACGTCCGTCTCAAGCGCGGCAACCGCTGCGAGGTGGTGTTCCGGAACGAGCTGCGTGTGCCGCTTGCACCAGTCTGGTACGGCCTGACCGGCCCGGCCACTTCCGATCCTCTCCGGGGGCGCGCGCCGACGGCCCCGGACGCGACTGAAACATCAATTATTTCAATATCTAATGCAGGAACCCTGCTGGCCGACTTCCGCCTCTTCGAGGACGGCCTGAAGCAACCCGCGCGCCCGCTTCCGGTCATCGCCGAGGAGACAGATCGGGTCGCTGTCGATCGTGACGAGGTTTTGCTGATCGAGGAATGGCGCGTGCGGCCGGATGGGACCGCGCTTCCTCCGGGGCGCGATCCCAAGGACACGACGCCGCTCTATACGATCAACGGACAGACTTCATTCGAACTCTCAGCCGCGGCCAATGAGCGGCTGCGGCTGCGCTTTATCAACGGCTCCCAACGTACTGTTCTGGCGATCAAATTGGAAAGCCACGACGTCCGCGTGATGGCCCTGGACGGACAACCGGCCGAGCCGTTTTCGGCGCGCAGCGGGGCGCTGGTGCTGGCCCCCGGCGCGCGGGCCGACGCGTTTGTGGACACGGCCACATCGGCCGCATTCCTGCTGCATGACGGCAAGGAGGCCCGCCAGGTCGGCAAGCTGACGATATCAGGCTATCGGGAGCGGCGCGCTCCGCTATTTGATCCGCAGCCGCTGCCCTCCAACGGGCTGCCTGACAACCTCGACCTGAAAGGCGCCCTGCGGTTCGATGTCGCGCTCGGCGCAGCCGACGCCGGCTGGACGCGGCCCGTCAATTTCTCCACCGCCTCCGCCCCGACCTTCCGCGCCAAGGCCGGCCGCACGATCGTGCTGGCGCTGAAGAACCCCGCCCCGGTCACGACCGTGTTCCACCTGCACGGCCACCATTTCCGCCTGCTCGACAAGCTCGACGACGGCTGGAAGCCCTACTGGCTTGATACGCTCGCGATCGAGCCCGGCCAGACCCAGCGCATCGCATTCGCGGCGACCTCATCCGGACGATGGCTGATCGAATCCGTTCTGACCGACTGGGCCGCCCCGCGGCTCGTGCGCTGGTACGCGGTGGAGTGAGCGCCTATTGGCGCGTCCAGAGGTACCGAGCGTCGGGCTCCCGTTCCTCGTTCCGCACCCCATCGGTCTGCTCGACCAGCGCAAATCCGCGCGCTTCATAGAAGCGCCCGGCCGGCGCGTTGCATTGGAAGGTCCAGAGCTCGAGTCGATCGCAGGCCTCTTTGGCAACGTCAAGGAGTTCGGTACCGACACCACGACCCTGGGCAACCGGAAGCACGTAGAGCTGCTCGATCCAGCCCTCACGGAATGCAATGATCCCGCCGAGCACTTCGTCGTGGAAGCGTCCCCACACGCGGCATGTCGGAAAACACGCTCGCGGTAGAACCAGCGGTCCTCGTCCGGCGTGTGCAACCCGGCGAGCCACGGCATCGCCTGGTCGAACGCAATCCGATGGACCTGGGCGGCCGCACCCATGTCCGCGAGTGCGAGCTGCCTCAGCACTAGTACTCCACCCCGAGCGCATCATAGATCCGCCGGTGCACGGCCGGCAGCGTCTCGGTCAGGTCTTCCGCGATCAGCCCCGGCCCCGCCTCGCTTCCCGCCTCGCCATGCATCCAGACGCCGATGCTGGCGGCCTCAAAGGCCGGCACGCCTTGCGCCAGGAGGCCTGCGATGATGCCCGAGAGCACGTCGCCGGCGCCGGCGGTGGCGAGCCAGGGCGGCGCGTTGGCGGCGATGGTGGCGCGGCCGTCAGGGGCCGCGACCGTCGTGTCCGGTCCCTTCAGCAGCACGACAGCGCCGCAGCGCTCGGCGGCGGCGCGCACGCGCTCGAGCTTGGACCGGCCGGGATGCTTGTTGCTGAGATCCGAGAACAGCCGCGGAAATTCGCCCTCGTGCGGGGTCAGCACCACCGCATTGTCCTGCGAGGACCTGATCGATTCGAACAGTCGCTCTGGCTTTGCGGCAAAGCTCGTCAGCGCGTCCGCGTCCAGCACCAGATGCCGCTGCGCCGTCAGTGCGGTATGAACGAGATCGCAGGTGCGCTCGCCGACGCCCGCGCCGGGGCCGATCATGCAGGTGTTATAGCGCTTGTCGCCGAGGATCTCGCCGAACTCGATCGCGGTGTCGACCGGGCGAACCATCACCGCGGTCAGCGCGCTGGCATTGATCGCGAGCGCATCGCGCGGGCTCGCCAGCGTCACGAGGCCCGCGCCGGCCCGCAGCGCCCCGCGCGCGGCGAGCCGCGCAGCGCCTGTCGCGGCTGCGTCACCGGAGACGGCCAGTACATGGCCCCGCGCAAATTTGTGGCCGTCGATGCGTGGAACCGGAAAGGCGGCGCCCCAGAAATCCGGATCGTTCTCGAAGAGCTGCGGGGCGATCTCATCCAGCACGCTCGCGTCGATGCCGATGTCGGCGACGCGCACACGGCCGCAATGCATGCGGCCCGGCAGCAACAGATGCGCCGGCTTCTTGCGGAAGAAGGTCACGGTCTCCGTGGCATTCACGGCCGCGCCCATCACGGCGGCGCTGGTGCCGTTGATGCCGCTCGGCAGGTCGACGGCCAGCACCAAGGCGCCGTTGCCGTTGATCGCCTCGATCATGGCGCGCGCCTCGCCGTCGACGGGACGGCTGAGGCCCGCGCCGAACAGCGCATCGATAATCAGCGCCGGCTTTCCGATCGCCTGCGGATTGAACGGGAGCACCGGGTGCTTCCAGCCCCGCGCGGCGGAGGCGGCGTCACCCTGGAGCTGGTCGCGTTCGCACATCAGGATCACCGAGATCTCGCGGCCCTGGGCGGCGAGCTCGGCGGCTGCGACAAAACCGTCGCCGCCATTGTTGCCGGGGCCGGCGACGATCAGGATCGGCCCCTCCTCGACCAGCGCATTGGCCGCCTCGGCGACCGCCTGGCCGGCGCTGAGCATCAGCTTGAAGCCGGGCGTGCCTGCCGCGATACTGAGCTGATCGGCGCGCTGCATTTCAGCGTTGGTCAGAACTTCCATGCCACTTCCCTGGTCCAAACGCCCGTTCAACGGGCACGTTCCGCGCCGACCCATCCCACGGAACAACGATCTGCACATATATTGAACCGTTTGCCTATTTCGTAGTCTGCGGTATTTTGGGCCAGTCGGCGCCACCTATCAGATTGTGCTCGTTAAAAGGCTGATAACGCTCCAATAATCAGGGCATTTGCAACTTGGCATAGACCCTGCTTTCGAGGAAGCCGCTTCGGTTTGTCGTGCTCACTGGCATTCATCAGGGTGTGGCCGGCCGTTGTTGCCGGGCTGGTCAGGCATCCCGGCATAGCGAAGACAAGATCGTGCGTGACAAAGCGCATCCTGACGAAGACGTTGCTATTTGATCGAGAGGCCGGGAGGCGCGCAGTGAAGAAAATCGAAGCCATCATCAAGCCATTCAAGCTCGACGAGGTGAAGGAAGCGCTTCAGGAAGTCGGCCTTCAGGGCATCACCGTCACCGAGGCCAAGGGCTTTGGCCGGCAGAAGGGTCACGCCGAACTCTACCGCGGCGCAGAATACATCGTCGACTTCCTGCCCAAGGTGAAGATCGAGATCGTGATCGGCGACGATCTGGTCGAGCGCGCCATCGAGGCGATCCGCCGCGCCGCGCAGACCGGGCGCATCGGGGACGGCAAGATATTCGTCTCCAACGTCGAAGAGGCGATCCGCATCCGAACCGGCGAATCCGGGCTGGACGCTATCTGAGCCGGGTGCTATCCCGCATTTTGCGACACTCTGACAGGAAATAAGGCTGCTTCGGCGGCCTGATTTCGTTTGTGCGGTCGCGCCAAACTCGCCCAAGCGAGAATAATCTTGCTCATCTGGAAACCGACCCGCAGAGCCAAAAGGGGTATGCATGAAGACCGCCAAAGACGTCCTGAAATCGATCAAGGACAACGACGTCAAATACGTCGACCTGCGCTTCACCGATCCGCGCGGCAAGTGGCAGCATGTGACGTTCGACGTCAGCATGATCGATGAGGACATTTTCGCCGAAGGGACGATGTTCGACGGCTCCTCGATCGCCGGCTGGAAGGCGATCAACGAGTCCGACATGTGCCTGATGCCCGATCCGGTGACTGCGACGATCGATCCGTTCTTCGCCGAGACCACGATGGTCATCACCTGCGACGTGCTCGAGCCGACCACCGGCGAGCCCTACAACCGCGACCCCCGCGGCATCGCCAAGAAGGCGGAGGCGATGGTGAAGTCGATGGGCGTAGGCGACACCGTCTTCGTCGGCCCCGAGGCCGAGTTCTTCGTGTTCGACGACGTGCGCTTCTCCTCGACCCCCTACAACACCGGTTTCCGCCTCGACTCCTCGGAGCTGCCGACCAACTCCGACACTGAATATGAAGGCGGCAATCTCGGCCACCGCGTCCGCACCAAGGGCGGCTACTTCCCGGTTCCGCCGCAGGACTCCGTGCAGGACATGCGCTCGGAGATGCTCGGGGCCATGGCCAAGATGGGCGTCAAGGTCGAGAAGCATCACCACGAGGTCGCCTCCGCCCAGCACGAGCTCGGCATGAAGTTCGACACGCTGACGCTGATGGCCGACCACCTCCAGATCTACAAATACTGCACCCACCAGGTCGCGCACATCTACGGCAAGACCGCCACCTTCATGCCGAAGCCGGTCTACGGCGACAACGGTTCGGGCATGCACGTGCACCAGTCGATCTGGAAGGAAGGCAAGCCGGTGTTCGCCGGCAACAAATACGCCGACCTGTCGGAGACATGCCTCCACTACATCGGCGGCATCATCAAGCATGCCAAGGCGATCAACGCCTTCACCAATCCCTCGACCAACTCCTACAAGCGTCTGGTCCCGGGCTATGAGGCCCCCGTGCTGCTCGCCTACTCCGCGCGCAACCGCTCGGCCTCCTGCCGCATCCCCTACACCGCTTCGCCGAAGGCCAAGCGTGTCGAGGTGCGCTTCCCCGATCCGCTCGCCAACCCCTATCTCGGCTTCGCCGCGATGCTGATGGCCGGCCTCGACGGCATCAAGAACAAGATCGATCCGGGTCCGGCGATGGACAAGGATCTCTACGATCTGCCGAAGGAAGAGCTGAAGCAGATCCCGACGGTGTGCGGCAGCTTGCGTGAAGCCCTCGAGAATCTCGACCAGGACCGCGCCTTCCTCAAGGCCGGCGGCGTGTTCGACGACGATTTCATCGATGCCTATATCGAGCTGAAGATGACCGAAGTCGAGCGCTTCGAGATGACCCCGCACCCGATCGAGTTCGACATGTACTATTCGGGCTGATCGGCTCGAACAGAATACGACAAGCAAAAGGCGCTCCGAAAGGAGCGCCTTTTCGTTTCGGGAGTTGTCGGAATTCGTAGGATGGGTTGAGCCCTTGCGAAACCCATCATTTGTCCCGTCGTCTTTCACCGTATTCGTGGGTGTCCTCGGAATGATCGCCCGCCCAGTCCACCGGATAGTTTCCAAGTTTCACATGGTGATGAAACGAGGACAATGCCCAGTCGCGCACCCGCGGAACGAGCCCATGCTTGACGGGATTGATGTGGACGTAGTCGACATGCCGAACGAAGTCGTCTTCATCGCGAATGGTGTGCTCCCAATAGCGGCGCTGCCAGATGCCGCGCTCGCCCTTTGCGGCGCGGCTCGAGGATATCCGCTCGCCGCGCGCGACGCCGCGGGAGAAGGCGGATTTGATCAGTCGCCAGCGTGTTGCAAAATCGGCGTCGCCCTCGGGCAGCGTCCATACCGCATGGAGATGATCTGGTAGCACAACGACGGCATCCATCGTGAATGGATGACGCTGGCGTGTTTCGCGAAACGCCGCGCGTAGTACGTCAACATGATCTGTCAGCAAAGAACGCCTCCGCTCCGCCAGATTGACGGTGAAGAAGAAGCTGCCCCCATAACCCGTCATAATGGAATGTGATTAGAGAAGGAAGCGATGGGTTTCGCAAGGGCTCAACCCATCCTACAGGCTGATCGGCTCGAACAGAATACGACAAGCAAAAGGCGCTCCGAAAGGAGCGCCTTTTCGTTTGGGCCGTTGGGTCTGTAGGGTGGGTTAGCTGGCGGCTGCGAAGCGCAGTCCGCTGGCGTAACCCACCATGCTTCAGCAAATACGGAACGAAATTGGTGGGTTACGCCTAGCGATTTGCGCTTCGCGCAACCCGCTAAGCTAACCCACCCTACAAGATACGAGCCAGCCGCTACCAAGTCGCGGTGAAAGCCTTCTGCAATTCGGCCGGCGCCGTCACACCGCTCGCGATCAGCAATTGGGTGAGAACGCGCGCCTTCTGGGGATTGAGGTCCTCGGACACGACGAACCCATTCTTGTCGTCATCGACCTCGACGTTTCGGGTGACGAAGCCGGAGCGGACCCGCGTCGAACGGACGACGATGACGCCCTTCTTCGCCGCCGCTTCAAGCGCTTCGAGGGCGGGCTTGGACGTATTGCCGTCGCCGACGCCGGCGAGCACGATGCCCTTGGCGCCGTGCGAGATGGCATCCTCGATCGGAACGGCGTCCATGTTGGCGTGAGAGTAGACGATCGCGACGCGCGGCAATTGCTCCCCTGCCGGCAGCTGATAGGTGGCGCGCTTGAGGCCGGCGGCCTGGGTCATGAAACGGATGCCGCCGGCGGTGTCGACATAACCGATCGGCCCGTCATTGGACGTATTGAACGTCTCGATGCTCGTGGTGTTGGTCTTGGTGACCGAGCGGGCGCCCTGAATCTTGTCGTTCAGCACCGCCATGACGCCCCGCCCGCGCGAGCGCGGATCGGCGGCCACCTGCACGGCCTCGTAGAGATTGCCGGGGCCGTCCGCGCTCACCGCCGTGGCCGGCCGCATCGAGCCGACGATCACCACGGGCTTGTCGCCGCGCACCACGTTGTCGAGAAAGAATGCGGTCTCCTCCAGCGTATCGGTGCCATGGGTGATGACGACGCCATCGGCTTCATTCTTGTCGAAGGCCTCCTGGATGCGGCGGGCCAGCGCAAACCAGACCTTGTCGTTCATGTCCTGGGATCCGATCGACGAAATCTGCTCGGCGTTCAGCTTCGCCAGCTTGTCCAGGCCCGGCACTGACTGCATCAGCTGCTCGCCCGTGATCTGGCCGGATTTGTACGCGCCCGTCGCGCGCGGGTCGGCCTGGCCCGCGATGGTGCCGCCCGTCGCCAGCACGAGAATGCGGGGCAGATTGGCGGCAGGGGTATCCTTACCGGGCTCTGCGGCCTGCGCCGCTCCGCCGATCGGCCACGAACAAAGTGCGAAGGCGACCAGCGGAACGGCAAGCATGAATGTCCGGCGTTGGCAGCGGCTTGGTGGGCTAACGGCGTGCTTGGTCATCGAATGTTGCTCCCGTTTAAGTAGGCATCAACATTCGACACGCCCATTTAGGCCGAAGATGGGTCATCTTCGCCGCTTACGGCTACGGGTTGTTAGGCCGCGGCATCAAATGGTCGAGCAAGCCCATCGGTAGCGGAAACACGACGGTCGACGACCTTTCACCGGCGATGTCGTGCAGAGCCGCGAAATAACGCAGCTGCATGGCCTGAGGCTCCTGCGCGAGGATCCGGCCGGCTTCGACGAGCTTTTCGGCGGCCTGCTGCTCGCCCATCGCATTGATCACCTTGGCCCGCCGCAAGCGCTCGGCCTCAGCCTGTTTGGCAATGGCGCGAACCATGGTTTCGTTGATATCGACGTCCTTGATCTCTATGCCGGTGACCTTGATGCCCCAGACGTCGGTCTGCTTGTCGAGGATCTCCTGGATGTCGGCGTTCAACCTGTCGCGCTCGGCAAGCATCTCGTCGAGCTCGTGCTTGCCGAGCACCGAACGCAACGTGGTCTGGGCGAGCTGGCTGGTCGCCGCCATGAAATCGCCGACCTTGATGATGGCGCGCTCGGGGTCGACGATGCGGAAGTACAGAACGGCGTTGACCTTGACGGACACGTTGTCCCGCGAGATCACGTCCTGCGGCGGCACGACCTGCACCATCACCCGTAGATCGACCTTGACGAGTTGCTGCACGACCGGAATGAGGAGGATGAGGCCCGGGCCCTTCACGCCGGTAAAGCGGCCGAGCGTAAAGACGACGCCGCGCTCATATTCGCGCAGGATTCGAATGGCCTGGGACAGAAATATGACGACTAGCAGCGCGAGCGCCGCATAGGTCAGATATTCCAGCATCATGATGTACCTCCCTCACCGGTCCTCGCCGGTGCGCGCCGTATCAGCAGCGTCAGGTCGACGACGCTGGCAACTTCGACCGTCTCTCCGGGCTCGAACGTGTCGGCGCCGCGCGCCTGCCAGCGTTCACCATGGGCGAACACATGACCCTCGTTCCCGTTCCAGTCGAGAATTTCGGCGGACAAGCCTCGCATGGCCTGCGCGCCGACCCGTTCAGGAGCCTTGGCGGCCCGCCGAAGCGAACCAAGCACGACCAGTGCAAAGCCGACGAACACAGCTGTAGTGATGCCGATCACCCACCACGACAGCTGGTAGCCGGGCGCCTCGACCCTGAACAGCATCAGCGCACCCAGCACGAAAGCGATGATCCCTCCGAGACCGATCACCACTGTTGGATTGAAGGCTTCGACGGTGAGAAGCACGAGTCCGACCAGCATCAGGGCGAGGCCGGCATAGTTGATCGGCAGCAAATTGAGCGCGTAGAGGCCGATCAGCAGGCAGATCGCGCCGACGACTCCGGGAGCGACGGCTCCGGGAGACATGAACTCGAAGATCAGACCGTAGATGCCGACCATCAGGAGAATGAACGCCACGTTCGGATCGGTGATGACCGCCAGGAAGCGGGATATCCGTCCCGGCTCGATGGCTTCGACGACCGCATCCTTCGTCGCGAGGCGTTGCGTCTTGCCGCCTGCAACCTCCACCACACGGCCATCGAGCTGCCGCAGCAATTCAGCCTGGTCCCGCGCGACGAGATCGATGGCATGGGCCTCTAGCGCGCCGTTGGCAGAGAGAGTGGCGGCCTCACGGACCGCCTTCTCCGCCCAGTCCGCATTGCGGCTGCGCAGTTCGGCGAGGCTGCGGATAAAGGCAACGGCGTCGTTCGTGGCCTTCGCCGTCATCGCGTCCTTCGGCTCATCCTTCTTGTCTTTGCCATCCTTGTCGGGTGCACCGCTCGGCAGGCCCGGCAGCGGTCCGCCAATCTGGACCGGCGTCGCCGCACCGATATTGGTGCCTGGTGCCATCGCCGCGATATGGGTCGCATAAAGGATATAGGTCCCGGCACTCGCCGCGTGGGCGCCGGAGGGAGCGACGTAGCCGATGACGGGGATGGGCGAGGCGAGCACATCCGCGATGATCTCGCGCATGCTCGAATTGAGACCGCCGGGCGTGTTCATTCTCAGAAGCACGATCTCGGCGCGCCGTTCGCTCGCCTTGGCCAAAGCCTCCCGCACATAGCTGGCTGACGCAGGGCCAATGGCCCCGTCGATCGAAACAATCAGTGCAAGGCGGCTGCTCTCCTCCGCTGAGCTGGGAAGGAGGCAGCAGATCAATGCCACGACGGTGATCGCCGCAACGAGGGCCGCCTTCATGGTTTGCACGGCAAGGGCTCCCTTACAGAGCATATGGTGTTCCCCTTGTGAACCTCAATGCTGCGCATGGAGACCAACGTTGCGATTGTGCAACGCAATGCAAATGGCCAGTAGGATGGCGATGTGATCGGTTGAGCAGAGGCAGTGGCGGACCTGCCTACGGCTGATCCGCCCCGCGCCAGGCGCTGCTAGCGTGCCACCCTCACGCCGTCCGCGCCGATCGGTCCGAACGTGCTCGCGATGATCTCGCTCGTCGGCTGCATGCCGCCGAGCGACCAGTGCGAGGGCTCGTGCTCCTCGATCCTCACCCAGACGTTGCGGCGGAAATCGGGGTTGCCCTGCCCTTCGACCTCGACCAGGAGGTCGGTGACGCGTTCGAGCAGCGTCTTCTTCTGCACAGCGTCCAGGATGCCGCGGACGGTGGAAATGGTGACGTAAGGCATGTCTTTCTCCAATCATGTCGTGTGACGACGGCGGCAGATTGGACCGGACACTGGCGGCCAGGCAGTGGCGGATAAGACAGAGATCGGGCAATTTCCGCCACGCACCCGCACGCCGATCGGATAGGATCGTCGCATCGCCCGGAGGTCCTATGAAGCTCGCAATTCTGGCGCTGGAAGGCTGCATGCATTCGGCGATCGCCGGCGTCGCCGACGTCCTGTCGCTCGCCAACCACGTGATGCAGCAGAGCGGAGCAAAATCCCGGTTCGCCTGCCAGACGCTCTCGCTCGATGGCAAGGCGGTGCGCGCCGGCGGCGGCCAGTTGGTTTCGGTCGATGGCGCGACCACGAGCCGCGGCAGCTTCGACGCGATCATCGTCCCCGGCAATCTCGTCGACCACGTCACGGCCGCGCGCCTGCAACCGCAATATGCCCGCGCCGGCGCCTGGCTCCGGCAGCAGCACGCAAATGGCCGGCTGATCGGTGCATTTTGCAGCGGCGTATTTCTGCTGGCCGGCGCCGGCCTGCTCGACAACCGCCGCGCCACCATCACCTGGTGGCTGCAAAACGAGCTGCGGCAACGCCATCCCGCGATCGACCTCGCCCCGGACGCCGTCATCACCTGCGCGGACCGCCTCGTCTGCGCGGCCGGACCGATGTCGTGGGTCGACCTCCTGCTCAGACTGATCGAGATGGTCGACGGCAAGGAGATCGCAAAGTTGTGCGCCGATTACGTCGTCATCGACACCGCGCAGCGCAGCCAGTCGATCTTCATGCCCGTCGGTTACCTGCTGTCGCAGGATCCGCTGCTGACCAGGGCCGACCTGCTGGTTCGGCGCGCGGGCAAGCGTCCGATGACGGTCAAGCGCCTCGCCGACGCACTCGGCCTCAGCGAGCGCACGCTGAACCGGAAGTTTCAGGAGCTCACGCACGAGCCGCCGCGGGCCTTCATCACGCGCCGCCGCGTCGAGCACGCGCGCACGCTGCTGGAGACGACGGCGCAGCCGGTCAAGACCATCGCGCGGGCGGCCGGCTACGAGGACGAAAGCAGCTTTCGCAAGGCATTCCGCAAGCTGACCCTGATGTCGCCGCAGGCCTACCGCACCCGGCGGATGGAGCGGACGGTGTGAGGCTGACACCAGACGACCAACTGAGCGCGTCTACGATTCAACCGCACTGGAAAGATGAACTTTGCACCTCACCGCCAGCTTTCGTTCTGCATCTGACTCCACTTCGTTCTCAAAGAACAAATCAGAGCCGCAAAAATCGGAGCGGACCAATTCCTACTGATTGGTTTATGCCGCCCGAGATTTGGAAGGCGCATGGGCGAAACACGGGCCGCCCATCTTTGCCGCGCCCTCAATTGGGATCGCATTCATCGTGTGGGAGCGGCAGGCGGACGGAAAAGCCAGTCCACGTTCCATTGCAGAGGAGCAGATCGAAGCCGACAACCCGTTGGCGCGCGGGCGAGCGTCGGTTTGCTCGGCCCGGCACCTGCAAGTGTCCTTTCCGTCGCAAGATGGAATGGGCCCGGAACAGAAGCAGCAATCCCTGCAACAATGGGCTCGCCCAACGATGTCGCTGCAATCGTGATTGTCACCACCGATATGACGACTACGAACACATCAGTCACGATGCGCTTCGAAAAGTACTTCGTCATGAGTTGAGCCCTCACAACCGAATTAAGCTACGTGGGGCAGTTACAATCTAGTTCTATGAAAATGGTGGTACGCACGAGCGCTCACCGCGCACGGCGGTCCATCCCCTCTATAGGCCCGCAGCCATCGATGGTGTAGCAGCCATGCAGACCTAATGGGCTCGTTCCGGCAGATCGAATTGATCGGCTCATCAGCGCACATGCCTAGCATGAGCTCGATGAATTGAATTCGTCGGACCCGTTGGCTCGCAATGACGGCGTGCCGAGAGTCGGCCCCCAAAGCCTCGACGTGTGCTTAGCCTACGCCACCGCCTTCTGCCGCGCCACGAGCGCTTCGCCAAAGGCCTCGAACAGCTTGCGGTTGATCGGATTGTGCTGCGGATCGTATTCGGCGTGCCATTGCACGCCGAGCGCGAAGGTCGGGGCTTCGGCGATGCGGATCGCCTCGATGGTGCCATCCTCGGCGACGCCTTCGATCAGCACACGTTTGCCGGGCTCCAGGATGCCCTGGCCGTGCAGCGAATTGACCCGGATCTTCTCGCACCCGAGGATCTTCGCGAACGCCCCGCCCGGCGTCAGGTCGACGTCGTGGCGGTCGGCGAACACCACGGTCGGATCGGGATGGATCTCGCCATTCTCGAGCCTGGGCATGCGGTGATTCATGCGGCCCGGGATTTCGCGGATCTCGGGGTGCAGCGAGCCGCCGAATGCGACGTTCATCTCCTGGAGGCCGCGGCAGATGCCGAACAGCGGGATGCCGCGGGCGACGCAGGCAACCGAGAGCGCCAGCGCAACCTCGTCGCGGTGGATGTCGTAGGGCTCGTGCTTCTCGCAGGGATCGACGTTGAAACGCGTCGGGTGCACGTTGGCCCGGGCGCCGGTGAGGATGACGCCGTCGACGGTATCGAGCAGCGCCCCGATATCGGTGATGTCGGGCGAGCCCGCGAACATCACCGGCAAGCCACCGGAGACCTCGGCCACGGCGCGCAGATTTCGCTCGCCGACCATCTGGACCTGAAATCGATTTTCGACGCGATGGGCATTCCCGATCACGCCGACGACCGGCTTTCTCATCTCCCGTTCCGACCTCCTCCGTAAGAAGATTCTCCAAACATGCCCTTGGGGTGGAACAAATTCAACAGAAGGGATCGCGGGACGGCAATGCTATTTTCGCGCAAATGCCCGGTCGGAGGGCGGCCGCGGCGCCGTTCACGCCGGTGGCGTTCGCCCGATGAGACCGTGGACAACGTCAAACCGGCGGTTTTCGACCGGCTTGATCCGAGGCGGAATTTCGCGAAAAAGTGCCTCCCCCGCAGCCGGCGAAAGGACCCGATGTGACCATCCCCGCAGATGAACGGCCCCGCCCTCGTGCCGATCTCGCCTGGGCGATCTCGGTCGGGGGCATCGGCGTTGTTCTGTTCACGGCAATGCTGGTCTTCACCTGGTATTTTGCCGCCACCTTGCTGCTGATCTTCACCGGCATGCTGCTCGGCCTCGGCCTCAATGCGCTGACGGGCGCGCTCGGCCGCCGCGTGCACCTGCCGCATCCCGTCCGGCTCGCGATCGTCTGCATCGCCCTCGCCCTGATGCTCGCGGGCGTCGCCTATCTCGGCGGTGCCACCATCGCCGAGCAGGCCTCGCTGCTGAGCAACACCATCAAGTCGCAGATCACCAACGTCCGGTCCTTCCTCGAAGGCCACGGCATCGACACCAGCTTCTTCGATCTCGGCAACGCGGCGCCTGACGCCACGGCGGCGACAACATCGGACTCGACGCCCTCACCAGCAGCGCCCCCGCGCGGTGCATTGCCCGGCGCCGGCGCGCTCGCCTCCAGCGGCGGGGCGATCGTGAGCCAGACCTTCAAGCTGCTGCTTGGCACCATCCACGGTGTCGGAAACATTTTTATCGTGCTGTTCCTGGGTCTCGCCTTCGCCGCCCAGCCCAGCGTCTATCACGACGGCCTGTTGTTCCTCGCGCCGGCCAGACATCGCACGCGCATCACCCTCATCATCGACCGCATCAGCGAGACGCTCGAGCGCTGGCTGATCGCGCAGATTACGGTCATGCTCGCGGTCGGCGCGGTGACCTGGATCGGCCTTGCCGTCATCGGCATCCCCGGCGCGTTCATCCTGGGAATCCAGGCAGGCCTGCTCGCCTTTGTCCCGACCGTCGGCGCCATCATCGCCGGGGTCATCGTGGTGCTGGCGAGCCTTGCGTCGGGCTGGATCGCGGCGCTGTCCGCGCTGCTGCTGTTCCTCGGCGTCCACGCCATGGAAAGCTACGTGCTGACGCCGATCCTCCAGCGCCAGGCCCTGGACATTCCGCCGGCCACGCTGTTCGCGTTCCAGATCCTGCTCGGCGTCGTGTTCGGAATCTGGGGCCTCGCGCTGGCGCTGCCACTGGTCGCCATCGCCAAGGTCATGATCGACCATTTCAAGACGTATGAGGCGCCGTCTCTGGCCGAGGCGGCCTGAGCCTGCTTCAGGTCGTCAGCACGGTCTCGGTGTGCTCGACCTCGGGGGGCGAAGCAAAATACTGCCCGACGAGGCCGCGCCATTCGGTGAAGTTTTCGGAGCCGCGGAAATCGACGGTGTGGCTCTCCAGTGTCGCCCACTTCACCATCAGCCGGTAGCGCTGCGGTTTCTCGATCGACTTGTGCAGTTCGAAGCCGTGAAAGCCCTTGGAGCGGCCGAAGGCGGCCTTGGCCTTGGCGACGGCCGCCTCAAAATCCTTTTCGCTGCCCGGCTTGACGTCGATTTGCGCGATCTCGGTGATCATCGGTTTCCACCCATTTCTGTTCGATGGGCGTGTCTACCGCAGACGGCGCAAAAGAAAAAGGCGCCGAAACGGCGCCTGGACGGCTGCAAAATGCAGGTCTCTTAAATGCAAGCCTCTCAGGCGAGCAGCAGCACGGTGCCCGCCACGATGAACGCGCAGCCGACGAACAGCACGAACGGCCAGTAGCTGCGGGCTTGGCCGTATCGTCCTTGCGCACGACGCTCCGTGATCAGCGCGCTCTCGTATTCGTCCGCCGTCGAGAACAGACAGGCGAAACCGCCGCGTGCCGAGGCAGCTTGGGCTTCGAGTGACATCAGGGCGGCCTGCGGGGTCTGTCGACGGATCGATTCCATGACCATGATGGTAGGGATCGAATGGTAAACAGAGGATTACCGCAAGGCCGCCTGTCGTCTCAGGCGGTAGCCGGACGCGCCTGCGGCGCACCGGGCCGCGCAGCGCTCTGGCGACGCCAGTTCTCCAGCGACAGCGGCAGCTCCTCCGCCGCCTCGACGCGGTTACGGCCGCCGCGCTTGGCCTGGTAGAGCGCGGTGTCGGCCGAAGCCAGCAGCACCTCGAGCTCGGTTCCGGCCGGACCGCCGGCGACGCCGATGCTGACGGTAGTATCGACCGGACCTTCATCGACCACGACGCCGGAGGTCTCGAACGCTTCGCGCACGCGCTCGGCGACCAGCACCCCCTCTTCCAGCGAGCACGGCAGCAAGGCCGCAAACTCCTCGCCGCCGATGCGGCCCGAGAGGTCGGAGATGCGCAAGTTGCTGACGACGACAGTCGAGAACAGTCTCAGCATCTCGTCGCCGGCGGGATGACCGAACCGATCGTTGATCGACTTGAAGTGGTCGATGTCGAAGATCATCACGGTCACCGGCCGCCCGGCCTTGGCCTCGCGCTCGATCACGCGGCTGCAGGCCTCGGAGAAACCGCGCCGGTTGAGCATGCCGGTCAGGGGATCAGTCGACGCGGCGGTCCGGTGCGCGGTCACCGTGCGCTCGGACACCAGCATGAAGATCACGAACACGGTGCCGACGGCATAGAGCACGAGCTCGACCGCGAACACGGTGACCCAGATGCTCGACGAGAAGCCGGCGTCGTGCGGGCGCAGGAAGCTGCCGAGCACGATCGGCAGCATCAACGCGCAGCCGTGCATCACCGGCATCAGGAAGGCTGGCCAGCGCCGTTGCAGGCTCTTGCGCCGCTCGGTCCAGAGCTCGCTCGCGGTCAGCGCCGCATAGACCGAGACGATGCCGGCGCCGATGATCATACGCAGCACGGACGCCTCGGCGTTGAGCAGCGTGACGGCAGCGACCCAGGCGAGCGCGCCGAGCACGAGGCCGGGCCAGTTCGGCTTGCGGCCATGGAAGACGCGCGCCGCATTCCACACCATGCCGCAGGCGACGAAGCCGACGGCATTTAACGCCAGATAGAGATGCGGCCCCAGCCTGTCGCCGGCCGCAGTCCAGAGCGCGACGGAGGCGGCACCGAGGAGATAGGCGGTGCCCCACCATTTCAGCGCGGGGCTGTTCTCCTGTCTGCCGAAAAACACCATCATGGCGCCGAGCAGTGCGGCAACCATGGTGGCGACCAAATAGAGCGTGATGCTATCGAGCGACATCATGTCGGCCCCCTCTAAAACATAGCAGTTACGCGATCGGCCCAGCCGATTTGCGCGCCCTTCCGAATGTGACGCTATGTCTCGCGGGTTCCATTCAGGTTTTCGCGTGGACCCAAGTTTTCGGGAAACACGTCATCAATTTGCGTACAAACGAACAACAAAAAGGGCGCTGAAAACAGCGCCCTTTTGCATCTCATTGGAGCCGCTTTCGCGGCGAATGTGATCGAAGCGATTAACGCTTCGAGAACTGGAAGGACCGGCGGGCCTTGGCCTTGCCGTACTTCTTACGCTCGACCACGCGGGAGTCGCGGGTCAGGAAGCCGCCCTTTTTGAGCACGCTGCGCAGCTCCGGCTCGAAATAGGTGAGCGCCTTGGAGATGCCGTGACGGACGGCGCCAGCCTGGCCGGATAGGCCACCGCCGGCGACCGTGCAGATCACGTCGTACTGGCCGGAACGCTGGGCCACGGAGAACGGCTGCTCGATCATCATGCGCAGCACGGGACGGGCGAAATAGACCTCGACCTCGCGCGAGTTGACGGTGACCTTGCCGGCGCCCGGCTTGATCCAGACACGGGCGACCGCGTCCTTGCGCTTGCCGGTGGCGTAGGCGCGGTTGAACTTGTCGACCTTCTTCTCGTGCTTGGGCGCCTCGGGCGCGGCCGCCGTCTTGAGCTGCGAGAGCTGGTCGAGCGACTGGATGGATTCGGCCATGTTATGCGGCCCTCGTGTTCTTGCGGTTCAACTTGGCGATGTCGATCTTCTCGGGCTGCTGCGCCTCGTGCGGATGATCGGCGCCGCCGTAGACACGCAGGTTGCCCATCTGCACGCGGCCGAGCGGACCACGCGGGATCATGCGCTCGACGGCCTTCTCGAGCACGCGCTCGGGATGACGGCCTTCGAGGATCTGGCGCGCGGTGCGCTCCTTGACGTGGCCGACGTAGCCGGTGTGCTTGTAGTAGGTCTTCTGCTCGCGCTTGCGGCCGGTGAGGACCGCATGCTGCGCGTTGATGATGATGACGTTGTCGCCGCAATCGACGTGCGGGGTGTAGGTCGGGAGGTGCTTGCCGCGGAGCCGCATGGCGACGATGGTGGCGAGACGGCCGACGACCAGACCCTTGGCGTCGATCAGCACCCACTTCTTCGTCACCTCGGCCGGCTTTGCCGAAAAGGTTTTCATGTCAGAATTTCCGTGAGGGAGACATCGGCGCGAACACCGCACCGGACTGGGCGGGTTTCTAGAGAAGAGAGGCGCAGCGGTCAATGCCCCAAGACGGAATTTATATTCGTAGAATCAATAACTTAAAAATATGGTTCTATATTACCTGCAAAAAGTTCAAATATTTGGAATGGAATAGGTCGAGGTGACATGGGCGATTGGGTCGGCTGATGTGCCCGACAGGAGATTCACCTCCCCCACTGCCAGGCGCTTGCCGAGCTTGAGCAGTCGGGCCTCGGCCAGCACGTCCTGCCCGGGCTGGCCCTTGCGCAGGAAGTTGATGTTGAGATTGGTCGTGACCGCGAGCCCGATCGGCCCGATTGCGGACAGCAGCACCATGTACATCGCGAAATCGGCCAGCGCCATGAGCGTCGGTCCGGACACGGTTCCACCCGGTCGCAGCATCCTTTCGCTGTAGCGCTGGCGCAAAAGGCAGGTCTGGCCATCGGCGCTTTCGATCGTGATGTCATCGCCGCTGAAGGCCTGGGGAAACTCGTCACGCAGAAACTGCTCGACCTCCGCCACGCTCATTTTCGCCAACGCCATGCTGTTCCCACCCTCGCTTCGCTTGCCCTGTTACATTAAGTTATCTGCATCATCCAATTGCAATAATCCAACTGGAAACGCTTCGATGTCCGCCCAGGCCGCCCGTGCCCCCTCCCCGCAACCGCCGATCCTGCTGCGCGAGATCGTCGGCAGCGTCGCCGTGCTCACGCTGAACCGACCAGCCGCGCGCAACAGCCTTTCGGAGGCGATGATCGGACAGCTGCATGCAAGCCTCAATGCGATCGCGGAAGACAAGCACATCCGTGCGGCCGTCATCGCAGCCAACGGCCCCGCTTTTTCCGCCGGCCACGACCTGAAGGAACTGACCGCGCGCCGCACCGATCCGGATCGCGGCCGGGCTTATTTTGCGCAGATCATGACGGCGTGCAGCGCCATGATGCAGGCGATTGTGCGCCTGCCCAAGCCCGTGGTCGCTGCAGTCCAAGGCATCGCCACCGCGGCGGGCTGCCAGCTCGTGGCAAGCTGCGATCTGGCGATCGCCTCGGAGGCGGCGAGCTTCGCCACCCCCGGCGTCGACATCGGCCTGTTCTGCTCGACACCGATGGTGGCGCTGTCGCGCAACGTGCCGCGCAAGCAGGCGATGGAGATGCTGCTGACGGGCGAGCCGATCCCGGCCGCGCGCGCCCGCGAGATCGGCCTCGTCAATCGCATCGTCCCCGCCGGCACCGAGCGCGAGGCCGCGATTGCGCTCGCACAGCAGGTCGCACTGAAATCTGCCTACACCGTCAAGCTCGGCAAGGAGGCATTCTATCGCCAGGCCGAGATGAGCCTTGCCGAGGCCTATCGCCATGCGGCAGAGGTGATGACCGAGAACATGATGGCGCGCGACGCCGAGGAAGGCATTGGCGCCTTCATCGCAAAGCGTACGCCGACATGGCGGGATGAATGACAACAAGAAAAGATATGAGATGAACCACGACGCCTATCCCGACAATTACATCCGCGGCATCCTCAACAGCGTGAAGTCGATCGCGATGGTCGGCGCCTCGCCGGTCAACGTGCGGCCGAGCTACTTTGCGTTCAAATATCTGGCGCAGCGCGGCTACGACATGATCCCGGTCAATCCCGGTCATGTCGGCAAGGAGCTGCTCGGAAAGCCCTTCGTCGCCTCGCTCTCAGACATCGGCCGTCCGATCGACATGATCGACATTTTTCGTAACTCCAGCCACATCATGCCTGTGGTCGAAGAGGCGCTCACGCTCGATCCACTGCCGAAGGTGATCTGGATGCAGCTTGGCGCGCGCGACGATGCTGCGGCGGCGAAGGCAGAGTCCGTCGGTATCAAGGTGGTGATGAACCGCTGTCCCAAGATCGAATACGGCCGCTTGTCGTCCGAGATCTCCTGGATGGGCGTGAATTCACGCACGCTCAGCTCCAAGCGCGCGCCGGTCCCGACGCAAGGCATGCGGCTATCCCTCAATCGGATGAGTGTCGGCGGTGGCGACACCGCGGCATCAGATCGCGCCGCCAAAAACAAGACTGAGCAAAGCTGACGCGATCGCGTAGGATTCATTTCGCGATCGCGACAATGCGTAGCACGATCGTTTTCGATGTGAAGCCGCAGCTTGACGGCGGACGCCGCGCCGATCAGCATGCCGCGCGATTTCAGACCAAGAGAACAGGACGCCCTCAATGAGCGATCGCCTTCCGGGATTTTCCACGCTCGCCGTGCATGCCGGTGCACAGCCCGACCCCACCACCGGTGCGCGCGCAACTCCGATTTATCAAACGACGTCCTTCGTCTTCAACGATGCCGACCACGCCGCCTCGCTGTTCGGTTTGCAGGCGTTCGGCAACATCTATACCCGCATCGGCAATCCCACCAACGCAGTGCTAGAGGAGCGTGTCGCTGCGCTCGAAGGCGGCACGGCGGCGCTCGCGGTGGCCTCGGGCCACGCCGCACAGGTCGTGGTGCTGCAGCAATTGCTCCAGCCCGGCGATGAATTCATCGCAGCGCGAAAGCTCTATGGCGGCTCGATCAACCAGTTCACGCACGCGTTCAAGAGCTTTGGCTGGAACGTGGTGTGGGCCGATCCCGATGACATCGCAAGCTTCGAGCGCGCGGTGACGCCGCGCACCAAGGCGATCTTCATCGAGTCCATCGCCAATCCGGCCGGCAGCATCACCGACATCGAGGCGATCTCGACGGTGGCGCGCAAGGCCGGCGTGCCGCTGATCGTCGACAACACGCTGGCCTCGCCCTATCTGATCCGCCCGATCGACCACGGCGCCGACATCGTCGTGCACTCGCTGACGAAATTCTTGGGCGGCCACGGCAATTCGCTCGGCGGCATCATCGTCGATTCCGGCACGTTCGACTGGTCCATAGGCGGCAAATATCCGATGCTGTCGGAGCCGCGGCCGGAATATCACGGCATCCGCCTCCAGGAGACCTTTGGCAATTTCGCCTTCGCGATCGCCTGCCGCGTGCTGGGCTTGCGCGACCTCGGGCCGGCGCTCTCCCCGTTCAACGCCTTCATGATCCTGACCGGCATCGAGACGCTGCCGCTGCGCATGCAGAAGCACTGCGACAACGCCAAGGCGGTCGCCGAATTCCTCGCCGGCCATCCGGCGGTGGCCTCGGTCAGCTATGCGGGCCTTCCGAGCGACAAGTACAATCAGCTCGCGCGCAAATACGCGCCGAGGGGCGCGGGCGCCGTGTTCACCTTCAGCCTCAAGGGAGGCTATGACGCCGGTGTTAGCCTGGTGTCGAAGTTGCAGCTGTTCTCGCATCTGGCAAACGTCGGCGACACCCGCTCGCTGGTGATCCACCCGGCCTCGACCACGCACAGCCAGCTCGACGACGCCGCCAAGGTCAAGTCCGGCGCCGGCCCCGACGTGGTGCGGCTCTCGATCGGCATCGAGGACAAGGAAGATCTGATCGCGGATCTGGAGCAGGCGCTGGGCGCTTAGTTCTTGTCATTCCGGGGCGGAGTGCAAAGCCGCCCTCGAATGACGGGCCTAGTTAACAGTCATTAACCACATCTGCCGCATACATCGTCTTTGGATCGCCCCTTTGATTCGGAGCCGACGATGCTGCGCTGGATGGTGCCTGCCCTTGCGGCGATGCTGACGGTTTCAACGGCGCTGGCTGCCGATCTGCCGGCCACGCCGAAGCGACGCGCCGCTGTTCCGCCGCAGGAAGCACCAAGAGCCTATGTCGAGACCGATCCGGATGCGCTGATCTCGCCGGCCTATGGCATCGGCAGTTACATCCGCAACCTGCCGGGCACCCCGCTCCTGCCCGGCGCGCACACGCTGCCGGGCTATTACGGTCGCCCCTGGGACTACGATTATCAGGGCTCGTATTACGGCGGGAAGCAGGTCGACTATTTCTGGCGCCTGCCTTACGCGTGCGGAGTCTACGGCTATTGTTGATCAGCTGGCCTGACCCAGCGGAACACCGCGCGGCCGCGCCTCAGTCAGCTGCCGCGAAGCCAGACGCTCCACCTGCATTACCGCAAGCGTCAACACCACGATCGCGACCGCCTGGTGCGCGAGCGCCAGTCCGATCGGAACCTGGGTGAGCAGCGTCAGGATGCCGAGCACCGCCTGCAGGCTCACCGCAGCAAGCAACCACAGCGCGCCGCTTGCCGCCGCACCTGCGCGTGAGCGCACCGCGTCGATCGCGTGCAGCGCCGCCAGCACGAACAGCGCATAGGCCGTCATGCGATGCTCGAACTGCACCGTCAGCACATTGTCGAACAGGTTGCGCCACCACGGCGTCTCGAACCACAGCCGATCCGCCGAGGGAATGAACGCACCGTCGATCTGCGGCCAGGTGTTGTAGGCACGCCCGGCCCGCAGACCCGCGACCAGCGCGCCGAAATAGATCTGCACGAAGGTCACAACGAGGAGCAGCGCGCTCGTGAACCTCAACCGCGGCGGCACGGCGATCTGCGGCCGCTCCTTGAGCCGCCGCACCGTCCAGACGATGCCGGCAAAGATCAGAAGCGCGAGCATCAAATGGGTCGCCAGCCGATATTGCGACACCTCGATGCGTTCCGACAGGCCCGAGGCCACCATCCACCAGCCGACCGCGCCCTGGAGGCCGCCGAGCGCGAACAGCAGCCACAGCCGCCGCTTCAGTTCACCCGGCAGCCCGCCGCGCCACAGGAAGAACAGGAACGGCAGCAGATAGGCAACGCCAATGAAACGGCCGAGCAACCGGTGGCTCCATTCCCACCAGAAGATCTCCTTGAACTCGGACAGGCTCATGCCCGCATTGAGCTCGCGATATTGCGGGATCCTCTTGTAGGCCTCGAACGCCTCGATCCACTGCGTCTCGGTGAGCGGCGGCACGCTGCCCGTAACAGGCTTCCATTCGACGATCGAGAGGCCGGATTCCGTCAACCGCGTCGCGCCGCCGACGAGCACCATCAGCGCGATCAGCGCGGCCACGGCGATCAGCCACACGCGCACGGCGCGATGCGGTTGGGACGGGGCGGAAATCGTCGTCATTGAGGGCAAAAACCAGGCTTGAACCGGACTGCGCGCTCCTTATAGTCCCCCGCTCCCGCAGCGCAAGTTACGCGAAAGCAGCAAGCTCCCGCCATGACGATCCGCACCCGCAAGTTCCTCGGCGCCATCCTGCTCCTGGTGCTGGCCACGGTCTGGGCTCTGCTCGGCATGGCACTGGCGCAGATGCCATGGATCGCCGAGTCCGGCTGGCGGCAGGCGATCTACTACGTGGTGGTTGGCATGGGTTGGGTGCTGCCGGCGATGCCGATCGTGAGCTGGATGCAGCGTCCCGATCGCGCCAAATCCAGCTCATAGCGCCTATCTCGTGGCGCTTCCCGTCGGTTTCACCGGCGCAAAGGCAACGCCTGACATCAGCACGCGCATCCTGCGCAGCGATTGGACCCGGCCGTCCCAGGAGATCCGCGGCAGCGCGCGCAAATTGGTGCGTCCCTCCGCATCTACGATACCAGGGATCGTCGACACGGCGCTGGCAAAGCCGGCCTCCTCCGCCATCACGACGTGGCTGCGCCGAAACGAAGATCGATCGCCGAACGGAAAGGCGAGATGCCTGATCTCGCGGCGGAAGGCCGCTTCCGCGACCGCCTTGCCCATCGTCATCTCGCGGAGCGCGGCCGCATCCTTCATGTTGGCGAGAACGGGATAGTTTACGGTCGCGCTGCCGATCGTGACGAGCGGATCGGCGGCGAGCTTGGTCAGGTCTTCCCAATCCATCGACGCTTCGCGCGAGAGCGCGGCGAGGTCTATTCGGTAGCGCGTGCAGAGATCGGCGATCGCCGCCGACAGATCCGCCGGCGGCAGCGAACGCAGCCAGCCCTCGAGATACGAAAACACCGCCTGCTTCTCGGCATTGTCAGTGATGGTGAAGCGCTGCTCCTTGTCGTCCATGATCAGGCTGATGCGGCTCTCGCGCGCGATCATCCGTTCGAGCCCGAGCCACCAGGCTTCGCCGACGCCATCGGGGAACGCGGTCGGCACATAGATCGTGAACGGCACAGCGTGGCGCGACAGCACCGGATAGGCGAAGTTGATGAGATCCTTAGTGGCGCCATCGAAGGTCAGTGCCACGAAGCGCCGTTTCTCCGGCAGCGTCACCGCGCGGCGGCAGACCTCGTCCATGCCAAGGAAATCGTACTTCCACTGCTTAAGCGCGCGAATGGCGCGATCGAGGAACTGCGGCGTGATCTCGTGCTGGCCTAGCGGCTGAAATCGGCCACGCCGCCGCGGCCGCACATGCGCGAAGCGCAGGATGGCGCCGGCACCACGGCTGCGCAGCGCAGCCTGACCGCTGAACCAAGCCAGCTCAAGCCGCAGACGCGCCGGCCATCTGTCGTCGGATGCCAAGGTCTACACCTCCCTCCGGCGCCTGTTCCCCCCGCCTATTATCATTACCCTTTGTTGACACTTCTTTGCAAAGGTCGGCCACGGGCCGAAATACGTATATTTTTGATTTCTCGACAGGTTTCGCGAATGACCATGGCTGCGGCGATGCAAAGCCGGACGGCAGAAGCGCCAGCGCGGTCGAAAACGAGCCGCATCGCCCAGGTCGACATCGTCACCGATCTCGGCGAGGCCGAGGCGGCCTGGCGCGCCTTCGAGGAGAGCGGCCACCTCTTCACGCCCTATCAGCGCTTTGACCTGCTCGCTCCCTGGCAGCAGCTGGTCGGCGAATGCGAGGGCGCCCGCGCCTTCATTGTGATCGCTCGCGACGCCGAGCACAGGCCGCTCCTGCTGCTGCCGTTGTCGCTGCGCCAAAGCCACGGCGTGCACACGGCCTGCTTCATGGGCGGCAAGCATACCACCTTCAACATGGGTCTGTGGAACGCCGAATTCGCGGCACAGGTCGTCCTCGCGGATCTCGATGCGCTGCTTGCGCCGCTGCGCGAGCATGTCGACGTCCTCTCGCTAACGCAGCAGCCCAAGCGCTGGAACGACCAGCAGAACCCGTTTGCGCTGCTGCCGCGGCAGAGCTCGGTCAACGGCTGCCCGTTGCTGGCGATGGAGCCGGCCGGCCCGCCCGCATCGCGGATCAGCAATTCCTTCCGCCGCCGTCTCAAGAGCAAGGAGAAGAAGCTCCAGGCCCTCGCCGGCTACCGCTACCACCTTGCGACCGAGGATGCGGACATCGTGCGCCTGCTCGACTGGTTCTTCCGCGTCAAGCCGGCGCGGATGGCGGAGCAGAAGCTGCCGAACGTCTTCGCCGAACCGGGCGTCGAACAGTTCATCCGCAGCGCCTGCCTTGCCCGGCGCGGAGATGGACGCGTGGTCGACATCCACGCGCTCGAATGCGACGAGGACGTGATCGCGATCTTCGCCGGCGTCGCCGACGGCCAGCGCCTCTCGATGATGTTCAACACCTACACGATGTCCGAGCACGCCCGCTACAGCCCGGGCCTGATCCTGATGCGCTACATCATCGACGCCTGCGCCGAGCGCGGTTATTGCTCGCTCGACCTCGGCATCGGCTCGGACGACTACAAGCGGATGTTCTGCAAGGACGACGAAGAGATTTTCGACAGCTTCGTCCCGTTGACCTCACGCGGAAAGCTCGCGGCGATGGCGATGTCCTCACTGAGCCGCGGTAAGCGAATGGTCAAGCAGAACCAGATGCTGTTCGATTTTGCGCGCAGGCTGCGGCAGGCGTTCGGGTAGCAATTCTCCGCTTGCGAGCTGCCCTGCTCCCGCAAAGGAAAGTATCGTAGGGTGGGCAAAGCGAAGCGTGCCCACCACTTCTGTTGCGGTATTGGATCGACGGTGGGCACGGCGCAAGCGCGCCTTTGCCCACCCTACGATTCCGAGCGCGCGGAGAGAGAAAGAAAAGCCTACGCCGCCACGACGCGCGGCGCCTGCATCGCATCCGTCGGCTGCACCGGCTTGCTCAGCATCGTCACGTCGCTGAAGCCGACGGCGCTCAGCTGCTCGCACATCAGCGTGCGCGCATCCGGCGCCATCGACGCCTCAGGCACCACGACGGCTCGGGCATGGGTCGTCAGCAATTCCGCCGGCAGGTCGGAGGCGCTGCCGGCATCCAGCAGCACGTGGTCGTAAGCGCGGAGCAGCGCATCGATCGCGAGCGTCACCCGCGGCGACTGCAGCAAGCTGCGATCGAAGCCGGGGCGGCCGGCCAGGACCAGATGCAGCCGCGACAGCTTGTCCCGGGTGATGATTTGCGCGAAAGACGCTTCGCCCTGCATCAGCTCGGTAAGGCCAGGCGCAGAGGCATCGACAGCCACCGCGGCAATGGTCGGCGAGGACGCGGCGAGATCGACCACGACGACACGTGCGTCACGCGCGAGATGCCGGGCGAGCGTCAGCGCCGAGAGCGTGATCGATGTGCCGGCCGCGGTGCCCAGCACCGTGATCTTCTTCGCCGCCGCGCCCGCTGCGCGCAGGCGCTCGGCCAGCTGCTCGATCTCGGCGAGTTCGGTGATGTCGGCCTCAGCCGTCATCGCTGGTTGAAGCGGCCCGGGCTCGTCGACGACCGGATCGACCATCGGCTCGACCACCGGCTCATGACGCAGCGTAGCCCGCGACGGGAGGACCGCAGCTACCGCGCGCGGCGCGGTCTGGCGCAACAGCTCGCCGGTGACGACGACACCGGACGACAGCAGCAGCGTCGCGATCGTCGCGATCAGCACGATCGGCAGCTTCTTCGGATAGGCCGGCGTGTTCGAGACGATGCCGCGCGAAATGATGCGGCCATCCGTCGGCGCGGTATCGATGGTCTCGCGAGTGTTGGCCTCGCGGTACTTGGCGAGATAGGTTTCCAAGAGGTCGCGCTGCGCCTTGGCTTCGCGCTCCAGCGCGCGGAGCTGCACGTCCTGGCCGTTGGTGGATGCAGCCTGCTTCTTGAGCTGCTCGAGACTCGCCGTCAGCCCGTCGACCCGGCCGCTGGCGATTCGAGCGTCGTTTTCGAGCGAACGCGAAATCTTGCCGGCCTCGTCGCGGATCTGGTTGTCGAGATCGCCAAGCTGCGCCTTCAACTCCTTGATCCGCGGGTGATTGCCGAGCAGCGTGGACGACTGCTCGGCAAGCTGCGCACGCAGCGTCACCCGCTGCTCCGACAGCCGCCGCATCAATTCGGAGTTCACCACCTCCGATGCCTCGATCGGCTTTCCGCTCTGGAGCATTTCGCGGATCAGACGCGCCTTGGATTCTGCGTCGGCCTTGATCGAGCGTGCGTTGTTGAGCTGGGTATTGATCTCGCCCATCTGCTGGTTCGACAGTGTGGTGTTGTTGGTGCCGACGAACAGGCTCGACTTGGAACGAAAATCCTCGACCCTGGCCTCGGCGTCGGAGACCTTCTTGCGCAAAGTCTCGATCTCGCCCGCGAGCCACTGGCTGGCGTTCTTGGCCTGCTCCTGGCGTACACCTTGCTGGAGCACGAGATAGCCGTCGGCAATAGAGTTGGCGACACGCGCGGCGAGCTCGGGATCGGCGGACTGGAATTCGACCACGATCACGCGCGACTTGTCGACGGCGTAAGCCTGGAGGCGCTCGTAATAGGCATCCAGCACGCGCTCTTCCGGCGTCATCGAGAACGGATCGCGGCCGATGCCGACCAGTGCCGCCAGCGATTTCAGCGGCGAGATGCCTTGCAGCACCGGATCGAATTCAGGCCGCTCCGCGAGCTTGTTCTTCTTGATGATCTCGCGCGCGAGATCGCGCGACAGCACGAGCTGCACCTGGCTGGTGACGGCTTCGGCGTCGAGCGCCTGCCGCTCCTCGGTGCGATCGCTGTTCGGGCGCAGGAACACGTTCTCGCGTCCGTCGATCAGGATGCGGGCTTCGGACTTATAGCGCGGCGTGACGAGGTTGACGGTGGCGATGGATGCGACGAGCACCAGGACCGTCGGCACGACGATCCAGCCGCGCTTGCGCGCCAATGCCGCGCCGAGCGCATGCAAATCGATGTCGCCGGATTCGACTGGCGCCTGCTTCGCGACAACGGGCGCAGGCCCTGCTGCGATCTTGGCTTCGATCTTGGGCGCGGCTTCGGCTTTGGACCTCGAGACGGCCCGCTCGATCACAGCCTTGTCCTTGCCGGCACGCCAGAACGCTAAACGCATCGAACACTCCCGCAGGGCAACGCTGCGACTCTATCTCAACCGGAGCGATTACACTCCATTAAGGTTGCCGCTGGGTTAATCGCAACGTCCGGCGACCGGCGCACGCGCGCTAGTCACCGTTTGTTAACCACGAGGCCCCTTAATCCATCTCGATTATTTCGCGAGAATTGTTCGGTAGCCGCCGTCGAGCGCTGGTTTTGATCATGCCCCCCTCTCCCGACCGGCCGCTTCGCATTCTGCACGCCGTGCGCGCACCCGTTGGCGGCATCTTCCGCCATATCCTCGACGTCGCCAATGGCCAGGTCGACCGCGGCCATCATGTCGGCGTCCTCGCCGACAGCCTCACCGGCGGCGAGCGCGCCGACAAGGCGCTTGCTGAGCTCGCGCCGCGGCTGAAGCTCGGCGTGCACCGGCTCGCGATCCACCGCGAACCGTCACCTGGCGATGTTCTGGTGTGGCTTCGCATGCGGCGCCTGATCGCCACCCTCAAGCCCGACGTCATGCACGGCCACGGCGCCAAGGCCGGCGCCTTCATCCGCATGCGGCGGCGCTCGGACGACACCATCCGCATCTACACCCCGCATGGCGGCTCGCTGCACTATCCCCTCAACACCTTCAAGGGCGAGTTCTACGCGCGGCTCGAGCGCACGCTGATGGACGCGACCGACCTGTTTCTGTTCGAGAGCGCCTTTGCCCGCGACACCTATCAACGCATCGTCGGCACGCCCAAGGGTGTGGTCCATTGCGTCTTCAACGGTGTCACCCCGGAAGAGTTCGAGCCCGTCGTGATCGCCGACGATGCCACCGACCTCGCCTATGTCGGCGAGTTCAGGCACATCAAGGGCGCGGATCTGCTGGTCGATGCCGTGGCGCGCCTGCATGAGGGCGGCAAGAAGGTCACGCTGACGCTCGGCGGCGATGGCGAGGAAACCGCGGCGCTGAAGTCTCAGGTCGAGAGGCTCGGCCTTTCCACGGCCATCCGCTTCATCGGCCATGTCAAGGCGCGCTACGGCTTCTCCAAGGGGCGGTTGCTGGTCGTCCCCTCGCGCGGCGATTCCATGCCCTATGTCGTGATCGAAGCGGGTGCGGCCGGCATTCCCATGATCGCGTCCCGGATCGGCGGCATTCCCGAGATCTTCGGGGCTGAGAGTCCGGCCCTGTTCGCACCGAGCAATTCAGAGGCCATGGCCGAGGCGATCGCGGCCGCCCTCGACGATCCGCAAGCAACGGCGCAGCGCGCGGCCGCCTTGCGCGCGCGCATCTCGGCGCATTTTTCGCAAGCCGCGATGGTCGACGGCGTGCTCGCCGCCTATCGCGACGCATTTGCCGATCATTAACCATCCTTAAGCCCGCTTTAGAAAATCTTCCGATTTGTTCGATAATCGAAGGCCCAGGGGATGCTCGCCCGGGCGCGCAAGGCCGTGCCGCGGGGCTTTGGAATGGACGTGGACGCCCGTGGAACCGCTCAACGCACGCTCGATGCTCGATGCCGCGGCCAGCGCCGCGGCGACGCCCGCTGCCCAACCCTTTGTGGAGCGCCGCCGCCGGCTCTCGCCCGCTGCGCTCGAGGTCGTCAATCAGAAGGTCGCCCGCGCCTATTCGCCGATCGTGATCGCCGGCTTCGTCCGCCTGGCTGACTTCGCGCTGCTCAGCCTCGTCGGCATTGCGCTCTATGTCGGCTATGTCATGCCGCTCGCCGGTGCCTTCAGCTGGGTCTATCCTGCGGAGATCATCGCGGTGGCGGTCGCCGCCGTGGTCTGTTTCCAGGCCGCCGACATCTATCAGGTGCAGTTGTTCCGCGGGCAGCTCCGGCAGCTGACGCGGATGATCTCGTCCTGGTCGGTCGTCTTCCTGCTGTTCATCGGCATCTCGTTCTTCGCCAAGTTCGGCAGCGAAGTGTCGCGGCTGTGGCTTGCCGCCTTTTACTTCCTCGGGCTCGCCGCCCTCATGGCCGAGCGTCTCGTCCTGCGCTCGCTGGTGCGCGCCTGGGCGCGCGAGGGTCGGCTCGACCGCCGGACCATTATCGTCGGCTCCGACAGCAACGGCGAGCAGCTCGTCGAGGCGCTGAAGGCGCAGGAGGATTCCGACATCCACGTGCTCGGCGTATTCGACGACCGCAACGATAGCCGCGCGCTCGACACCTGCGCCGGCGCGCGCAAGCTCGGCAAGGTCGACGACATCGTCGAGTTCGCCCGCCGCACCCGCGTCGACCTCGTGCTGTTCGCATTGCCGATCTCGGCGGAGACGCGCATTCTGGAGATGCTGAAGAAGCTCTGGGTGCTGCCGGTCGACATTCGCCTCTCGGCGCACACCAACAAGCTGCGCTTCCGTCCCCGCTCCTATTCCTATCTCGGCGAGGTGCCGACGCTGGACGTGTTCGAGGCACCGATCACCGACTGGGATCTGGTGATGAAGTGGCTGTTCGATCGCATCGTCGGCAGCCTCGCGCTGCTCGCCGCCCTGCCGGTGATGGGATTGGTGGCGCTGGCGGTGAAGCTCGACAGCCCCGGCCCGGTGCTGTTCCGCCAGAAGCGTTTCGGCTTCAACAACGAACGGATCGACGTCTACAAGTTCCGCTCGATGTACCACCATCAGGCCGATCCGACCGCCTCGAAGGTCGTGACCAAGAACGATCCACGCGTCACCCGCGTCGGCCGCTTCATCCGCAAGACCAGCCTCGACGAGCTGCCGCAGCTCTTCAACGTGGTGCTCTCCGGCAATCTCTCGCTGGTCGGCCCGCGTCCGCATGCGGTGCAGGGCAAGCTCCAGAGCCGGCTGTTCGACGAAGCCGTCGACGGCTATTTCGCCCGCCACCGGGTCAAGCCCGGCATCACCGGCTGGGCCCAGATCAACGGCTGGCGCGGCGAGATCGACAATGAAGAGAAGATCCAGAAACGCGTCGAGTTCGACCTCTACTACATCGAGAACTGGTCGGTGCTATTCGACCTCTACATTCTCCTGAAGACGCCGATCTCGCTGCTGACCAAGAACGAGAACGCGTATTGAGGTTGCTACCCCCGAGCCACGCTGTCATCGCCCGGCTCGACCGGGCGATCCAGTAATCACCGGCAGCGAGAACTGCCACGAACGGCTCGGAGTACTGGATGCCCCGCTTTCGCGGAGCATGACAGCGGAAGTTGTGACGACGAGTAGCGTAAGCGTATGAGCGTGTGATGGCCTATGCGGCGATAGCCGGTGAAGTGAAATTAGCCGCACCGGCTGCGCCCGGCGTGCTGGCGCTGCAGCGCGCGCTGGTGTGGCTGGTCGGCGCGTCCGGCGCGATCGTGTTCATCGAGCCGAGCCCCTACGAGATCGCGACGCTGCTCGCGACCGTCGCCTTCTTCGCCACCGGCCTGCGGCTGAGGCTCGCGCTGATGCCGCTGCTAGCACTGCTGGTCCTGCTCAATGTCGGTTACACGATCAGCGCGATCCCGCTGTTCGAGCAGTCCGAGGTGGTGAGCTGGATCGCGACCTCCTGGTACATGGCGGTGACCGTGGTGTTCTTCGCGATGGTCACCTCGGAGGATACGGCGGCCCGGCTCGACATGCTCCGCCGCGGGCTCGTGGTCGGCGCCATGGTCGCCTCGCTATTGGCGGTCGCCGGCTACTTCCACCTGGTTCCCGGGGGCAACGACCTCCTCACGCTCTACGGACGCGCGCGCGGCACGTTCAAAGACCCGAACGTGCTCGGCGCCTTCCTGATCCTGCCGGCGCTGTTTGCGCTCCAGAGCGTGGTTTCGGACAAGCTGGGCAAGGCCTTCCGCAACGTCATCGCCTTCGGCATCATGTCGCTGGCGATCCTGCTCGCCTTCTCCCGTGCCGCCTGGGGCGGGCTGGTGCTGACCTCCGCCTTCATGCTGGCGCTGATGGTGCTGACCAGCCGCACCAACGCACAGCGCTCGCGCATCATCGTCATGGCGATCGTCGCCGCGGTGCTAGGGCTGGCGCTGATCGCAGCACTGCTGTCATTCGACTCCACTGCCGAGATGTTCAAGCAGCGCGCGAGCTTCGACCAGAGCTATGACGAGGGCCGCTTCGGCAGGTTCGGCCGCCACATCCTCGGTGCGGAGATGGCGCTCGACCTGCCGTTCGGCATCGGCCCCCTGCAATTCCACCGCTACTTCCCCGAGGACACCCACAACTCCTACCTCAACGCCTTCATGTCCGGCGGCTGGCTCTCCGGCGTATGCTATCCCGCGCTGGTCTTCACCACCCTCATCATGGGCTTCCGCCACGTCTTCGTCCGCGTGCCCTGGCAGCGCGCCTATCTCGCGATCTTTTCCGCCTTCGTCGGCACTGTCGGCGAAAGTTTTGTGATCGACACCGACCACTGGCGGCACTTCTGGATGATGCTGGGCGCGATGTGGGGCATGATCGCGGCCGCGCAGGTCTACAAGACGGCTAGCGACGAAGCTTCTTCAGCTTGAGAGAGGGCCGCTTTTCCGGCGGCGTGTCGAGCAGGCTCTTGAGCGCCTCTGTGGCTGCGAGCACGCCCTTGTAGCCATCATTGGCGAAGCGTAGCAGCAAGCGCAATTCCTCGTCGGTATAGCCGCCGAACACCTTCTCCATCGCTTGCTGCATCGGCACGTAGAACTGACCGATCTTCATCGCCGCGTCCGGCACGACCGCGATGAAAACCTTCCGGCGATCGGTCTCGTCCCGCTCGCGGCGCACCAGCCCTGCCTTTTCGAGCCGGTCCACCACGCCCGTGATCGCGCCCGTCGTGAGGCCCGTGACCTCGGCGAGCCGGCCCGCGGTGACGCGGCCTTCGAGATAGAGGATGTCCATGCATTCCAGGTCGGAATTGGCAATTCCGGCAACATTCGCAACGGTCTGGCCGTAGAGCACGCCCTGCGCGGACGACCTGCGCATCGCCGCCTCGAGCTCCTGCAACAACGCCGTGCGCGCCTTCGTCCTTGACAAGGTCGGCCTCTTCTCTTACTCGATTATATATCTTAGCCACTAAGAGATTTGGCGGCCGTAATTTCTCCTAGCACCACGGAAACCTCGGGAGCAAGCCATGTCCAGCCGTCCCCGCAAGGCCCTGATCATCGGCGCCGGCATCGCCGGGCCCGTGGCCGCCATCCTGCTGCGCCGCGCCGGCATCGAGTCCGCGATCTATGAGGCTTGGCCCTATTCGAAAGGCATCGGCGGCGGCCTCCAGATCGCGCCGAACGGCATGCACGTCATGGACGAGATCGGCCTCGCGAACGAACTGATCAGCCGCGGCTCGGTCGCGGAGGCCTTCGATTTCTATTCGCAAGGCGGCGAGAAGCTGGGCTCGATTAACCGCGACTTGGCGCGTCGCTTCGGCCAGCCGGCCGTGAACATCTGTCGCGCCACGCTGAACGAAATCCTGATCGACAAGGCCTGGTGTGCCTGCGTCTCGCTCTATTTCGAGAAGCGCCTGATCAAGATCGAGGACCGCGGCGACCAGCCGATCATCGCCTACTTCGCCGACGGCACCACGGCCGAAGGCGACTTCCTGATCGGCGCCGACGGCGTGCACTCGGTGGCGCGCCGTCAGGTGGTGCCGGACGGGCCGCAGCCGTTCAACACCGGACTGATCGGCTTCGGCGGCTTCGTCCCGCACGTGGTGCTCGACGGCAGGCCGATCGGCCGGCACGTCGAGACCACGTTCGGACAAAGCGGCTTCTTCGGTTACGGCTATTGCAGTTCCGATCCGAACGACGGCGTGATGTGGTGGAGCACGCAGCCGGCGCTCGGCATGGACGCCGCGATGTTCCGCGCGCTCGACCCAGCGACGCTGAAGCAGCATCTGCGCGGTTTCCACCGCGACTGGCACGATCCGATTCCCGACATCATCGAAGCAGCCGAGAACATCGTCGTCACCGACACGCTCGACGTCGCGACCTTACCGACCTGGTCGCGCAAGCGCTCGCTCTTGATCGGCGATGCCGCGCATGCGACCAGCCCCCATGCCGGCCAGGGCGCCTCGCTCGCGCTCGAGGACGCGATGCGGCTCGCGCGGCTGATGCAGGAAGGCCAGGAGCTCAGCGCCACCTTCCAGGCGTTCGAGGCCGAGCGGCGCCCGCGCACCGAAAAGATCGTCGCCATGGCCCGCCGCAACGGCAACAGCAAGCGCGAGTTCAGCGCGACCGGTGCGTGGATCAGAAATCAGATGCTGAAATGGCTCCTGCCGCTCGGCGCCAAGGGCATGGACTTCATGTATGCGTATGACGCGCGGGCGGTGTGACGGCGGACGCTGTCATGCCCCGCGAAGGCGGGCGGGGCATCCAGTACGCCGCGGCCTCTCGATTCAATCAATGCCTTCTCTGGAATACTGGATCGTCCGGTCAAGCCGGACGATGACACCGTCATTTGGGCGCGCACGTCGCGCTTAACTCTCTACCTAAAATGTCAGCTGCCGTAGGGTGGGCAAAGGCGCAAAGCGCCGTGCCCACCATCTCTCCGCAATATCGCTTCGTAGGTGGTGGGCACGCTCCGCTTTGCCCACCCTACGATACTGCGCCTAGGCTTCCACCCCGAACCTCAGCCCCGCGTTCTCGACCAGCCGCTTGATCAGCTTGTGCTGCATCGCTGCGCCCGGCGTCCAGAAGCCGGCCGGAACGTCGGCCGCATCGCGCAGCAAGCAGATCGCGCATTCGGAGATCATCTTCGAGGTGGAGCCGTAGCCGGGATCGCGATCGCCGGTGACGCCGGCGCGCACCTGGCGGCCGTCCGGTGCGATGGCAACATAGAGCAGATTGAAGAGACCGTTCTCGCGCTCCTCCTTCGATGGCCCCTCGCCCGGCTTCGGTGCGTTCGGGCCGGTCTTCTCGGCATTGGCCGCCATCACGCGCTTCGCGTTGGCCTCGCCCTTCTCGCCGGGACCGGTCAGAACCATCTCGTCGTAGACGAACTCCCTGCCGTAGGGAAAGCCCATCAGCATGTTGGAACGATGGACGTTGCGGGTGTTGATCAGCGCCATCATGAACGGTGCGGCCCAGGATTGCAGATCCTCCTCATAGGACGCCCTGTTGCCCTTCGGCTGCTTCGGACCGGTGAAGCCTGGCGTCAGCGCAAAATGGTCGTTGAGAATGGCGACAAGGCTGAGGTCCTTGGCAACCGCATCGAAGGTCGCTTTCGCACTCGCCGCGGTGCCGCCTGACAGCGTGCCGCGCATGTCGCGCACGCGGCCCTTCACGCGCGCTGCCGGCGCGCCGAACACGCGCTTGGCCTCTTCCTGCACAAAGAAGGTGCCAAGCTCGAACGGTACGGAATCATAGCCGCAGGAAAACACGATGCGCGCGCCGCTCGCCTTGGCCGCGGCATCGTACTTGTCGATCATCTGCCGCATCCAGACCGGCTCGCCGCAGAGATCGAAATAATCCGCACCCGCGGCGACGCAGGCCGCGAGCAAGCCCTCGCCATAGAATTGGTACGGACCGACCGTCGTGATTACCGACTTGGTCTGCGCCACCATCGCCTTCAGCGATGCAGGATCGGCCGCATCTGCCACGATCAGCGGCGTATCCGCTGGCGCGCCGATCGCCTCGCGCACGGACTTCAGCTTGTCGAGGCTGCGGCCCGCCATCGCCCATTTCAGCGCCTTGTCGTCCTTGTAATGCGCCGCCAGATATTCGGCGACGAGCTGGCCGGTGAAACCGGTCGCGCCATAGACCACGATGTCGAATTTCGCAGAGCTCATGATCGGCCTTTACTTTTTCGCGTAGCTCACGCCCATGCCGGCGCGGACGTCGCTTTGAATGCCATAGGGCGGGATCGGATAGCGCAGGCCGTTCTTGGCCAGCGCCTTCATGCCCTCAATCGCCTTCGCAAGATGCGCGGGCTTCAAGGCCATCAGCATCTCCTCGTCCGGCACGCCGCCATAGCGCCGTTCGGCATAGCATGGCAAGGACAGGCTGGGCTCGCCGGACTTGAGCGCCCGCCCCCAGGAATCCGCGCAAGCGGTCTCCCCGACCACGCCCCATTCGAACTTCTTGTAGCCGGTATATTGCAGCCCGTTGATCAGGATGATCATCTGCCCGGGCGTCGCATAGACGAGGCAGATGTCGGGCGGATCGAGCCGGCCGCTCGCCAGCGGACTGACGGCGAGCGCCTGATACTGCCCGAACGGCACAACGTCCAGCGCTTCCTGACGCTTGCGTGCATCTTCCGCCGTGCCGTGCCACACGCCGACGTAATTTTCGCCGGCGAGCCATTTTTCATCCTGCGGCGCAAGACCGATAACCGCGCGGCATTGCGCACCCACGAGATCGTCGGCCGTGATGCCGACGGTCCATCCCAGACGCGCGGCCATGCTGACGATCTGGTCGGTGGTGTGGATCGCGTTCGGCCGCCGGATTTTTGGGATCGCCTCCATGTCCGCGGCGCGCGCGAACAGTTTCATGCCGATCACCGTCGTCTTCAGCCGCAGCAGGCTGTTGAGATCGGCGACGAGGCCGGCAAGATCGATCCTGTCCGCACTCTGCTGTTGCATGGCGTCCTCCGAGCCGGCGATCGCGCGCCGTCTGTCTTGTTTTGCGGCTCTCGTTCTAGTCCTTGGTGGGTCCCGGAAGCAACTCGCCGGTCCTGCCCATCAGGCGGTAGGCCACGAGGCCGATCCACTCGCGCACGGCGACGTCAGTTCGGCCAAGGCCGTCCGCGCCCATCTTGGTGAAGGAGAAGAGATCGTCACGCCCGCCCATTCGCCAGTCCACCGGATAGGCTTCGACGTCAAATCCGGCCTTGCGGAAGATTCCCATCGAGCGCGGCATATGGAAGGCCGACGTCACCAGGAGCCAGCGCTCGCCTGGCTTCGGTGACACCAATTGCTTCGTGAAGATGGCATTCTCCCAGGTGTTGCGGGAGTCCCGCTCGAGGATCAGGCGTTCCTTCGCGATGCCGGTATTCTCCAGGACTGGCGCGGAATAATCTGCTTCCCTCGCGTTGGTCGAGACCAGGTTCGACGTGCCCCCGGTGAAGACGATGCGCGCATTGGGATAGCGGCGGGCAAGCTCGGCCGGCGCAAATAGACGATCGGCCGCGTGCGCGACGACTGACGTCCGATGCGCCGCCGACAGATCGGTGTCGACCGAGCCGCCGAGCACGATGATGCCATCGGGCGCACCGCGCGACGGATCCCACGGCGCAAAGCGCGACTCCAGCGGATAGATCAGGAGATTGCCCAGCGGCGAGAACGCCGCGAGCGCCAGCAGAACCAGCGTCGTCACGGCGAGCTTGCGGCCGAGCGCAGCAAAGCGCGTCGCCATCAGCACGACAGACAGGATTCCGAGCTCGGCCAGGAGATTGATCGGCAGCAGCGCGACGCCGAGGGTCTTGGAAAGAGCGAAAAACAGGGGAGCCTCGCTGAAATGATCGTGCCTGTCATGCGCGGGCTTGACCGGCCCGGCCTTCTTCAGAAATCTTCTTGAAAGAGGATCGATCGCCGGGTCAAGCCCGCGGCCGATGAAACCAACCGGACGCGGCAAATGACCCATCACCACCTGCATTCCAGCCCCGAAACCTGTCATTGGGGCTTCTTCGAAGCTGCGCTCAAGCCCGTCCTCACCGTCGCCAGCGGCGATGAGGTGACGGTCGACACCATCAGCGGCGGTCCGGACATGCTGCCCGACCGCAACAAGTTTCACATTCCGCCGGAGATGTTCGAGGTTCATGCCAGGAACGAGCGCATGCTACCCGGCCACATCCTCACCGGCCCCATCGCGGTCGAAGGCGCCGAGCCAGGCGACGTGCTCGCGGTCGAGATCCTCGACGTCCAGCTCCGGCAGGATTGGGGCTGGAACATGATCAAGCCGCTGTCCGGCACCCTGCCCGCCGATTTCCACGAGACGCGGATCCTGAACATCCCGCTCGACCGGTCGCGAATGGTCGGTCGCATGCCATGGGGCCTGGACCTGCCGCTCAAACCGTTCTTCGGCGTGATGGGCGTGTCGCCGCCACCTAGCTGGGGCCGCATCTCCTCGCTGATTCCGCGTGCGATGGGCGGCAATCTCGACAACAAGGAGTTAGGTGCGGGTGCGACGCTCTATTTGCCGGTGTTCGTGCCGGGCGCATTGTTCTCCTGCGGCGACGGCCACGGCGTGCAAGGCGACGGCGAGGTCTGCGTCACTGCGATCGAGACCGCACTCCGGGGCCGCTTCCGCCTGACGCTGCGCAAGGACCTCAAGTTCGACTATCCCCGCGCCGAGACGGCGACGCACTACATGACCATGGCGATGGACCCCGACCTCGACCAGTGCGTGGTGCGCGCGCTGCGCGACATGATCGCGCTGCTCGGCGAGACGCGAAACCTGTCGCGCGAGGACGCCTACACGCTGTGCAGCCTAGCCGCCGATCTGCGGGTGACGCAGACCGTCAACGGCGCCAAGGGCATCCATTGCATGATCGAAAAGGCGATCGTGCACGGCTGAGCCGGCCACCCTTCCCTGACGTGTCGATGCATCCCGCCGCCCGGCGTTCGGGCGGCGCGCCGCGCCATGCCCGAACTTCTCCAGCGATTCCAATGGGCTGGTGCACCGGTCTGGCCCGGATTTGACTTCCGCCCCCGAACCTAAATAGAGTCTTAATCGTTACTTTTATGTACCCGAGTAAGAGGCTAGCGTTCGGGCCATGGCCACCGAAAAAGCCGAGACTGACCGTATTCCCGTAACCTTGGCGCTCTCGACCATCACCTATCTGGAGAAACTGGTGAGACAGGGCACCCACGGCACCAGCGTCCCCGGCGTCGCCCGTACCTTGATCGAGGAAGGCATCCGTCTCGCCATCAAGGACGGGCTTTTGTCGATCCGCGACAATGGCAGGACGTGAGCGCGCGCCGGACGTGAGGCGGACCGATCTCGAGAGGCGGATGGCCGACATCTCGCAACCTGGGACCGTGACACATGCCTGCTGTTTCCCCGACTGCTTCACAGACTGCTTCACAGACTTGGACCGACGAACGCATTAAACTCTTGAAGCGGCATTTCGAGGCCGGCCTCTCCTGCCGCGAGATCGCCGCCGACATCGGCGTCAGCCGCAACGCCGTGATCGGCAAGCTGTCCCGATTAAACCTGACGCGGGGCCGGACGGCCGACGAGCGCAAGGTTCACGACAGGGGCTTTGCGCCGGCGCGCGCGACGAGGGCCGTGCCGCGGCTGCAATATGAGATGCTCGCCACGATTTACGGCGAGACCGACATGCCCGTGGTCGCAGGGCCGATCGATGAGGCCAACCGCTGCTCGCTGCTGGAGCTTTCCGAGAATTGCTGCCGCTGGCCGATCTCGACGCCGGGCGAAGACGATTTCTGCTTCTGCGGCAATGCTGCACCCGACGGCCAGTCCTACTGCGCCGGCCACAGCCGCCTCGCCTACCGGCCGAACTCGCGCAGCCGCGCCATGCGCGGCTGAAACAGCCATTCCCAAAACGAAAAACCTCCGGCGGGGCATCACCGGAGGTTTCTGGAGGCTTAGCGCGAAGCTAAGAGCCGCAACTTTCGTAATCGGCTGAGAACCAATATAGCTTAGTAACTCAGGTAAGTAAATAAGTCTGAGGACGATCGAATCGCATGGCTCGTCTTCATCGACTGCGTGTTTGCCGGATTTCCGAATTCCTCTCGTAACAAAAGCCCCGGCGGTTTCCCGCCGGGGCTGCTTCATGTCCGAAGAGCGCGCTTACCAGTTGCGCTGGGCGCGCAGCAGCAGGCTGTAGGTGTCCTGGTCCTTCAGCTCATACGTCGCCGCGGGCTTGGCGACACTCGTCAGCGCTCCGGTCGTGATCACGCCCGAATATTTCTGGTCGAGATGGCTGTAGGTGAAGTCGGCCGAGAACGTCAGGTTCTTCACCGGCGTCCAGCGGGTGATGACACCGACCTGGCCAATGTTGAAGTCCGGGTTGCAGGTGCCGGTCAGGGTCGCGAACGCGGCGCTGCCGCAGATCAGACCCTTCGCCGTGCCGCTGTGGTTGACCGCAGCCCACGCGCCGTAGAGCGCCGTGTTCCAGTAGGGGCTCCAGTTGTGGGTGTAGGCACCACGGAAGCCGTAGGTCTTGGTCAGCTCGAGGTTGCCGCCGGGGCCGAACACCGCGTCAGACACGCCGGCGAAGCCGATGCTCTGATACGCCGCATTCGAGCTGCCGAACATCGAGTAGCTGGTCGCAGCCAGCGACTGGAAGTTGTAGCGGCTCGCGCCTTCGGTGTAGACGCCCGACACGTTGATCACGTCACCTGCGCCGGTCGGAATGTTCTTGATCGACAGAGCGAGCTGGACGGCCCAGCCCCACTTGTCTTCCGGATGACCGGTGACTTCAGTGGCGCCGTAGTAGCCGACGTGATTGTCGTGCGCGGCGACCGACGCCTGGAACAGGCCCCAGGCCTGGTCGACACGGACGACGCCGACGATGTCGGGCGACCGGGTGCCGCCGATGTCGTTCGAGCCGTAAGCGCCGCCGAGGACGCCGGTGGTGCTCATGCCGGCCGTGTTCCAGATGTTGGTCGTGAAGAACTGAGTCTGGTCCTGCGCCGAGATCGTCGCCGACACGCCTTGGCCGAAATCAGCCGTGTAGGTGAACTGGGCGACGCCGTTGGTCGAGCCGCTGCCGCCGACCAGCTGGTCGAAGTTGTTGCCGGGATAATTGATCCAGGGCGCGTCGAACTGCGACACGGACTTACCCATGGTGAAGCCGGCGAATTGGATGAAGGCGTAGTAGACGCCGAGCGATCCGCCCGAGATGCCGCCGTCCGTCGGGTTGATGGTGGACGAGCCAGCAGTCGTGGCACTGTAGCCGGTCGCACCTGTGGCAGAGCCGGTGCCGACATAGCTGCCGGTCGTCCAGGTGAAGACCGCATCGAAATAGGTGCGGACCACGCCGTACTCAGTCGCGGTGCGCGTATCGATGTTGAGATCCTCACGAGCGCGCATCGAGTAGTAGTTCGTCAGGCGGTTGTTCGCCGCGAAGACGCCGTTGTACTGAGCGCTGTAGTTGCCGCCGGCATTGAGCGCCACTTCGGCACGCAGATAGCCGCCCAGCTTGATGCAGGTGTCGCTGCCCGGGATGTAGTAGAAACCCGCGCCATAGAGCGAACAGATCTTCACGTATTCGACCGCCTTGGCCTTGACCGGAAGATCGGCCGCATGGGCTCCACCTACGGCGATCAGACCCGCCGCAGTGCCGAGCAAAAGGCTCTTCACTACTTTCATTTAAAACCTCCAAGTTGCTCATTTTACGGAGACTGGACCGTGAGGCCCCCCAGGTCCCCGCCTCTTCAATCCGCTCGGCCGCTTCGCGCTTTCGGACGCACCCGCTTGCAACGCGAGGGACGTGAGCGAACCACCTGCAACGGGACGATCGAGTACCCCCCACCGTCGCCAGCCAATATGCCTACGCTGTTCCGCTAATCAAAATAGTTTATTTAGTCAGCTTTATTGTTTCGCTAAACCTGTGCCCCGCGCGCAACACCAGGGGTGAGCCAAATCTGCTGAGCTGATCATCTTTGTAGTTTTAGTGACGAAATTACCCTGCTCTGCACTTGCGTCAGGGCAGGCTTGCGTGGACTATGGCCTTCCACGAACACCGGCCTGAAGAATCAGTTCACGGGAGTGACGCTGTGTCCGCAACGAGGAAAGAGGGTGCGCGCCTGCGCTCCATCGGAAATCTGGATATCATCAGGCGCTTCACCTGGGAGATATCGTCGATCAACATGTACCTGGAGGAGCTGCGTCAGTTCTGGGCGAGGACGCTCGGCATCAGCGGCCCGCAATGGCTGATCCTGATGGCCATCTCCGACCTCGACAAGGACGACGGCATCCCGGTCAACGTCGTCTCCAAGCTCCTCCACGTCGATCCCTCGTTCGTCACAACCCAGTCCAAGCTGCTCGAGAAGAAGGGCCTGTTGCGCCGTCGTCCCTCGCCGACCGACGCCAGGGTGGTGCGGCTGTCCCTGACCGAGAAGACGCAGAAGCACCTGGCGAGCCTCAACGAGCAGTACAAGACCATCAAGGAATTCGTCTTCCAGGAGTTCGACGAGCACGAGCTCACCGAATTCACCGCCAAGCTCGCAATGCTGAAGTCCCGCCTCGAGAAGGCCTGCGTCCGCCTCACCCTCGACTTCTGACGCGCGCGCTTTAGATCAGATCCGCCCGGCCGCGCCGAGCCGCGATTCGAGCCAGTCGAAGATATATTCGTTGGCAAGGCTGGGATTGTCCGCATGCGCCTGCGCCGCGCCGGTCTCCGCCGCAGTGAACACCTTCAGCATCACGTCCGAGCTTCCGAGCCGGGATTTTTGGACGAGCTGACGGGCCCGATCGGCCTTGAGCCAGCCGTCCTCGCCGAGCGTGATCAGCACGGGGCAGTCGGCGCTGGAAGCCATCAGCGGGGCATGCGGCACCGGCACGATGCTGACGTCGCTCATCGCGAATCGGCTGGCAAAGAAAGCTCGCTCGTGCAGATCCCACAGCCCGCCGTCGCAGACGGCGGCGGCAAGCCGCGGCTCCTGCAACACCGCGCGCGCGACGAAGGAAGAGCCCCAGCCGTCCGCGACGATCGCGACGCGCCCGAAATCGACGTCGCTGCGCATCTCCAGATAGTCCATGACGCAGGGAATCGAGCTCTCGAGATCCCGGCGTCGCAGCAGCTCGTCGAGAAAATCGTCGCGCTGGTCGCCGAAGAGGTCCAGCGCCAGCATCGAGAATCCGCGCTCGCGCGCATGCGGCGCGAGCTTAAACAGAAACTCCTCCTTGCGGTGGCCGGGCTCGCCGATGCAGATCACGGTCGGCGCCCGCCCCCTTCCCGACGACGCAGGCAGGAAGTAGCCCTGCAGCGCATGTCCGTCGATCCAGGGGATGGTCACGACATCGCCGGCCGGGCCGCGCGCCGACAAATAGCGGCGGGCGCACTCCTGCATCGCGAGCACTGCGACCCAGCGGCGTTCGTCGGCCAAGTCGAGCGGCATTGCCGCTGCACCGTAGTAGTTCATCGCACGCAGCCAGTTGCGCTGTGCCGTCGCCATATGGCCTTCCACGAAGGCGGCCTCGGCGCGCTGGCGGTTGGCCTGCGCCAGCTTCTTCCACTCGCGATGCCAGGACTGATCGTTGCCCCGCTTCAGCTGCCGCGCGATCATCAGGCATTCGGCGATCGTGGCGCCGCCCTCCTGGGCCGCGGTGAGCAGCCGCGTGAATTCAGCGGAGATGTCCTCTCTCTCCGGGCAAAGGGTCCAGTCGTCGGAGAGGCATGCGGGTATCATCGGGAGCTACGCTCTATCGTCGCGTTACCCCTGATTGACTAGACTATTTTGGCTGGCCAACCAAGCTGGCGTGCGTCAAATGAGACCCGTTCAAGATCACCATCGCTTGAACGCACGGACGTGTCGCATGCGTGACATTCGAATTCGGCATAAGGCGCTGAACATCGGCAAAAAACTGGCAAGAGGTGGCACGCATTATCACCGGCGCACCTCTTGCCATGACGATTATCATACCTACATTCGCGCGCCTCTTGGGCGGTCAGCCAAGCCGCCAGCCGACCTCCTGCGTAAAACTTTCGTAGAAGGCGCGGTCGTAGGCCTGCTCCGGCGTGGCGCGCACGCGCTCATCGAGGCGCTTGGCGTCCTCGCCGACGAGAATGCGCCAACGCTCCGCCTTGACCCCATCGAGAATGATCTTCGCAGCCTCTGCCGCCGTCGTCGGCGCATCCTCCAGGAAGCTGCGGGCGCGCTCGGCAAACGCCGCCTGGATGTCATTGTCCGACATCTTGTCGGCATCCGGCACGCCGGCCGCGACCATGCGCTTGCGGGTCAGCGCGACCTCGTCGGCGTTGAGGCGGTCCGAGCCGTCACTGCTCTGCACCTTGCGCGAATTGGAGACGATCGAGGTGCCGATGTGACCGGGCATCACCACCGAGCATTTGACGTGCGGCGCGTGCAGGCGGAGGTCGTTGATCAGTGCTTCGGTAAATCCCTTCACCGCGAACTTCGCCGAGCTGTAGGCGGTGTGCGCCTGGTTCATGCCGATCGAGGCCCAGAAGCCGTTGACGCTCGCGGTGTTGACGATGTGGGCCTCGTCTGCCGCGACCAGCATCGGCAGGAAGGTGCGCACGCCGAGATAGACGCCGCCCCAGCAGACGTTGAAGGTGCGCTCCCACTGCTCGCGCGTGTTGGTGAACAGGCTGCCGCCGCCGCCGATGCCGGCATTGTTGAACAACAGATGGATCTTGTCCGTCTTCTGCTGCTCGGCGAGCTCGTCGCGAAAGCGCCTCAGATGATCCTCGATCGCGACGTCGGCGACATGCGTCGTGACGCGCAGGCCCTGCGGCAGCTTCTCGACCTCGCAGAGCCGCTTGGTCTCGGCCATCGCCGCTTCCGAGACGTCGCACATCGCGACGTTGCAGCCTTCGGCCACGAGCTGCCGCGCCAGCTCGCGCCCCATTCCCGTGCCGCCGCCGGTGATGACCGCGATCTTTCCTGCAAAATCCTTCATGGGACTTCGGTCCCTCCCCTTGTCGGTATGTTTCTTCGTCACAGCGTCGCTCACCGCAACGCGCGCGAAACTGTAGCAGCGCCGCATCCGCAGGTAAAAGCGGCGCCCAGCCATGTTCGCCATCAGTTATTTCGGCGGACGGACTATTCCGCCGCGTCGACGCGCGGCTGGCTCAGCGTGTCGGGCGCGCCTCGCGAAAGGCCGCCGCGTGGCGCTGGTCCCACAATCGGGGGATGACTGCCCCGGTCCCGTATTTGTCCGGCTTCGGGTTAGGGGGAATTTTTTTACAATCCGAATCGTCAAATGGATTCCGGACGCTGGGGCGATTCGGCCAGGCCAGCGTGTTGTTTGCGTGTCACAGGCTCTGGCACTCCGCTTGCATCCTCTTCGTGGTCAGAAACAACCGATGAGGTGACAGGAATGTTCGTGACCGTCGTTGCCGTGCTCTGCCGGCTAAGCGCAATCAGCTCAGGCAGTTGCGTCGAGGAAATCGTGACCGACAGCAACATGACGCCCGAGATGTCGATGATGCAATGCGCGATCGGCGCACAGGCCCCCTTGGCGAAATGGATGGGCGAGCATCCGATCTATCACGCCAATTGGCGCCTCGAGCGCTACAAATGCGTGCCGGGCCACTACGAGATCAAGGGCCACGCGTAGGCCCGTAGAACTACGACGTCGAGGAAACGCCCCGGAGGCGCGCCCATTCTCCCTCCGCATGGGCTCGATAGTGCCCCCCTCATTGGGCCGCCGCGCTCTGTGACAATGATCACGCCCTTCCTTTAAGCTACCGCGCGCAAAATGAGCGCACGCGCATGTCGCCCCTCCGGCGTCGGCATCAGCGCGTAATTGTGCGGTTGGTCACGGAGCAGGTGCAGCTCGACCGGCACACCCACCGCCCTCGCCCGCTCCGCAAGATCGACGCTGTCGGGATACAGAAGGTCGCGCGTGCCCGAGAAGATCGTCATCGGCGCGAGCGCGCGGAAAGCGCCATTGAGCGGGCTGACGAAGGGATGACCGACATCGAGCTCGCCGGCATAGAGCCGTCCCGCCTCGACGATGCCCGGAATGTCCTGAATGGGATCGCGAGCCGCAAGCGCCACCTGCTCCGGACGGCTGACCGTGGCATCGGCCGCTGGCGAGATCAGCACCAGGCGGGCCGGCTGCCGGTGCCCGCGATCGCGCAGCCACTGGCAGGCAGCGAACGCAAGACCCGCGCCGGCGGAATTGCCGACCACCGTGACCTTTGCGGACCCCGCGTCTTCCAGCAGCATGCGCAACAGCTCCGCCGTCGCCGGCACGATCTCCTTCGCGGTCGCGCGCGGCGCCAGCGGATAGATCGGCACGACGCAAACGACGCGCGCCTTGCGCGTCATCTGGCCGACGAAGCGCCAATGCGTAGGCACGATCTCGTTGATGAAGCCGCCGCCATGCAGGAACATGACGTGATTGCAGCCCTCATGGCCCGACGACGGCGCGGTGTAATACACGGGCCAGCCGCCCATCTTGGTCAACGTCACCTCGACGCCGCGGCCCAGTCCCGTCGGCTCATACGAGGCCGGCTGTAATGCGAGCTTCCGAACACGCGCCTGCACGGCCTCGGCTGAGGCAAGCTGCTGCTTGAACGGAAGCTGCCGCAGCAGCCCATTGAAGCAACGGCTCTGCAAGCTCGGCGCGGGATCGCCGCGGCGTAGCGCGCCGAAGTCAGGGCAAAACTGCAGGGACGACAACATCTTTGCGACGCTCATGGCCACCTCTCCGCCTGGCTTGATCTCTCAGGGCGACAAAGACGCTTGCCGACCCGCCGCCACTTGCGGCTATAATGCGAGCATTCGCTCGCTTTTCCTACTCGCATTCGGATTCGACACCATGGCGCGCAAACCGCCGACAAAACCCCGGAAAAATGCTTCTCAGGCGCGATCACGCGCCACCGTCGACGCACTGGTCGAGGCAACCGCTCGCATTCTGGTCCGTGAAGGCTTTGAGAAAGCGAGCACCAATCGCATCGCCGAAATCGCCGGCGTCAGCGTCGGCTCGCTCTACCAGTATTTTCCGAGCAAGGAGGCCCTCGTCGCGGCCGTGATCGAGCGTCACAACGAGGAGATCATGGGCCTCGTCCGCGCCGCGCTTGCCGAAGTTGCCGACCTGCCGATCGAGAATGCCGTGCGAAAACTCGTCACCGTCGCAATCGAAGCCCACCGCATCGACCCGAAACTGCACCGCGTTCTCGCCAAGCAGATCCCGCGCACCGGCCAGCTCAAAGACGTCGAAGCCTTCAACCGCGAGGTCCACACACTCGTGCGCGCCTATCTCGAAAGCCGCCGCAAGGAGATGCGCAAGATCGACCCGGCCCTGGCGACGTTCATCTGCGTCAGCGCGATCGAGGCGGTCGCGCACAACACCGTGCTGAACCAGGCCGAGATGCTGTCGGAGAAAATGGTGCGAACGCTGGTGGACGAGACGACAAGGATGGTGGTGGGGTATTTGCGACCAACCGCTTAGCAGTCGATATTGCCAGCGCTCATTGCTGGAGCGTCGACAAGGCCCAGAAGATTATCGATCTCTACCTTGCCCGACTGGGCGTTCTGGCAGCTAACGCAAAATGCGAAGCTCGAGCAGAGATCGAAGGACTACACTGTTGGAGTAAAAGCCAAGCAGCGGCTGCTGGACGCGGCAATCTCGTGCCTTTCGGCTTGCAGATCTACGACGTGATGCGCCGCAGCGAGACAACTGCTTGCTGCGCTGCGCCTAAGGCCTCTCGGAACTACGCATATAACCATCGGTATGCACTCACCTTTGTCTGCACGAGAATGCGTGTGCAGGAACACAGGCCGATGAGTTTGCATTGTCCATCAGTTTTCATGCGTGAGGCCGATCATGCAAATTCTTTGTAGAATGATCGCGATTGCAACAATCCCAGCTTGGATGGCGATCTACTCGACTCCTGCTGCCGCGCAAACCTTCGATGAGAGGTGGTTCATCATTCCAAAAGCTCAGGCGGAGCCAGCTCCTGAAGGGCTCGACCAGACAAAGAAGGACGAAACGCAAACGCCACCTTCGACCCCACAGCAAGCGCAACCTCTGATCCCGGAAGAGCCCTCGAAAGATCGTTTAGGAGCCCAATCTTCTAATCGAGTCTTTTCCGGCAAAGCCTCCTACTATTCTTATTTCAAAGGCAAGACAGCGAGCGGTTCATCGTTTGACCGTAATCGGCTAACAGCGGCGCACCGCCGCCTGCCTTTCGGCACCAAGTTGCGCGTCACTCACGGCAGCCGAAGCGTCATCGTCACAGTCAATGACCGCGGTCCGTTCGTCCGCAGCCGTGTCCTCGACCTTTCGCTGGCTGCAGCGCGCAGCTTGGGGATTACGGATCGTGGCGTGGCTCAGATTCGTGCCGAGGTGTTGTGAACACACAACCGGCGCCGAAGCGAACTTGCCTGCAATTAAAAGAACTCCGACGCTCCTGCGCCATCATTAGGCACGCCCGGCCGACATAGGCCATCCAGCCATCCATCCCTCGTGCGCCCATTCAGAAAGGAACGCAGCTCAGTCTCAGCGGTTTTGCTCGCATAGCCAGGACGAGATGCGGCAGATGCCCCGGGCTAAAGCTCACGCCTCTGCTATTCTACGCGAATATCACGAAGCCGAGACAGAATTGATCGGCAAGGCGGTGGTGCTCACGGACGGCACAGCAGGGACTGTCGAGGAATTGTACTTGGACGAAGCGCACGGCTTGCGTCTTTCCATTGCTGGCCATCCCGGAAAGTGGCCCGTGGCAACGATTAAGCTAGCGCAGAAGTGAAGGTGCCCATCTGCTTATGTGCGCTGATCGTCGTTCATGGCACGAGCAATTGGTGCTGCTGCGCTGTGGCAGGCGCTTCATCTGGCGCGGACGGCCGACGTGAGCGGAGGTAGCTGCGTTGTTCAACTCAAAAGGCGATCTTCTGCTCAGCCTCAAGGACGCGTTCGCGCAGTGCTTCCAATTCGGCAATCTGAGCAGCGAGCGCTTCGAAGCGGTGCCGAAGAACAGCGGCAGCGGTATCCGCTCGACCGCCGCGATTGCCCGCCTCGGGCAAGTTGGCCCATTCGACGGGAGTGGCCGATCGCATTGGCGTTGGGGAATTCTGGAAATGATGGAGACCAGTCATGGCCGGACCTTCCGAGCGGGCGCAAGGGAAATGGAGTAGGAAGGGCCGCGCCGCGCTTTTGTATAGTGAGGCAACAATTAAATCACGCGGCAACCAAAAAACATAAATTAAGTTAATTAAAATTAATCACGAATTATAACACTCGCGCCGGAGGCTTTATCGTGCCTAGTGCCTTTTCTCCGGTTCCTTCCAGTCTGCTCTCCGGCCGAGCTGATTAAGCCGCTCTTCAAGTTCGCGCTTTGCTGCGATCAGCTTGACAGTTAGGACCTGCCCCACGTCGGTGTGCAGCGCCCACAACTCATCAATGGACATTGCGTCAAGGTGATCTCGATCCATGCCACCCGGGTCCTTGCAGATTATCCCAAGATGCGTGGCTGAGGGAGATGCCCAGCGGTTCTAGGCTCCAAGCTCAAGCACGGGCACTGTTACAATTAAGGCCTCCATATTAAATAATATTAAATAAAAATATAATGTCAATTTTCTGATCGCCATCCGCAATCGCCATAAAAAGGGGCAGCAGAGTAACGCCGCCCCCAGTAGGCTCGGAGAAGCACCGCTCGCAGCCGCTGGCGGGCATCGCCGCGTGCACGGCGAAGGCCGCCGCCAGCACGGCGCCGACCAGGAATTACGGTGACTGTGCGCTTATTGGATGGGCGCGTTTAGTCAGTTAAGTGCACTGGACTGCACCCCTGAATTGAGACACGATAATTACAGTGACAGGCATTTCGAGGATGACCTGTGGCAGGACGAGGAAAGAAGCGTCAGTTTCCGACGACTTACAAATTGAAGGCGATCAAGCGGGTTGAGCGGGGTGAAGGCGTCCTCCCTGTGGCCCGCGAGCTTGGGATCTCCCGCAAGATTCTCCATGACTGGATCAAAGCCTGGAACGCCGATGGGCCGGATGGCTTGAACCGGAAGCCCGGACCTAAGCCCGGCCCGCGCCAGCTCAAGCCGCTACCGACGTACGACGACAAGCGCTCCGCCCTTGCGCTCGCCAAGGCCCGCATTGCCGAGCTCGAACGGCTGGTGGGCCGCCAGCAGATGGACCTCGATTTTTTTCGGCAAGCCTTGCGCGCATTGGAGCGGCCGGCAGCGCAAGGCAAACCCGCATCCGCATCATCGAAGTCATCCAAGCGATGACGTCGCAGGCGACCGATTCTCATGCCGATGTGCAACACCTGTGTCGCCTCGCGGGCCTGCCGCGGGCGACGTATTATCGTCACCAGGCCAAACGCAGCCGCGAGGCGGCCGAGTGCGAGCTGCGCGACGTGATCCAGCGCATTTGCCTAAAGCACGTTTTCTACGGCTATCGGCGGGTAACAGTCGCCCTCAGGCGCCAAGGCGTGGTCGTAAACGCCAAGAAGGTTCAGCGGCTTATGCGCGAAGATAACCTGCTGGCGCAGCGCAAGACGCCGTTCCTGAAGCCGCCTACAGAACGGCCATCGGGCTTTCTTGTGGTCCCCAATCTGGTCCGTGGCCTGGTGCCGTCCGCACCCGACCAGATCTGGGTCGCCGACATCACCTACGTGCATCTCGCCAAAACCTTCGCCTACCTCGCCGTCATTCTCGACGCGTTCTCGCGCAAGGCTGTTGGCTGGGCTTTTGAGGACACGCTCGATGCCTCGCTTGCCATCGCCGCGCTGGAGAAAGCCATCGCGGCTCGGGGGCCGGCCCCCGGCAGCCTGATCCATCACTCCGACCGCGGCGTGCAATACGCGTCGATCGCCTATCGCCAGCGGCTTGCCGATCGCGACATCACCATCAGCATGAGCAGGCCAGGCAATCCCTTCGACAACGCCAAGGCTGAAAGCTTCATGAAAACGCTGAAGGCTGAACAGATCAACGGCAAAGCATTTGCTGACCTCAGCGACGCCCGCCGCCACATCAACAGCTTCATCGCGGAGGTCTACAACAAAGAGCGCCTGCACTCGGCGCTCGGATACCAGTCGCCCCTTGAGTTCGAAGCCGCCTTCGCGCAAAACAAAGCGCGGTAACGCATCGTGACAACCCCACTGTCACTGTAATTATCGTGTCTCACTTCAGGGGTGCAGTCCAGCACTGTCACCGTAATTCTGGCTCTCAATACTCAAGGGCGCGGATCACGCCGCGCCTTTAGAGAGGCGCCTGAACTTGAGCGACCGTCCTCACCAAATCGGAGGTTGGCACAACGATCACTCGCTTTTCAGAGAGAAAAGCCAAGTGATGCGACAAGAACATAATCACCTTTGCGTTGCGGAGTTAGTTGACGCTGACTTGGATTTCGCGCCACCCGAACTTGGCGAGCGTGCCGACGCTTCGCAAATGGCGCACTCCGAATTCAGCGCATCACCAACGTGGGATACGGAAGCCGGCTGTCGGAGATACTTTCCATCACGGCACCGCTGGCATGATAACATTATGCCCCTGTTTTGCCCGACGCGTCAAATCGATTCGGAAAAACGTTATTCTCCAGTGACATCGCTACTGTGCATGGGGTTGTTTTTCGACTTTTTGATGCACCGGCCGCCGAAGCGGCCAGCGCTTCTGGTCACACGCATCCGTCGGGCTGGGAGCGGCCCCACGCCAACGGTCAATTCACCCGATAGATGATTTGAAAAAAATGGTCGGAGCGAGAGGATTTGAACCTCCGACCCCTAGTCTCCCAGACTAGTGCGCTAACCGGGCTGCGCCACGCTCCGAATGCCGTTCCATTAGCTAGGATCGCCGCTTTGCGCAAGACGAGGCCGCAGCATTTTGGCGTATCCACCCACAGCCCCCCGGAACTCCCGCAAAGCCGGCGCAAAGCGGCCCCTCACCCGTCCTTCAGCGCCTGATCCAGCATTTCCCTGGCCGCGACGAGGTCGGCGAGCGCCCGGCCGAGCCGCTCCCTATCCAGGGCACTCGGGCCGGCCGGCGCGGCGGCGGCGCCGCCCTTACGGAAGGTGGTGAGGATGTCCTCGTCGTCGATCTCGGCGAAGCGGAAGTCGATGCCTTCCTCCTCGCTGCCCTGATAGTCGTCATCGTCGGTGTCGGTGACGCCCTTGATCGGCGCCTCATCCTCGGGCTCCATCAGGCTCGCGCCGATGGCGTCCTCGATGGCGCCGAACGAGACCGCGGCGGCGCTGTCGGCGAGGCCCTGCACCGATTTGACGCCGTGCTCCTTCAGGATCCGCTGCACCCCGCGGATGGTGTAGCCCTCCCCGTAGAGCAGGCGGCGGATGCCCTTGAGCAGGTCGACGTCGTCGGGCCGGTAATAGCGGCGGCCGCCGCTGCGCTTCATCGGCTTGATCTGGGAGAAACGGGTCTCCCAGAACCGCAGCACGTGCTGCGGAATGTCGAGTTCCTGCGCTACTTCGCTGATGGTTCGGAACGCATCCGGCGCCTTGTCCAAATGCCAATCCTTTCCGATAGGCGGTTACGCCTCGGGTTGAACCTTGCTGCCATCGCCGTTGGTGCGGTGCTGGGCATTGATCCGCTGCTTCAGGATCGCCGACGGCTTGAACACCATCACCCGGCGCGGCGAGATCGGCACCTCGGTGCCGGTCTTCGGGTTACGGCCGATACGCTGACCCTTCTTGCGCACCATGAACGAGCCGAACGAGGACAATTTCACCGTTTCGCCCTTCTCGAGGCAGTCGGTGATCTCCTTCAGCACGAGTTCCACGAAGGCGGACGACTCCGTGCGCGATAGCCCTACCTTCTGGTAGACGGCTTCGCACAGATCAACACGCGTTACGGTTTTGCTGGTCTCGGTCATCGCCCTGCCCCACATCACGGCGAACAATTGTTGTCTGAAATTAGGAGCTTACGATACGGCGGTCAACAGCGCTCATCAATGCAGCCGCATCGATAATCGCGCTGATTCCGACAAAATTTTATAGACTGTTGCTACCAGCGCACGAGGGCAGAGCCCCAGGTGAAGCCGCCGCCCATGGCTTCCAGCAGGACCAGGTCGCCCTTCTTGATGCGGCCGTCCTTGCGCGCCACCGCGAGCGCCAGAGGAATCGAGGCCGCCGAGGTGTTGCCGTGCCGGTCCACCGTCAGCACCACCTTCTCTGGGGCGATATGCAGCTTGTGGGCGGAGGCGTCGATGATTCGCTTGTTGGCCTGGTGCGGCACGAACCAGTCGATGCTGTCGGCGTTGAGCCCGGTCGCCTCGAAGGCGTCGACGATCACGTCGGTGATCATGCCGACCGCGTGCTTGAAGACCTCCCGCCCCTCCATGCGCAGATGGCCGACGGTCTGGGTCGAGGACGGCCCGCCGTCGACGAACAGTTTTGCCTTGTGGCGGCCGTCGGAGCGCAAGTGCGTGGTCACGAGACCGCGGTCGGTCGCGGCATTGCCCGGCTGCTCCTGCGCCTCCAGCACGACCGCGCCGGCGCCGTCGCCGAACAGCACGCAGGTGCCGCGGTCGTTCCAGTCGAGGATGCGCGAGAAGGTCTCCGCGCCGATCACCAGCGCGCGCTTATAGGCGCCGGTGCGCAGGAAATTGTCGGCGGTGGCGAGCGCGAACACGAAGCCGGAGCAGACCGCCTGGAGGTCGAACGCCGCGCCGTGGTTGATGCCGAGCCCGTGCTGCACGGCGACCGCGGTTGCTGGGAACGTATTGTCCGGCGTCGAGGTCGCCAGCACGATCAGCTCGATCGATTGCGCGTCAACGCCCGCATCGGTGAGCGCAGCCTGCGCTGCCCTCAGCGCCAGGTGCGAGGTGAACTCGCCCTCGGCCGCGATGTGCCGTTCACGGATGCCGGTCCGCTGTACGATCCACTCGTCGGAGGTGTCGATGCGCGCCGCCAATTGGGCGTTGGTCACCACCTGCTCCGGCAGATAAGAGCCGCAGCCGAGCACGACCGAACGGATTTTCGTCACGAAACAGCCTCCTGCGCGGCCTGCACGGAACTGAGTGCACCGCCCTCGCGGTTGAGCATCTGATTGATCTTGTTCAGAAGATCGTAGTGAGCCATCTCATAGCCAACATCGATCGCATAGGCAAAGCCTTCGGCGTTGGTTCCGCCGTGGCTCTTGACCACCACCCCGTTCAGCCCCAGCAGCACGCCGCCATTGGACTTGTTGGGGTCCATCTTGTCGCGCAGGGCCTGAAAAGCGCTGCGTGCGAAGAGATAGCCGAGCTTGGACAGCCAGCTCCGCTGCATCTCGTTGCGGAGTAATTCCGCCATCTGGCGCGCGGTTCCCTCGGCGGCCTTCAGCGCGATGTTGCCGCTAAAACCTTCGGTCACGATGACGTCGGCCAGCCCCTTGCCGATGCCGTCGCCCTCGACGAAGCCGATATAGTCGAGCTCGGGCAGGTTCCTCGCACGCAGGATCTCGCTAGCCTCGCGGATCTCCTCGTGCCCCTTGATCTCCTCGGCGCCGATATTGAGCAACCCGACCGTGGGCCGCGTTTTGTTGAACAGCACGCTCGCCTTGGCCGCGCCCATGACCGCCATCGACACCAGGTGGTGCGCATCGCCGCCAAGGGTGGCGCCGAGATCGAGCACGACGGACTCCCCGCGCCTGGTCGGCCATATCGCGGAGATGGCGGGGCGGTCGATGCCCGGCAGCGTGCGCAGGTGGAAACGCGCCATCGCCATCAGCGCGCCGGTATTGCCGGCGGAGATCGCGACATCCGCCTCACCCTTCTTCACGGCATCGATCGCGAGCCACATCGAGGAGGTCTTGCGGCCGCGCCGCAGCGCCTGGCTCGGCTTGTCCGAACCGCTGACGGCAACGTCGGTATGGATGATCTTCGAAGCGGCCTTCAGCGCGGGGTGCTTTTCGAGCTCAGGCTCGATCTTGGCGCGGTCGCCGACCAGCAGGAATTCGCTGTCGCGGTGCCTGCCCAGCGAGATGGCAGCACCGGGAATCACCACGGCGGGGCCGACATCGCCTCCCATGGCGTCCAGCGCGATGCGAACCTTGCTTGGCATGAAAGTCCTGGAAACCTGGTCTCGTGCGGTCTTGAGCTAGCGGGGCCGCAAAATGGGTTCGCCACGGACATGGCGACTGGCCAAGCGCCACGCCGCACCCGAACCGGGGCGCGACAATAGCGTTTTGTTACCCCGAAACAACCTCTTGCCCCCAGCCTTTTGCATTCAGGACGATCCGCGAGCGAACCGATGGATCGGCAGGAAATGCATTGAAATCAACCGGATATATCCGTTCTTCAAACCATCGCAGCAAACGGCTCGTGTCCCCCCCCCAAGCGGTCCCGCCGCAAATGCCGAGCTATTTGCCCTTTTTCCTGTCCTGAAGTGCCTTCAGGGCTGCGAATGGATGGTCCTCCGGATCGGGGCCGGTGACCTCCGCCTCGAACACGGCCCCCTCCTTGCGCGGATAGGGATCGATCGCCAGAAACAGCGCGTCAGTGGCGAGACGGCCGAGATCGACGATGCCATTGACGATCGCCTCCGGAGGGTCGGCGACATCAGGCGGCTCCTGATCGTCCTGCCCCTCCTCGATGAGGTCGGCCAGACGGCGCGCCTCAGCCTCGGGAGCGAACATCAGGTCCACCTCCTCCTCGATCTCGCTCTCGATCGGATCGAGCGTGACGACGCAGGTCTGGCCGATCCGGCCGCGGACCAGCCCGGTGACCTCGACCCGCCCGCCGCTTTTCGGCACGACATCGAAGCTGGCATGGGCGGACAGGATCTCCCGCACGCCCGCGATCGCGGCCATGGCCTGCCGCTCGGCCGCCGAGGCCTCGAGTTCGCGATGCAGGCCGGTGTCGGGGACCTGCGCCACGATCACGGGCGCCCGCCAGGGATCGGGCTGAGATCCGGTCGTCGGTCGGCTCATGGCGTGACATCCTTTGGGAGCGCCGGGGGAAACTTGAAGGACGCGCGCAAGAGCGCGGCCTCGTCGGTCCGGCCGAGATCGGCTTCCGTGGCCCGGGCATAGGCCGCGAGCCTCTGCGCCTGATCCATGCCGGTCCCATTCAAGATATTCTTGCAGATCGCTGATGCCAGCGCCTCGCCGGCGCTCTCGATGGCCTGGTCATAGGCCTGGACGCGGCCATAGAAGGCCTCGCCAAAAGCCCGCATCCGCTTCGGTACGGTCTGGTCGCCCACCCCCATCTCGCGCAGATTGTCGTCCATGTCCTCGCAGAAGCGGTCGAACAGCGCCTGCGACAGCTCGGTGGCGCCCTGGACGGTGCGCAGGCGGCGCAGCAGCAGCCAGAGATGCAGCAGCAACAGGTCGAAACGCCCGTTAACCGTATCCGGTACGCCCAAGTCACGGTAAAATATGGGTTCTCGCGCCTGCGTCACGATCATGCCATAGATGGCTTCAATGGTGCCCGGCGGGGTTAGCCGGGGTTTCCTGAAGTGATTGAACGGCCAAAGCATTGTGGTTTCCGCAAGCGGGCGCGCGCGTGTTGCATTCAGAGCCTCCGCCCGGTACTTCAGCGCCTCGCGCGACGCAAGGGGACGGAATCAGTTCCGCTATGACGATGACGAACCAGACCGGCCTGCGCGCCGACAAGCGCGGCCTTCATGCACGCTGGCGCGGCCTGCGCATGTTCGCGGCCGTGGCTCTGGTCGGCGCCGCCCTCGCCGGGTGCACCGGTGAGCAGTTCCAGAAGGGCTACATCCTGCCGCCCGGCGCGCTGGAGCAGATTCCGATCGGCGCGAGCCAGGATCAGGTGCTGATCGTGATGGGCACGCCCTCCACGGTCGCGACCCTCGATGGTGAAGTGTTCTACTACATCTCGCAGCGCTCCGAGCGCATGGTCGCCTTCATGAACCAGAAGGTGGTCGACCAGCGCGTGATCGCGATCTATTTCGACAAGAACCGCCGCGTGCGCCGGCTGGCGAATTACGGCCTCCAGGACGGCAAGATCTTCGACTTCATCAGCCGCACCACGGCGACGTCGGGCCAGGAGATGAGCTACCTCGCGCCGCTGTTCAAGCTGCTCAGCTTTAACTGAGCCGTCACCCTGCGGCGTCGTGCCGCCTCGTGCGGCTTGCCGTAGCGCGCCGGGTTCCATACGCTCCCTGCAAAATAAGAAGCAGGGAGTGGATTCGTGCCCAAGAAACTTCAGAACATTTCGTTGTCCCGCCGTCGCGTGCTCACCGGCGTTGCCGGTCTCTCGGCCGCAGCCATCCTGCCGCGATCGAGCCTGGCCGACTGGAAGCCGACCGAGAACGTCCGCCTCATCGTGCCGGCGGCGGCCGGCGGCTCCACCGACGTCATGGGCCGGCTGCTCGCCGCGCAGCTGCAAACCGCCTGGGGCCAAACGGCAGTCGTGGAAAACCGCTCCGGCGGCGGAGGCACGATCGGCACGGCCGAGGTGGTCCGCGCCAAGCCTGATGGTCACACCATCCTGGTCGGCAATCCCGGGCCGAACGCGATCGCCTACAGCATCTTCAAGAACCTCACCTACAAGCCGGACCAGCTTCAGCCGGTCTCCAACATGATCCGGATCCCGAACATCGTGTCGGCGCATCCGAAGACCGGCATCAAATCGATCGCCGAGCTGATCGCGTACTTGAAGGCCAATCCGGACAAGCTCAGCTACGCCTCCTCCGGCGTCGGCCAGAGCCCGCATCTCACCGGCGCCTGGTTTCTCCAGCTCACCGGGCTGAAGATGACCCACATCCCGTTCCGCGGCGCCGGCCCCGCGCTCCAGGCCGCGCTCGCCGGCGACATCCAGATCCTGTTCGACAATCTCTATCCGAGCCTGCCGCAGGTGCAGAACGGCACGCTCAACGGCCTCTGCGTCACCACGACCGAGCGCAGCGAGCTCGCACCGAACCTGCCGACCATGCGCGAGAGCGCGCCGGAATTGGCGAACTTCGACGTATCCTCGTGGTTCTCCGTGTTCCTGCCGAAGGGGGTCTCACCCGAGGTGCTCAACGCGCTCAATCTTCAGGTCAAGGCGATGCTGGAGCGCGACGACATCAAGAAGCAGATCGCCGCCATGGGCGCCCGCGCCGACTACGGCACGCCGCAGCAATTCGCCGCCTTCGTGGACGCCGAGACGAAGAAGTTCGCCGGCATCATCCAGAAGGAAGGGCTGCAGATGGACGTGCAGTAGGCGTTCGCGAACACCGCTGTCATTCCCCGCGAAGGCGGGGAATCCAGTACGCCGCCGCCTATCCGTATCCCACGATGGCCTCTGGAATACTAGATCGCCCGCCTGCGCGGGCGATGACAGCGAGATTGAGGTGAAAAACAAAAACCCCGCGGCTCGCGCCGCGGGGTTTTGTCTTGTGTCGCCGCCGCCGCTCAATGCGCCAAGATCGCCAGCAGCAGCAAGGCCACGATGTTGGTAATCTTGATCATCGGGTTCACTGCGGGGCCGGCCGTGTCCTTGTAGGGATCGCCGACGGTGTCGCCGGTCACGGCGGATTTGTGGGCATCACTGCCCTTGCCGCCGAAATGGCCGTCCTCGATGTACTTCTTGGCGTTGTCCCAGGCGCCGCCGCCCGAGGTCATGGAGATCGCGACGAACAGGCCGGTCACGATCACGCCGAGCAGCATCGCGCCGACCGCCGAGAATGCCGCCGACTTGCCGGCCACCCCGCCGCCCGCGATCGCGTAGATCAGGAAGTAGACGACGATCGGCGACAGCACCGGCAGCAGCGAGGGGATGATCATCTCCTTGATCGCCGCGCGGGTCAGCAGGTCGACCGCCTTGCCGTAATCAGGCTTGTCGGTGCCCTGCATGATGCCCGGCTTCTCGCGGAACTGACGGCGGACCTCCTCGACGATCGCGCCGGCTGCACGGCCGACGGCGGTCATGCCCAGCGCGCCGAACAGATACGGCAAGAGGCCGCCGAACAGCAGGCCCACCACCACATAGGGGTTGTTGAGCGAGAAGTCCGGATTGACGCCGGCGAAGTAGGCGTGTTTCGCGGAGTCCGCAACGAAGAACTTGAGGTCCTGGTTGTAGGCCGCGAACAGCACCAGGGCACCGAGACCGGCCGAGCCGATCGCGTAGCCCTTGGTCACCGCCTTGGTAGTGTTGCCGACCGCGTCGAGCGCGTCGGTCGACTTGCGCACCTCCTTGGGCAGTCCCGCCATCTCGGCAATGCCGCCGGCATTGTCGGTGACCGGGCCGAAGGCGTCGAGCGCGACGATCATGCCGGCCAGCGCCAGCATGGTCGCGGTCGCGATCGCGATGCCGAACAGCCCGGCGAGGCTGTAAGTGACCAGGATGCCGGCGATGATGACGAGCGCGGGCAGCGCGGTCGCTTCCATCGAGACGGCGAGGCCCTGGATCACGTTGGTGCCGTGGCCGGTGACTGAGGCCTGCGCAATCGACTTCACCGGGCGATAGTCGGTGCCGGTGTAGTATTCGGTGATCCAGATGATCAGCGCCGTGACGACGAGACCGACCACGCCGCATTCGAACAGCGCCATGCCGGTGAAGTCGACGCCCTCGAGCTTGCCGAAGCCGATCAGGTAGTAGATCACCAGCGCGATGCCGATTAGCGACAGGATGCCGGTCGCGATCAGGCCCTTGTAGAGCGCGCCCATGATCGACTGGCTCGGCCCGAGCTTGACGAAGAAGGTGCCGACGATCGAGGTGATGATGCAGATGCCGCCGATCGCGAGCGGCAGCGTCATCATGTTGGCGAGGATCGGCGTCTTGGCGAAGAAGATCGCCGCGAGCACCATGGTGGCCACCGCGGTCACCGCATAGGTCTCGAACAGGTCCGCGGCCATGCCGGCGCAGTCGCCGACATTGTCGCCGACGTTGTCGGCGATGGTGGCGGGGTTGCGCGGATCGTCCTCGGGGATGCCGGCCTCGACCTTGCCGACGAGGTCGCCGCCGACGTCCGCACCCTTGGTGAAGATACCGCCGCCAAGACGGGCGAAGATCGAGATCAGCGAGGCGCCGAAGCCGAGCGCCACCATGGCGTCGACCACGGTGCGGCTGTCAGGCGCGAGCTTCAGCGAATGGACCAGGAAGCCGAAATAGAGGGTGACGCCGAGCAGCGCGAGACCGGCGACCAGAAGGCCGGTGATGGCGCCCGCCTTGAAAGCGAGCTCGAGGCCGCCGGCGAGCGAGGTCGTCGCGGCCTGGGCGGTGCGCACATTGGCGCGGACCGAGACGTTCATGCCGATGAAGCCGGCCGCCCCCGATAGGACGGCGCCGATGGCAAAACCGATCGCGACATAGACCCCGAGGAAATAGGCAAGCAGCAAGAAGATGACGATGCCGACGAGACCGATCGTGGTGTACTGGCGCCGCAGATACGCCTGTGCGCCTTCGCGCACCGCTCCTGCGATCTCCTGCATGCGCGGCGTCCCCGCATCCGCGCCCAACACCGAAGACGTCGCCCAAATCGCGTAGACGACGGAAAGCACTCCGCAGAGCACTATCAACCATAATGCTGTCATGTGATTTTTTGCCTCAGATCCTTGATGTACCCCCGGCGCCTTTTGTTGTCCGTCGTGCGGTGCGGCGCCTTGATTTTGAACAAAGCCGCCCCTTGCCCGAAGGGGCGGCCCCAGTCGGTCGCGAGCTTGCCAAAATCAAATTAAGGGTGCAACGCCGGATAAGCCCGAAACGGCCGATCTCGGCAGGTATTTGGGCCAGTCCGGAGAACTAACCAGTCCGGAGAACTAAGATGCCGGTTTGGAGCAATTCCTAGAAGTGGCTGTACGACAGCCGCTTCAAGGTCAGTTCCTGGCCCTGCCCGTCCAGGAAGCGCGGTGGCGCCCCGCCCTCGATGATCGTGCCAATGGCGGTGACGGCAAGGCCTGCCGTCCGTCCGGCTGCGATCAACGCATCGCTTTGTGCTGGCGGGACGGTGCACAGCACCTCGTAATCGTCGCCGCCCGCCAGCAGCGTCTCGACGCAAACAGCGTTGCGCGCGATCAGGCTTGCGGCCGCAGCCGACAGCGGCACGTTCGCCACCTCGACCGTGGCCGAGACGCCCGATGCCGCACAGAGCTTTGTCAGATCGCCGGCGAGCCCGTCGGAGACGTCCATCGCAGCGGTCGCATGATCACGCACGGCCTGCGCCAGCGCGTTGCGCGGCTGCGGCACGCGATAGCGCGAGACCAGAAAATCCCGTGCAGCGGGATCGGATGTCAGCGCGCCCGCCGCAGCGCCGCCCGTGAGCACGTCGAGGCCGAGCGCAGCATCGCCGATCGTGCCCGTCACCAGGATGCGATCACCCGGCCGTGCGCCGGTACGGCCGACCATCCGTCCCTGCGGCACGCGGCCGAAGGCAGTGATGGAGACCATCTGCGGTCCTGGGGTCGACACCGTGTCGCCGCCGAGCAGCGGGCACGCGAAACTCTTGGCGTCCTCGCCGAGCGCATCCGCAAACGGCCTGAGCCAGGCATCCTCCTTGCTGCGCAATGCCAGCGTCAGCACGAAGCCAGCCGGGACCGCTCCTTTGGCCGCGAGGTCGGACAGGTTCACCCGCAGCGCCTTGCGCGCGATGGCGTCAGGCGGATCGGTGACAAGATAGTGCACGCCCTCCACCACCGCGTCGGTGGTGACGACGATGTCCTCGCCCACCGATCTCAGGATAGCGGCATCATCGACCAGTCCGAACGCGCCGGCATCGGTCGCCAGCGGCTTGAAATAGCGCGCGATGAGGGTGTCTTCGCCGGAGGGATTTTGCGTATCTGCCATCGGCGTTAGCCTCGAACACAAGTGTCATCGCCCGGCTTGACCGGGCGATCCAGTATTCCAGAGACGGTCGTGAAAAATCGACGGGCCGCGGCGTACTGGATGCCCCGCCTTCGCGGGGCATGACAGCGGAGAATGGGGCAGCCGCATTGCATCACTTCACCGCCCTGGCGTCGTTCTATCCCCGCCCGAACTCGTCACCGCGAAACTGGCGGCCAATCTGGTCGAGCACCGCGTTGACCATACCAGTCTCCTCGCGATCGACGAAGGCATTGGCGACGTCGACATATTCGGAGATCACCACGCGCCCCGGCACATCCTTGCGGTGCTCCAATTCGTAGGCTCCTGCGCGCAGCACCGCGCGCAGGATCGCCTCGATCCGCTTCAAGGGCCAGCCCTTCGACAGCGCCTCATCGATCAGCGGATCGAGCTTCTTCTGGTCGCGAACGACGCCGGAGACGACATCGCGGAAGAAGGCGGCCTCTGCCGGCAGGTATGTGTCGCCCTCGACCTCGTTGCCGAGCCAATGGCTCTCGAACTCGGCAAAAATGTCGTTGATGCCGGCTCCCGCGATGTCCATCTGGTAGAGCGCCTGCACGGCGGCAAGCCGCGCCGCGCCGCGGCGGTTCGCCTTCTTCTCCGGAGCGCCCGCCGGCTTTTTGTTGTTGTCGGCCATGACTCAGGCCCGTGCCAGGCGGCGTTTGATGCGCAGCATCGCAAGCGCTGCACGTGCGGCATCGCCGCCCTTGTTAAGCTCGCTGGCGCGTGCCCGCGCCCAGGCCTGCGCCTCGGTGTTGACAGTGAGGATGCCGTTGCCAAGCGGCAGCTTTCGCGCCACCGCAAGGTCCATCAGCGCGCGCGAGGATTCCTGCGAGACGATCTCGAAATGGATGGTGTCGCCGCGGATCACGCAGCCGAGCGCAATCACCGCATCATAGGGCCTGCCGTTCGCCGCAGCCGCGTCGATCGCGATGGCAACTGCTGCCGGAATCTCCAGCGCGCCGGGAACCGTGATGACGTCATGGGTCAGACCGGCCGCCTTCAGCTCGGCGACTGCGCCGTCCAGAAGCGCGTCCTGGAGATCGTCATAGAACCGCGCCTCGACAATCAGCGCGCGTGCGCCGGAGATGTCGGTCTGGTCCTTCAGGGGTGCGCGCCGCGCGTCTGCCATCGTTCAATCCGTTCTACAGTGGTCGGCGCGTTATGTAGTCGCCGCAGGCGGGTAAGCCAAGTTTTAAACCGTCGTTCCGGCTGCGCCGGTCACTTCATTTCCGTCAGCCGCGCCGCGTAGCGGGCCATCAGATCGACCTCGATATTGACCTCGTGCCCCGCCTTCCAGCCGCCGATCGTCGTCACCGTCAGCGTGTGCGGGATGATCAGCACCGAGAAAGTCACGTCTTTCACCGTATTGACGGTCAGCGAGACGCCGTCGAGCGTGATCGAGCCCTTGGTGGCGATGAAGCGTGCCAGCTCGCGCGTCGTCGAGAGCTCGAACCGCGCCATGTCGGGCAGGTCCTCGCGGCTGAGAAGCGTTGCGATGCCGTCGGCATGGCCGGCGACGATGTGGCCGCCGAGCTCGTCACCGATCTTGAGCGCCCGCTCGAGGTTGAGCTTTGTTCCGACCTTCCAGTGTTTTGCGGTCGTCAGCGCCAGCGTCTCGGCGGCGGCATCGACGTCGAACCAGGTCTTATTCCCCTCAATGCCGGAGGCGACCACGGTGAGGCAGACGCCGTTGCAGGCGATCGAGGCGCCATCGGCGATGGTGGTCTGATCATAACGACAGGCGATGCGCAGGCGGTGCAGCTGCCCCTGTGCCGTCGGCGTGAAGCTGACGACCTCGCCGATATCGGTGACAATGCCAGTGAACATTACGAGCGCTCGTAAACGGTGAGAGTATCCCTGTCGAATGTCTCGCTAGCATGAACCTTGTAGGCCTGCGACTGCGTGATTTTCGACAGGGGCAATGCATCGAGCGCATCGACGCCGCCGGCGCCCACCTCTTCCGCGCCGCGAAACAGCCAGATTTCGTCGACGAGGTCGGCCGCGACGAAGGACGCCGCAACGCGGCTGCCGCCCTCGACCATCAGCCGTGTGATGCCTTTCTCGGCCAGCGCATGCAACACGGCCGTAAGATTGAGCCCTGATGCACCGACCGCCGGCACGCGCAACATTTGCGCACCGGCCGCGCCGAGCCGCGTTGCGGCCGCGGCTTCGGCGAGTTCAGAGCTCACCACCCACAGCGGCGTCTCGCGCGCGGTGCGGACGAGCTTGCCTGCGCCGGGAATCCGCAGGCTCTGATCGAGCACGACCCGCACCGGCGAGCGCGTCGCCATGCCCGGCAGGCGGCAGGTGAGAAGCGGATCATCTGCCAACACCGTGCCGATGCCGACCAGGATGGCATCGCTCTGCGCACGCAAGAGATGCACGCGATTGCGCACCGCCTCGCCGGTGATCGCAACCGGCTTGCCGCCGGCCGCGCCGATCTTGCCGTCGGGCGAGACCGCGAGCTTCAGGATCACGTGCGGACGCTTGTCCCGGGTGCGGCGGAAATGGCCGGCGTGATCGAACGCGGCTTCCGCAGCGCATAGACCCACATCCACGACGATGCCGGCTGCCCGCAAACGCGCATGGCCCTGGCCGGCAACTTCCGGGTTGGGATCCTCGATCGCGGCGACCACCCGCTTGATGCCGGCGGCGATCACCGCATCGGCGCAAGGCGGCGACTTGCCGAAATGCGAGCATGGCTCCAGCGTGACGTAGAGCGTGGCGCCGCGCGCCGCCTCGCCGGCCCGCAGCAAGGCCTCGGGCTCGCCATGCGGCCGCCCTCCGGGCTGCGTCCAGCCGCGGCCGACGATCACCCCATCCTTGACGATGACCGCACCGACGGCCGGGTTCGGCCAGGTGCGACCCTGCCCGCGGCGCCCAAGCGCCAGCGCCAGCTGCATGAAGCGGAGATCGGCATCCTTGGCCTCACGGGCCTTCTGCGCGAACTGATCCTCCAATATGCGGAAGATCATTTGCGGATCGCGGCGAGCCGCGCTTCCTCCTCACCGGAGAGCTCGCCGAGCACGTCGGCGAAATCCTTGGCCTCGCGGAAATTGCGGTAAACGGAGGCGAAGCGCACATAGGCGACGTCGTCGAGCGTGCGCAGATGCTCCATCACGGTCTCGCCGATCACCTCGGACGAAATCTCGGCCTCGCCGCCGGTCTCGAGCTCGCGCACGATGGTGGAGACCATCTTCTCCACCCGCTCCGGCTCAACCTGCCGCTTGCGGAGTGAGATCTGCACCGAGCGCATCAGCTTGTCGCGGTCGAACGGCACGCGGCGGCCGTTGCGCTTGATCACCGTGAGCTCGCGCAGCTGCACGCGCTCGAAGGTGGTGAAGCGGAAATTGCAGGCGACGCATACGCGCCGCCTGCGGATGACAGAAGAGTCCTCGGTCGGACGCGAGTCCTTTACCTGCGTATCGAGACTGTTGCAGTTCGGGCAGCGCATCCGTTTACCCAAGCCTTATTGGTAGATCGGGAACCGGTCGGTGAGCGCCTTGACCCGTTCCTTGATCGCAGACTCCACGAGCGGCGCCTTGCCGTCGTCGGATTGCGCGATCGCGTTGAGGACCTCGGCAATCATGCCGCCGACCTGCTGGAATTCGGCAACACCGAAGCCGCGGGTGGTCGCGGCCGGAGTGCCGAGACGGAGACCCGAGGTGACGAAGGGCTTTTCGGGGTCGAACGGAATGCCGTTCTTGTTGCAGGTGATAGCGGCGCGGACCAGCGCTTTCTCCGAGACGTTGCCCTTCAGGCCCTTCGGCCTGAGGTCGACGAGCATCAGATGGTTATCGGTACCGCCCGAGACAATATCGAACCCGTGGCTCTTCATCGCCTCGGCCAATGCCTTGGCGTTCTCGACGACGTTCTTGGCATAGACCTTGAAGTCCGGACGCAGCGCCTCGCCGAAGGCAACCGCCTTCGCCGCGATCACGTGCATCAGGGGGCCGCCCTGGAGGCCCGGGAAAATCGCCCCGTTGAGCTTCTTGGTCAGCGTCTCGTCATTCCACAGCATCAGGCCGCCGCGCGGACCGCGCAGCGACTTGTGCGTCGTGGTGGTGGTGACGTGGGCATACGGCACCGGCGAAGCGTGCACGCCGCCGGCGACGAGGCCGGCGAAGTGCGCCATGTCGACCAAGAGATAGGCGCCGACGCTGTCCGCGATCTCGCGGAAACGCTTGAAGTCCCAGGCGCGCGAATAGGCGGAGCCGCCCGCGACGATCAGCTTCGGCTTGACCTCTTCGGCCAGCTTGGCGACCGCGTCCATGTCGATGATCTGGTCCTCGCGGCGCACGGTGTAGTGCGCGGCCTTGAACCACTTGCCGCTCATGTTGACGGGCGAGCCGTGGGTGAGATGGCCGCCGGCCGCAAGATCGAGACCCATGAAGGTGTCGCCGGGCTGGAGCAGCGCCAGAAACACCGCCTGATTCATCTGGCTGCCGGAGTTCGGCTGCACGTTGGCGAAGTTCGCGCCGAACAGCTTCTTGGCGCGATCGATCGCAAGGTTCTCGGCGACGTCGACCCACTCACAACCGCCGTAGTAACGCGCGCCCGGATAACCTTCCGCATATTTGTTGGTCATCACCGAACCCTGCGCTTCCAGCACGGCCCGGCTGACGATGTTCTCGGAGGCGATCAGCTCGACCTCATGGCGTTGCCGGCCGAGTTCGCCCTTGATGGCGGCGGCAATGTCCGGGTCGGCCTGCTCGAGCGAGGCGGTGAAAAACGAATCGGGCGCGGAGGCGGTTTTGGCTGAGGTCATCTTGCGAATATCTCCACCGCCGCAGCCTTTTGGCGGGCTACGGGCGGGTCTGGTGTGGCGGTCGGAAGCACGCGCGATCTACCACATCGCCCGCCCACGGCCAAGTATTTGCGGGTCGGACCTGAGATTTATGCAAGATATGGTGGGGATTTGAGGTTTTCGGCGCTGAAGCGGTTTCATAGAACCGCTCCTCTGCGACTGTCCGGACTAGGACCGCTTTGGGCCTCACCTCGCGCCAACGGCCGCCGGCCCCAGCCGATGGCGATTCATAGCCCGGTATAGCCCGCCTTCACCGGGTCCACGCTGCCGTCGAGCTGCCGGAGATAGGTCAGGCCGCAGACCGTCAACCGGTGGGTGTCCTTCTCGCCGGCCTCCATCAACGTATTGAGATAGTTGGTGACCTTGGCCCGTGCCTCCTCGCTCGCCGCTGCGGTGCGGTTGGCGAGCAGGTCATAGGTCTGCATGATGCGGTCGATGGCGGCTTCCATGGCACCCTCTGGTTGGGAGTTTTGATCAGGCAACCGCGCGGGCCTCGGACTGCGTCTCGAACCGGGCGATCGCCTTGTTGGCGAGCCTGATCTTGTTGAATTCGCCCTGCTGGAGCAGCTTGACGATGATCCTGAGCAGGCGCTCGTCGGTGACGAGGGAATCGGGAATCGCGCCGGAGCGGCGAAGGTAATTCGCGGCAATGGCGTAGGCCTCGCTCACGAGTTCCACGTTCATCGCCTGAGGCCCGCGCTCGACCAGCATCGACATTCTCCGATCCGACGGAGATAAGCGCCGAGCCCGGAACTGGTTCCTCACCTGCGAGGTTTTTTTCGCAGGTGCAAAAAATACAAAACGCCCCGGTCCGGACGGAATCCGGGCCGGCGCGCTTGGGGAAGTCTTAGGGCACGTTCGGGAGGCTTGCCGGTCTTGTTGAGGGCCGGCTTGGCCTTGATCCCTTGGAACTCAGAGCCGGTACAGGATCTGGTCGGTCCAGAACCGCTCGAGACGGTGCAGCGACTTGTTGAGGGTCGAGAACTCCTCGCCGGAGATGCCGCCGACCTGCTCAACCGTCTTGACGTGCTTCTGATATAGCGCATCGACGATGCGGCGGACTTCGTGGCCTTGCGGGGTCAGGCGGATGCGCACCGAGCGGCGATCAACGCGCGAGCGCTGATGATCGAGGAAGCCGAGCTCGACGAGCTTCTTCAGATTGTAGGAGACGTTGGAGCCGAGATAGTAACCGCGCGTGCGCAGCTCGCCCGCGGTCAGCTCCTTGTCGCCGATGTTGTAGAGCAGGAGCGCCTGAACCGAGTTGATGTCCGCGCGGCCGCGGCGATCGAATTCATCCTTGATCACGTCGAGGAGCCGGCGATGCAGCCGCTCCACCAGAGTCAAAGCTTCCAGATAGAGCGACTGCACCGAACCCTGCTGGCCGGAGACGCGCTCTGCGGTATCTGCCGCAGTTGCGACGGCTTTCATCATGACACTTCCCCTGTTGTCGTTTTTATCGACACTTATTCGACGAAACTTGTGTCCCGTCTGATAGGTGCAACTTAAGGGGCTCGTTTGAAGATCGGCTTAAATAAGAGAATAAAGAGATCATGAATTTAAGACAGTGAATTGCGGATTAAGCCTGTAGCAAAAGGACTTTTCGCAACCCTCTGTTGACCCTCGCAAGGTCCTGTTCACCCTCCGTCCGCCCCTATTGTCGCATTCCAGTACAGCCCCGCCCCGTTTCGAAACGGGCGCGTAACAGCTGTGGCGGAACAGGCTGGTCAACGAAAACTTACCGCAAATTTTAGGCAACCAACGGTCAACCAATCGCGCACAACTTCGCTAACGCCACTCTCGTGTCCCGGACAAGCGAAGCGCAGAGCCGGGCCCCCAACAGAAAGCCACAAACGAGATTGCGGTGAGATGGGCCCCGGCTCTGAAACGCATCACGCCGCACTGGGCGATGCCTCGCATCACTAGGGGCGCGCTGCATTGCGTCCGCGGCACAAGATTATTTTTGCGGGCGACAACGTCGCCTATGGCGGCCGTTCCCGTGCGGCCATCCAGGCGAGCGCGAGATAGGCCGCGAGCATGAAGGCTTCGACGCCGACCACGACGAGGCTGCCGCCGTAGATGCCGGGGAACATCAGCTCGATCACCGCCATCGACACTACGGTCGTCAACCACACCACCGCGCCCCAGGGCGTCGCCAGCCATAGGCCAACCGCCGCGACCAGCTCGATCACGGCGAAGTAGACGGTCGCGGCCTGCCAGGCCATCGACTGGTTCTCGAAGGCCTCGTCCTCGCCACCGACGAAACCCGTCACTTGCGCCCAGTGATAGAGACCCTTCAGGATCGAGAGCAGCGCCATCACCCGCAGGAACAGCACGAGCCGGCGCGTCCACACATTGTCATCGGACTGGGAGCGCTCCGACGAGATCGCCGCCACCGACATCGCGCCATCCCTGGCCGTGTCTCTGACATTGTCCCTGGCGCTGTCGCGGGCCGCATCGCGGGTGGAGATCTCGGACATGGCCCCCTTCTGGCTGTTTCGCCCCGCAAAATCAATCGGCGGCCATCCCTTGCGGCAGGTCAAGCCGCGGTGACGGGAACCATGCGAGCTGGTATAAGAATAATTCCAGCCGGAGGAAGAGTAATGGCGATCAAATACGGACGTCCGATCGAACTGCGCGAGGTTTCGCGCCGGGATGATGCCGGCGCCTCCCCTGCCCTCGATCTGACCGTCCGTCCGCGCCGCAACCGCAAGGCCGAGTGGGCCCGGCGCATGGTACGCGAGAACGTCCTCACCACGGATGATCTGATCTGGCCGCTGTTCCTGATCGACGGCAGCAATAAGCGCGAGCAGGTCGCCTCGATGCCCGGCGTCGACCGCCTCAGCGTCGACCAGGCCGTGCACGAAGTCGAGCGCGCCATGAAGCTCACCATCCCCTGCATCGCGCTGTTTCCCTATACCGACCCGTCCCTGCGCGACGAGGAAGGATCGGAAGCGACCAATCCGAACAATCTGGTCTGCCAGGCTGTGCGCGCGATCAAGAAGGAGTTTCCGGAGATCGGCATTCTCTGCGACGTCGCGCTCGATCCGTTCACCAGTCACGGTCACGACGGCCTGATCTCCGACGGCAAGATCTTGAACGACGAGACGGTCGCAGTGCTGGTGCGTCAGGCGCTGGTGCAGGCCGAGGCCGGCTGCGACATCATCGCGCCGTCCGACATGATGGACGGCCGCGTCGCCGCGATCCGCGAGGGGCTCGATCGCTCCGGCCTGCTCGACGTGCAGATCATGGCTTATGCCGCCAAATACGCCTCGGCCTTCTACGGCCCGTTCCGCGATGCCATCGGCTCGGCCAAGACGCTCACCGGCGACAAGCGCACCTACCAGATGGACAGCGCCAACACCGATGAAGCACTGCGCGAGGTCGAGCTCGACATCGCCGAGGGCGCCGACATGGTGATGGTGAAGCCGGGCATGCCCTATCTCGACGTGGTCCGCCGCGTGAAGGATACCTTCGCGATGCCGACCTTCGCCTACCAGGTCTCGGGCGAATACGCGATGATCGCAGCCGCCGCCAATAACGGCTGGCTCGACGGCGACCGTGCCATGATGGAGAGCCTGCTCGCCTTCAAGCGCGCCGGCGCCGACGGTGTGCTGAGCTACTTCGCGCCGAAGGCCGCGGAGAAGCTGCGGAGCCAAGGATAAAGTGCAGCAGGGTCGCGTAGCGACGTGCCCACTATTCCGGCTTGTGATCGCGGAACGATGGTGGGCACGGCGCTAACGCGCCTTTGCCCACCCTACCGCTGCCTCCCATCGTCGTTCCGGGCGCACCTGCCTCCTCTGGTCGTCCTGGCGAAAGCCAGGACCCATACCCACCAGCTTTCGTTTGACGAGGGCTCGTAGTGGCATTTCGCCGCAATCCCTCCTTCCTGCGGTAATGGGTCCAGGACGACACCGGGATTGATAACTCGCCGCTTTCAACAGTCGCGGAATCGCCGGAATATTTTCGCTTGTTGATCCCAGCGCGCCCTTGGCATGCGGACGACCTGTTCCCATGTCCCGCCATGGGTGTTCGCTGGGAGAAACGGACATGTCGGACTCGGGCAATTCAGGCGCCTGGCGCAACGACGGCGGGATGCAGCCTCACGTCTACGACCCCTATCTGCATCCGGAACTGTTCCGCGGCGTTGCAACGCGGCGGGTATTCGCCTTCCTGATCGACATGGTCGTGATCTCGGTGCCGGTGATCCTCGGCTACATCTTCATCGCCCTGTTCGGCGTGGTGACGCTCGGCATCGGCTGGGCGCTGTTCTGGATCGCCTGGCCGGCCTCGGTGGTCTGGGCCATCGTCTATTACGGCGCCAGCATCGGCGGCCCTTCCTCCGCAACAGTGGGCATGCGCGTGATGGATCTGGAACTGCGCACTTGGTACGGCGCGCCCGGTTACTTCGTCCTCGGCGCCACCCATGCCGTGCTGTTCTGGGTGACGATCTCGTTCCTGTCGCCCTTCGTGGTGCTGATCGGCCTGTTCAACGGCCGCCGTCGCCTGTTGCACGATTTCGTGCTGGGAACGGTCGTGATCAACAATTCGGTTCGCGTGCCCGCGTCCCAGGCCGCAAGAACGTACTGATCAACGACCTATCAACCCGGACCTTCTAGACTGACTGATCTGCCAAGCAGACCAATTGACCGGGAGCTTCCGTAGCGCGATGCTGATACATAGTTCGGAGGCCTACGACGTCCCTTGACCCAGCACTCGCGCGATACCCCCCAATTTTACCTCACGGCGCCTTCCCCGTGCCCCTATCTGCCGGGCCGGCATGAGCGCAAGGTGTTTACGCACCTCGTCGGTGAGCGCGCCGGTGACCTCAATGACCTCCTGACCCATGGCGGCTTCCGCCGCAGCCAGTCGATTGCCTACCGGCCGGCCTGCGATCAGTGCCGCGCCTGCGTCTCGGTGCGGGTCATCGCCAACGAGTTCCGGCCCTCTCGCAACTTCCGAAAAGTGCTGGCGCGCAACGCCGACATCATCGGCGAGCAGCGCAGTGCGGTGCCCACCTCCGAGCAATATTCGGTGTTCCGCGCCTATCTCGATGCCCGCCACCGCCACGGCGGCATGGCCGACATGACCGTGCTCGACTACGCCATGATGGTCGAGGACAGCCATGTCGAGACCCGTATCATCGAGTACCGCAAGCGCGGCCCGGACAGCGGCCTCACTGGCCGCGGCGAGGAGCTGATCGCAGTGGCGCTGACCGACGTGCTCAGCGACGGTCTGTCGATGGTCTATTCCTTCTTCGAGCCGAGCCAGGACAGCCGCTCGATGGGCACCTTCATGATCCTCGACCACATCGCCCGCGCGCGGCGTCAGGGCCTGCCTTACGTCTATCTCGGCTACTGGATCGAGGGCTCGAAGAAGATGGACTACAAGGCCCGCTTCCTGCCGCAGCAGCGCCTCGCGCCCTCAGGCTGGCTGCGCATCGACGCGCACGGGGATACGACGTCGGAGCCGCAGGATTAGCTCGCTGTCATGCCCCGGCTTGACCAGGCTTGACCGGGGCATCCAGTACGCCGCGGCTTCTCGACTCAATCACAACGGTCTCTGGAATACTGGATCGCCCGGTTAAACCGGGCGATGACAGAAAACATTGCGGCTACATCACCCGAACAGCGTATCCGCCAGCAGCTTCACGTTCAAAGTCACGATCACGCCTGCGACGATCCACGCGATCGCGGCGACCGAGACCGGAATCGCGAACTGGCCCATCTTGCGGCGGTCGGAGACGAAGCGGACCAGCGGGATGACGGCGAAGGGGAGCTGCATCGACAGCACGACCTGGCTGAACACCAGCAAATCCGCCGTGCCGCGCTCGCCATAGATCGCGGTGACGATGATCACCGGAATGATGGCGATGCCGCGCGTGAGCAGGCGGCGCGCCCAGCTCGGCAGACGTAGGTTGAGAAAGCCCTCCATCACGATCTGGCCGGCGAGCGTCGCCGTCACCGTCGAGTTGAGGCCCGAGGCAAGCAGCGCCACTGCGAACAGCGTCGAGGCGATGCCGAGGCCGAGCAGCGGCGACAAGAGCTCGAAGGCCTGGCCAATCTCGGCGACGTCGGAATGGCCGCTCTTGTGGAATGTCGCAGCTGCCACCACGAGGATCGCAGCGTTGATGAACAGCGCCAGCATCAGGGCAATGGTCGAGTCCGTCGTCGCCCATTTGATCGCTTCGCGCCGGCCAGTGTCGTTGCGCTCGTAAGCGCGCGTCTGCACGATCGAGGAGTGCAGGTAGAGATTATGCGGCATCACGGTCGCACCGATGATGCCGATCGCGATGTAGAGCATGTCGGAATTGGTGAAGATCTCGGTCTTCGGCACGAAGCCGTGCAGCACCTCCGCGACCGGCGGAGCCGCAGCCGCGATCTGGACCACGAAGCAGACCGCGATCACCACCAGCAGCGCGATGACGAAGGCTTCGAGGAAGCGGAAGCCGCGGTTCATCAGGAGCAGCAGCAGGAAGGCGTCGAGCGCTGCGAGCAGCGCGCCGCCGATCAGGGGAATGCCAAACAGGAGCTTGAGCGCGATCGCGGTGCCGATGACCTCGGCGAGATCGCAGGCGATGATCGCCGCCTCGCAGGCGAGCCAGAGCAGGAAGTTCACCGCCGGCGAATAGGTGGCGCGGCAGGCCTGCGCGAGGTCGCGGTCGGTGACGATGCCGAGCCGCGCCGCCAGCGACTGCAGCAGGATCGCCATCAGGTTGGAGAGCAGGATGACCGAGAGCAGCGTGTAACCGAACTTCGATCCACCGGCGAGGTCGGTCGCCCAATTGCCGGGATCCATGTAGCCGACCGAGACGAGGTAGCCCGGACCGACGAAGGCCAGCAGCCGCCGCCACCAGCGGCCGGCGGCCGGAATGGCGACGGTGGAATTGACCTCGGCGAGGCTCTTGGTGATCGGCGCGTCGGCACGCCAGCCGGCTGCGTCGGGGGTCAGGTGGGGTGATCGGGCATCCATGCTGGCAGAATATCCGACTTGGTTCTTATTGCAACTCATTTGCAACTGCATCTAGCCACACCGGTTCCTGGCGTGGCCGTGGCAATCTCGCCTCTTGTCGGGAAGCGGGTGGGTTCGGTGGTCCTCACGGGCGAACATTGGCGCAAATTCGCCGCTGCAGGATATGAGCCATGTCAACGCCTCCTCGCCTCCCTGACACCTTCAACCGCCTCGCCTGGTCGAACCTTGCGGCGCAATCGGCCGAGCAGATCGCGCTGGCCGCAGCGCCCATCGTCGCCGTGCTGACGCTGGGGGTCGCCGAGGGGCGGACCGGCCTGCTGCAGACCGCCCTCACCCTGCCCTTCGTCCTGTTCGCCATTCCCGCCGGCGTGCTTGCCGACCGCATCTCCCGCCGCTGGCTGATGGCGGGAGCCGAGGCGTTGCGGGCCGCCGCACTCGCGGCCATCGTGCTGTTGCTGGCGCTGGGCGCGCTCAATCTGCCGCTGCTGGCGTTGCTCGGCTTCGCTGCGGTGTGCGGCACCGTCGTCTACAGCGTGGCCGCACCGGCGCTGGTGCCGTCGCTGGTGAGCTCGGACCTGTTGCCGGCGGCGAATGCGCGGATCGAGCTCGCGCGCACCATCGCCTTTGCGAGCGGCCCTGCGCTCGGCGGCGCGCTGGTGGGATGGTGGGGCGCGAGCCCGGCCTTCGGCTTTGCCGCGGCGCTCTCGGCCGTCGCGGTGGTGCTGCTCGCCGGCATCTACGAGCCTGCGCGCGCGCCGGCGCCGCAGCGCCACCCGTTCCAGGACATCCGCGAAGGCGCAGCCTTCGTGTTTCACCACCCGCTGCTGCGGCCGGTGTTCATCACCCAGTTCATCTTCAACACCGGATGGTTCGTGCAGATCGCGGTGTTCGTGCCCTACGCCGTGCGCCATCTCGGCCTGACCGCCGCAGGCGTCGGCACCGTGCTGACGATGTACGGCGTCGGCATGGTGATCGGCGCGCTGGTCGCCACGCGCGTGATGCAGCGCGTCGCGTTCGGCACCGTGGTCGGGCTCGGGCCCGTCACCGGCTTCGTCGCCGCGCTCGTGATGGCACTGACGGTGCTGGTCCCCTCGCCCTGGCTTGCGGCCTTGAGCTTCTTCCTGCTCGGCGTCGGGCCGATCCTGTGGGTGATCTCGACCACGACACTGCGCCAGTCGGTGACACCGCCGCGCCTCTTGGGGCGCGTCTCCGCCATCAACATCATGAGCTATGGCGCCCGCCCGCTCGGCTCGGCGCTGGGTGCAGTCGTCGGCGGCATCTGGAGCGCGGAAGCCTGCCTCTATCTCGCCGCCGCCGTGTTCGGCGTGCAGGCGCTGGTGATCCTGCTGTCACCGGCGGTGGCGCTGGACCGGCAGCCGGACATGGTGGGCGATGAGGCGCCGGCGCGGTGTTGAACCATTTCCTGGCGTCGTCCTGGCGAAAGCCAGGACCCATTACCCCAGGGAGTAGACGTGTTGCGCGGTGGCCATGACCAATCTTCGCAAAACTACGGACGGTGGTTATGGGTCCTGGCTTTCGCCAGGACGACGTTGGGGAAGCACCTTGCCTAACCCGCCAGATACCGCTCGTAGCTCCCCGTCACCGGCTCGCTGGCTTCGACGTCGGGATCGAGCGTGTAGAGATCCTGCGCGCGGCCGATGCCACGCAGCGCGTAGCGGCCGGTGGAGACGAGATAGCGGCGCCCAGTGGCGTCGAGACCCTTGTAAAACTCCGATGACGCCAGCAGTTCGCGATCGACCGAGCGGCTCATCGAGGCGATGCGGCTGACTTCGTTGACGGTCGGGCCGACCACGGTGAAATCGAGCCGGTCCTCGCTGCCGATATTGCCGTACAAGACCTCGCCGACATGCAGGCCGATATAGGCCGACGTGGTGGGACGGCCGTCGGCCGCGCGGCGCTTGTTCAAGGCAGTGATGTTCTTGCGAAACAGATGCTCGGCGCGCAGCGCGGCCCGACGCGCATCCGCCATATCCTCGCCCCAGAACATCGCGAGCACACCGTCGCCGATCAGCTTGAGGACGTCACCGCCGGCATCGTGGATGGCGTCGATCACGGCCTGCGCATAGTCGTTGAGGAACGGAATGATCTCGTCGGGACCGATGCTTTCGCTAATCCCGGTCGAGCCGCGCAGGTCCGAATACCAGAGCACGGCGTTGATGCGCTCGGTAACGCCGCGCGAGATGCGCCCGCGGAGCACTTGCTCGGAAGCGTCGCGGCCGAGATAGACGCGGCCGAGCGTGCGCACGATGTCGACCTGCTGCGCCGACTTGATCGCGAGACCAAGAACGGGGACGAGGTCGCGCAGCGCGACCAGCTCGGATTCCGTAAAGCCGTGCTCGCGCCGCGTCGTCCAGTAGGAGTAGAGACAGTCCATCTGTCCGAGCGCGCCGGTCTCGCCGAATCGATGCACGAAAGCAAGAAAATGCCGATGGCCCTTTTCGGCGAGGTCGCCGATCTGCGAGAAATCGAGCGACGGGGCATCGGCAAGATCGATCACCATCTCGTCGTGCCCGTGCTCGAGCAGATGATAGAACACCGACCGGCGCCAGTTCTTGGCGGCGTCGCCCTCCGCGGTCGAACCGTATTCGATGACGTCGCTCTCGTTGGTTGGCGTATCGCTCCAGCGAAACGCGCGGCCCTCGTAGATCGGATGCAGCGTGTCGATGACCACGAGCCCGCGCGACAGGTCGAGCCCTTCGGCGCAGCAGCGCTCGCAGAAGCCGCGGAGCAGTTCGGGTTCAGGGAGGCCCGTAAGCCCCTGGCCGGCGACCCAGTTCATCAGTGAAAGGCGCGAACTTACTTGCATATGCCATTATGACGCGCATTCGTGACGAGCGAAAGGCGCGAGGGCCGACGTGACGCCAGGCTCCCGTCCCTTGCAGGTCGAATATGCCGCCGCCGCGGTTGACGCGTCCGCCGCGCGGGCTGCAAATGCCGGCGATGATGACTTTGTCGGCCAGAATCGGACCCACGCGCAAATGACCCAGCGCCAGCTTCCGATCATCCTGGCGCTCGGCACCACGCAGACCCTGGCCTGGGCTTCCAGCTATTATCTGCCGGCGCTGCTTGCCGATCCCATGGCGCACGACCTCAGTGTCTCCTCCAACTGGATCTTCGGCGCGTTCTCGGCTTCGCTCGTGATCGCGGCGATGCTCGGCCCGCGCATCGGGCGGCAGATCGATCTCGTCGGCGGACGGCAGGTGCTGTCGGCCTCGAACCTGACCATCGCCGCCGGCCTCGTCCTGCTCGGCCTCTCGCAGTCGGTGGCGGTGATGGCGATCGCCTGGCTCGTGCTCGGCATCGGCATGGCGATGGGCCTCTATGACGCCGCCTTCGCCGCGCTCGGCCGCATCTACGGCACCGAGGCGCGCAGGCCCATCACCGGCATCGCGCTGATGGCGGGCTTCGCCTCCACGGTCGGCTGGCCGCTCACCGCCTGGGGCTTGTCCCATATCGGCTGGCGCGAGACCTGCTTTGCCTGGGCCGCTGCCAATATCCTGATCGGCCTGCCTCTCAACTTCTTCATGCTCCCGGCGATCAAGGGCGCCAGGCAGGCGGCGGCGACCGCCGAGAAGCCGCACCTGCCGCTCGACCGCACCATGATCCTGCTCGCCTTCATCTTCGCCGCGGTCTGGACCGTCACCGGCGCGATGGCCGCGCATTTCCCGCGCATCCTGGAGACGACGGGCGCAACGCCGGTCGAGGCGATCGCAGCCGGCGCGCTGATCGGCCCGGCCCAGGTCGGCGCACGTATCCTCGAAGCGGGCGTTCTCAGCCGATTCCATCCGCTGTGGTCGACGCGGCTCGCCTGCCTCACCCATCCGATCGGCGCGGTGGTCGTGGCGATCTTCGGCGGCGCTGCGGCGAGCGCGTTTGCGCTGTTCCACGGCTCGGGCAATGGCATCCTGACGATCGCGCGCGGCACGCTGCCGCTCGCGATCTTCGGGCCGAAGGACTTTGGCTACCGTCTCGGCATCATCGGCGCGCCGGCGCGAATGGCGCAGGCGGTGGCGCCGCTCGCCTTCGGCCTGCTGATCGAAATCATGGGCGCCAAGGTGCTGATCGTCTCCTCCGCGCTCAGCCTCTCGGCGTTGGCGGCCCTGTTCCTGATCCGCCCGGAGCGACGCCCGGATTGACCGCGCCACAGCTTCTCGCGCAAGCGGCGATGACCGAAGACACCAGATCCGGATCTCAGTCGTAAAACTCCGGCGCCATCTTCTGGCTGTCGCGCTGGGCTTTGTCGTGGTTGATCCAGAGCTGGGCTTTTTCCTTGGCGAGCGTGTCGGCGATCTTCTGCATCGAGGCCGCGGTCTGGTCCTTGCTCACGTTCATGCTGGGCACGCGGCGGTTGTCCCAATTGTCCTTGAAGTGCACGGCATCGCCCGACAGGATCACCGCGCCGGTCTTTGGCAGTTTCACCAGCAGCGACTGGTGTCCCGGCGTGTGGCCGGGCGTCGACAGGATCGTCACGCTGCCGTCGCCGAACACGTCCTTGTCGCCCGCCAGCAGCTCGACCGGGTGCGACGGCTTGAAGCGCGGCTCGTTGTTGGCGGCGGGCCAATCATATTCGACCTTCTGCACGTAGAGCGTCGCCTGCGGGAACAGTTCGACATTGCCGGTGTGATCGGGATGCGTGTGCGAAACCGCCATCGCCTTGCTGTCGGCGGGCTTGACGCCGAGCTGTTCGAGCTGCGCGGCAAGCGTCTTCGGCCGGCGCCAGGTGACGGCTTTGGGATCGGCGGGCACGAGACCATTCGGCATCGCGGCGACGGAATCGGCAATGCCGGTGTCCCACAGGAACCAGCCCCTGCTATGCTTAATGAGATAGCAGGTGTCGACGAAGTCCATCGTCTTGCCTTCGTTCAGGCCGGGCGTCCAACGCGAGACGTCGCCCGCGGTGCCCTCGCCGCAATTGAGGACGTAGAGCTTTTCGACGCCGGTCTTTTCCGATTGTGCCAGCGCTGAAGGGCTGGACAGAGCGAGTGCAGCAATGGCGAGCGCGAACTTCATCCTGGGCATCATTGTTGTTCCTCCCGTACAGCCATGCAGGCCACGACCGAGGATCAACCCCGGCCCGTTCGCGGAATTCCCGTAAAGCCCGTCAATGCGGGCAGGTCTCGACCTCGACCGTGACGTGGCTGAGGCCCTTCAGCCCGGCCAGTCGCCGTTTGTAGACGGCCGGCTGCTTCGGCTGGTCCGACACCACCGAGAGCAGCACGGCACAATGGCCGGGGCCGACCTGCCACAGGTGCAGATCGGTGACGCGGTCGTCGCCGATCTCCATGCGCGCCCGGATCACCCGCTCCAGCTTCTCGTCGGCGCGCACGTCGAGCAGCACCGCGCCTGATGTCTTGATCAGGCCGAACGCCCAGCTCGCGATCACGACGCTGCCGATCAGGCCGACGGCCGGATCGGCCCAGACCCAGCCTGAATACATCGCGACGACGAGCGCTGCGATCGCCAGCACCGAGGTCGCCGCATCTGCCATGACGTGCACATAGGCAGCACGAAGATTGTTGTCGTGATGATGATGGTGGTGATGGCCATGATGATCATGGTCGTTGTCATGATCATCGTGATGATCATGCGCGTGGCTATGGCCGTGATCGTGGCCGTGATGGTGGTGATCGTGGCTGCCGCGCAAAAGCCACGCGCTGGCGAGGTTGACGCACAGGCCGAGCGCGGCAACCGCGATCGCCTCGCCAAAGACGATCGGCACCGGCGTGATCAGCCGCAGCACGCTCTCATAGGCGATCTCGACTGCGATCAGGCCCAGGATGATCGCGCTGGAGAAGGCGGCGAGATCGCCGAACTTGCCGGTGCCGAAGGTGAAATGCGCATTTCCCAGGTGCCGGCGCGCGAAGCGATACGCGAACGCCGCAATGCCAAGCGCGGCGGCATGCGTTCCCATGTGCCAGCCGTCGGCGAGCAGCGCCATGGAACCGAACAGCGAGCCGGCGACGATCTCGCCGACCATCATGACCAGCGTCAGGACGACCACGAGCCAGGTGCGCCGCTCGTTCTCCTCGTGCTTGTCGCCGAGGAAGGCGTGATCGTGGGTCCATTGCTCGATGGAGTGCGAGTGCATCGAATTCTCCAGAAAATTCAGGTCTGTCGGCGCGCAGTATAGACCGCCGGGGTCCGATTTTCTAAGGCCCAATCGTCCAGTGGATTGACAGTCCCGCTTAGTTTCGCTGTAATCCGCGCCATGGGGATTTGAGCGATCTCCCCACGAGGCGACATGCCCAAGTATCGCGTCCCGTTCGGTTTTTGCGAGGACGCATCATGTCTACTTTCACGACCATATCATCCGACAAATTGGCGCGCCTGATTGGCACGGCCAATGCCCCTGCGCTCATCGACGTCAGGACCGAGGAGGATTTTGCCGCTGATCAGCGGCTGATCCCCGGCTCGATCAAGCTCAACCACGACAAGGTCCAGGACTGGGGCCGCGACTTCGCCGGCCGCCGGGCGATCGTCACCTGCCTGCGCGGTGAAAAGCTCGCACAGGGCACGGCGGCCTGGCTGCGCCAGCTCGGCGTCCAGGCCGAGACGCTGGACGGCGGCTTCGAGGGCTGGAAGGCAGCCAAGCTGCCGCTGCTGGATACGCGCAAGCTGCCGCCGCGCGATGCCAGGGGCCGCACCGTCTGGGTCACGCGGGCGCGGCCGAAGATCGACCGCATCGCCTGCCCCTGGCTGATCCGCCGCTTTGTCGATCCCAACGCGGTGTTCCTGTATGTGACACCGTCCGAGGTGGTCGGCGTCGGCGAGCGGTTCAACGCAGCTCCCTTCGACATCGAGAACGTGTTCTGGAGCCACCGCGGCGAGCTCTGCACCTTCGACGTCATGATCGAGGAATTCGGGATCGCCTTGCCGGCCCTACTCCGGCTCGCGACGCTGGTGCGCGGCGCCGACACCGCGCGGCCCGATCTCGCGCCAGAGGCGCCGGGCCTGCTCGCGGCCTCGCTCGGACTGTCGCGCATGTATGACGATGACCTCGAACAGCTCGAGGCCGGCATGGTGCTCTACGACGCCTTCTACCGCTGGTGCCGCGACGCAACGGCCGAGACCCACAATTGGCCGACCAACAAGGTGAAGGCGTAATGGATACCCGTAACCTTCAAGCAGGAGCTGACGCCGGTCACGGCGTCAGCTTCAATGAGGCCTTTCGCGTCTGGCTCCGTGTCGCGTCCTTGAGCTTCGGTGGGCCCGCGGGCCAGATCGCGGTGATGCATCGTATCCTGGTCGAGGAGAAGAAGTGGATCTCCGAAGGCCGTTTCCTGCATGCGCTGAACTACTGCATGCTGCTGCCGGGACCGGAGGCGCAGCAGCTGGCGACCTATGTGGGCTGGCTGATGCATCGCACCGCCGGCGGGCTGATGGCGGGCGGGCTGTTCATCCTGCCCGGCATCATCGCCATCATGGGCCTCAGCTACGTCTACGCCGCCTACGGCAATGTCAGCTTCGTCGAGGCGCTGTTCTTCGGGCTGAAAGCCGCCGTGCTCGCCATCGTCGTCGAGGCCGTGGTGCGCGTCGGCAAGCGCGCGCTGAAGAACCGCATCATGATCGCGCTCGCGGCCGCGGCCTTCATCGCGATCTTCTTCCTCGCGGTGCCTTTCCCGATCATCATCATCGCTGCCGGCATCATCGGCTATGCCGGCGCCAGAAGTGGCCGTCCGGAATTCGCGCCGGCCGGTCACGGCCATGGCGGCAACAACGCTGCGATCGACAGCATGCTCGGCGAAGCCGTGCCCGAGCATGTGCGTGCCAACACCGGGCGCGCGATCCGTGTCGGTGCGTTGTGGCTTGCGCTCTGGCTCGTGCCAGTCGTGGCGCTGCTCGCGGCCTTCGGTCAGGACAACGTCTTCAGCCAGATCGCGCTGTTCTTCTCAAAAATGTCGCTGGTCACCTTCGGCGGCGCATATGCCGTGCTGGCCTATGTCGCGCAGCAGGCGGTCGAGCATTATCACTGGCTGAAGCCGCACGAGATGCTGGACGGCCTCGGCATGGCCGAGACCACGCCCGGCCCGCTGATCATGGTGCTCCAGTTCGTCGGCTTCATGGCGGCCTATCGCGACGCCAGCGGCCTGTCGCCGATGCTGGCGGCAACGTTCGGCGGACTGCTCGCGACCTGGGTCACCTTCACGCCCTGCTTTCTCTGGATCTTCGTCGGCGCGCCCTATATCGAGCGCCTGCGCGGCAATACGGGATTGGCCGGCGCACTCAGCGCGATCACCGCCGCGGTCGTCGGCGTGATCCTCAACCTCTCGATCTGGTTCGCGCTACACACGCTGTTCCGCGAGACCGTGCCGGTGCACGCGTTTCCATTCGACTTCGACAGGCCGGTGCTGACGAGCGTCGATGTTCCGGCGCTGGTGCTGTCGATCGCGGCCGCCACTGCGATCTTCCGCTTCAAGCTCGGCATGCTCACGGTGCTTGCGGGCAGCAGCGCCGCCGGCGTGGCGCTGCGGCTGGCGGGGGTGATCTAGGGCGCGGTTAGCAAGAGAAACGAATTGTTTCGCGACGAGCGATGCTCCCCATGACCACGCGCGGAAGTGTGGCTGGCTTCGCTAGGATCAGCCATCCAGTAGCGCTGCCATCCGTTGTCGATCGACGATGTTGGGGTCTTGCGGCAATTGACAGCCGTCCAACTCGGCCAGTTTTGCGGCTACGTGCGGTCTAGCGATGACGTCCTGAGGCAGCGCAAGGCACATTGCGATTTCGATCAGGCCACGGAGCACGTCTGCGTCTTGGGATGATGCAACCAGAAGCTTGGCCATGACTGGGTTGGGCGGGGGCATTGGCATGCCCTCTTCCAGAGCCGTCATTTCGGCGATCCGAACGCGGTCCGCGGCGATCTGATTTCGATAAAAAGGACCGACCTGGCTTTCGGTGTCAGCGTCGTATTCCCGGGAGAAAGCTCCGGGATCGTCGATGTGTCGGCGCGCAACATTACGGAGCACCTGCGCGTGCAGAAGGCCGACGCTCAAGCCGCGTCCGGCGGACGGATTGGTGCACGCCCATGCATCACCTACAGCGGCGAATCCCGTGACGACCGGCCGACCATCGACGACAAACCGTCGGTATCGGTCGACAACTCCCGTCATCAGAAGGACGGGCGTTACCGGCTCGCCGTCGAGCCAATGGGCTTGCCGCGGACATGCGGAGACGACGCGATGGAATGTCGCCGTATCGCGCAAGGCTCGCATCGCCTTGTTCTTCGACGAGGTATACAAGGTGATCGACCAGGTGTCATTGTCCCCGTCCAGGGTAAGGATCGAAAACAAGCCCATCGGCGTGAGTGCACGCCCCGTCCTGCGAGGCCGCTGTTGCCCCGAGAAATACCGCGTAAAATAAGCGAAGTTGCTATCTTCGGATTCTTCGATCGGGCTAGGGGCACCCGCGCTGGTGATCCAATCGCAGGCCGCACTTCGTCGTCCCATGGCGTCGATTACCAGATCAGCGCGAATCTCTTCGCCAGATGTCGTGCGTACCCCGCAACGTGCGGCACACCACGGACCGCCGAAGCGCCCGTGATCAGTTCGCGAACCTTGGTGCCCCGACGAATGGTCACGTTAGGTGCCACTTGCGCCATTGCAGCTACGGCGCATTCAATAATGGGCCTCCGACCGGTGACGAAGCGTATGGCCTCGTCACCCGGACGCGGCGTCCGATCCGTTATGGTTGGGGGAAGAGATCGACTGTCCAGATAGTCCACCCAAACGCAACCGGCTCGAAGCAGACCATCTGTCAACCCCGGCAATTCCTGATCGCTGATCATCCGAAATCGCGAACTGAGGTTATGAGGTTGCCTGAATTGGGCAACTCCCGGACGTTCCCACGAATTCCATCCCTCGGCGGGCGCTGTAGGTTGATCCGCCGGGTCAGCCTCTAGGACTGTGACTCGGTGGCCATCGCGACCAAGCATCATCGCTGTGCACAATCCAATCACGCCTCCGCCGCAAATTAGGATTTTGCTCATCCGTTCTCCCCCTAGAGTTCGGCCGACCGCGGAAGTCGCGCTGAATCGTCATCGTCTCCTCCCGGCGAAACGACGACGAGCCTCATATGCGCATGGTTCTTCAAGATATAGGTCGATGTAGCGAACGGGAGGTTCAAAGCTCTCCTCGGCCTGCCTTCGGAGCCAGATGTCACAGGTGACGCCCATTGATCCGTTATGTCAGCGTGAGCAAATCTCGTCCGCTATGCCCCACCAAACGGAGCTCAATGAGAACCGTCGCCACTGCGCTGATGAGTCAACAACAGACATGTACGCCGCCGGCCTACTTGCCCTCGTTCCATATGTCGGTGGCGAGCTTCCAGTCATTTCCGACCTTTTCCCAAACAACGACGTACTTCCCAGTCACTTCCTGCGGTGTCGCCCCTTTGGTCTTTAGAGCAAACGTGCCGATCTCGCGTGCCGCCAAAGGACCGAGCGCCTTCACATCAACAGTTGTGAGCTTCGGGTCGCCGACTTGTTCCGCCATGTTTTTCCACATGACTTCGATGGCTACTCGGCCCTGCACCATCGAAGAACCGGGCGGCAAAGCGATCGCATCAGCGCTATAAAGCGACGCAATGCCGGGGAAATCGCCTTTGTTGAAAAATTCGATAAATTTGTTGTTGATCGCTTCAATCTCGGGCTTCTGAGCCAAAGCCGGAGCCACCAGCGAGATCACGAATACCATCACCAGTACGATGTTGCGCATGATCGTCTCCAACTCAATGTACGATTCGGATGCAGCGCGGCTGTTGCTCCACAGAGCATGCAATGCCGCATCCCAGACCGTGTTTGACGAAACAGCAACTCCGGGGAACTACTGTAAGAAATATTGACGAACTAAGTGCGGCGTGGAGTACCCGTCCTCAAGGCAAAGCTCGTCACCACGCCCCCGTTGGCCGTTGCCCGTCCGGCAAAACAGCCGCGACACACCCACCATCCGCCTGTCAAGCCTCACCTTGCAAAATATTCCACTTTACCGAAATTCGGATTTGACGTACAAGCGAAACACCCTGGCTTGAGACAAGGGGCGGATCGCGATCGTCGCGAACCGCAGGCCGGGCAGCGATGGACGCGACGGCGTCGGGCGTAACAGGCACTGCAGGGCGGCTTCGGCTGTGAGCAATCGCTTCGCGCCGACGACACGACGCTGACAGCGTCTTCGCATGGTTTCGGGGGCGAGCACACGCCACCCCTCGGATTCCCAGCGAAGACGTGCGCGGACGGAGAAGTCGTGTGGTCCTGACGCCCGGGGTCTGTGCGTCAAGCCCTGCGGTGATGCCCGCGGCCCAACCGGGTCGGCACATCAGCCATCTGCAGTGCGACGGGGGCAATAGTGCATCGCTCCCCGGGGAGAGCACGAAGGACACCGTTAAAACCATTCGCGCAGGGAAGGCCGGGCGACCGGCTACACCTGTGGTCCACCCCGTGTGCATTTCTAGAGCGCACGGACCTGCGGGTGCCAGCCGGCGCCCGGCCTTCCCTGCGCCCTTGTCTTTTTCGAGGGCGTCACATGCAGCAAAACTCGGGCGAGACGCGCCGCGAGAACGCGAACGCTCGCGCGCTATTTGAAATGTGAATTGCAGAGCGATGGCCTCACCGCTTGCTCCGTCATTGCGAGGAGCCCTTGCGACGAAGCAATCCAGAGTCCCTCCGCGGAAAGATCCTGGATTGCTTCGCTACGCTCGCAATGACGGTGTGGAGAAAGGTGCGCACAATACTCTCTCTTGCCCCGGACGCAGTGCAGCGCCCCCGGCGATGCGAAGCATCGTGCGGTGCGGTGCGCTGCAGAGCCGGGGCCCATGTCTCCGAGCAATCCGTGCAGCGTGGGTCCCGGCTCTGCGCAGCAGCGTTGCACGCTGCAGCGCGTCCGGGACACGGGACCGCCCTACCCGATCACCCGGCCGAACTTGTTCGACTTCGGAAAACCCTTCGGCGGCAGGCGGCCGGCATCGGCGCGGGTGCCTTGCCATTCGGCGAGCTCCTTCATGGTCGCGGAGAATTCGCGACCCGCGGAGTCCTTCCAGGTCAGGCCGGCCTTGGCGTCGAAGACCGCAACGTCGGAGAGGCCGCCGTCCTTGTATTTCTGCAGGCGCACGCCGCGGCCGCGGGCCATCTCCGGGACCTGGTCGAGCGGGAAGATCAGCATCTTGCGGTTGTCGCCGATGACCGCGACGGTGTCGCCAAGCACCTCGGTGATCGCACGCGCCTCGTTCGGCATGTCGACGTTGAGCACCTGCTTGCCCTTCTTGGTGGTGCCGACGCAATCGTCCTCGTTGACGACAAAACCCTGGCCCTCGTGGCTCGCGACCAGGAATTTGCGTCCGCCCTTGTTGACGAACAGCGCAACGGGCGCCGCCTCCTGCTCGAGGTCGATGAACAGGCGGATCGGCTCGCCATGACCGCGGCCGCCCGGCAGCTTGGCAACATCGAGCGAGTAGAACTTGCCGTTGGTAGCGAACAGCAGCAGCTTCGACGTCGTCTCGGCGAAGAAGGCGAAGCCGAGCTTGTCGTCCTGCTTGAAGGCAAGCCCGGAGAGATCCTCGACATGGCCCTTCATGGTGCGGATCCAGCCCTTGTCGGAGACGACGACGGTGACCGGCTCGCGCTCGACGAAGGCCTCCTCGATCGCGGCGAGATCGTGCTCGGGCGCGTCGGCGAAGGTGGTACGGCGCTTGCCGAGCGGCGTCTTCGGTCCGAACATGTCACGGACCTTGCCGACCTGCTCGCCGACCTTCTTCCACTGCTCGGCTTCGGAGGCGAGCACGCCTTCGATGCCCTTTAGCTCCTTGCGGAGATCCCTGTCCTCGTTGCGGATCTCCATTTCCTCGAGCCTGCGCAGATTGCGCAAACGCATATTGAGGATGGCCTCCGCCTGGATCTCGGTGAGCTTGAACGCCTTGATCAGGGCCGGCTTCGGCTCGTCCTCGGTGCGGATGATCTTGATCACCTTGTCGAGGTTCAGATAGGCGACGAGATGACCGCCAAGGACTTCCAGCCGGTGCTCGATCTGCGCCTTGCGGTAGTTGCTACGGCGGATCAGCACGTCGCGCAGATGATCGAGCCATTCGCGCAAGCACTCCGCGAGCCCCACGACCTTGGGAATGCGGCCCTTGATCAGCACGTTGAGGTTCAGCGGAATCTTGCTTTCGAGCTCGGTCAGCCGGAACAGCGATTCCATCATCAAGGCGGGATCGACGTTCTTCGACTTCGGCTCGATGACGAGGCGAACGTCTTCAGCGGACTCGTCCCTGATGTCGCCGACCAGCGGCAGCTTCTTCTGGTCGAGCAGCTCGGCGATCTTCTCGACCATCCGCGACTTCTGCACCAGATACGGAATCTCGGTGACGACGACGACCCAGGTGCCGCGCGCACCCTCTTCCTGTTGCCACTTGGCACGGACACGGAACGAGCCGCGGCCCGTAGTGTAAGCCTCCGCAATCGCCTGCTTGGAATCGACGCAGATGCCGCCGGTCGGGAAGTCCGGGCCCTTGACCCATTTCAGCAGCGCCTTGGATTTCGCGTCGGGCTTCTCGATCAGGTGCAGCGCGGCATCGCAAAGCTCGGCGGCGTTGTGCGGCGGGATCGAGGTCGCCATGCCGACCGCGATTCCTTGCGCGCCGTTGGCGAGCAGATTCGGGAAGCCGCCCGGCAGCACGATCGGCTCTTTCGACTGGCCGTCGTAATTGGCGCGGAATTCGACGCCGTCCTCGTCGATGCCCTCGAGCAGAAGCCGCGCGACGTCGGTCATGCGCGCTTCGGTGTAGCGATAGGCGGCCGGGTTATCGCCGTCGATATTGCCAAAATTGCCCTGGCCGTCGACCAGCGGGTAACGCGAGGAGAAATCCTGCGCGAGGCGGACCATGGCGTCGTAGATCGCCTGGTCGCCATGCGGATGGAACGAGCCCATCACGTCGCCGACGATTTTTGCGGATTTCTTGAAGGCCGTGCCGGGGTCGAGCCGAAGCAGGCGCATGCCGTAGAGGATGCGCCGGTGCACCGGCTTCAGGCCGTCGCGTGCGTCCGGCAGCGCACGGTGCATGATGGTGGAGAGCGCATAGGCGAGATAGCGCTCTTCCAGCGCGTCACGCAGCGGCACCTCGTGAATTTCGGCCGGTTCTTCCGGCGGAACGATTCGTTTTCCCATGCCGCCCGGTTAAACCGTGGAAGCGAATCGGGCAAGGATCGATTGGTTCCCTGTGGGCGGCCTACTGGCCGGCCCAGCCGGCTGTGACAGGCTGTGTCTTGGCTTGGCCAGGGGCTTGGGCCGGCGGCGCGTTGGTCACACAGCGGCGGGCGGCGTCGATTTCGGCCTCGGTCGCTCCGTGAGACCGCGCCCATGCCTCTGCGGCCGCAGCAGAATATTTGGCCACATAGTACCGGACGACCGTGCAGGACGCCCGGCGAAATACGCCAGGTTGCGGCTCGCCGGCCATTGCATCAGGCGCAAACGCGAGCAGCGCCGCGGATAAGGCGAATCCCCTGATCAACATTTAGGCTGTCCCCATTGTGGAACCCGCGAGCCAATTCCGGCCGGCCTGATTTGGTTCCCGGAAAATCTATGCTGGTTGGCAAGGCAGAAAGGCGATTTCATCATGGCGCCGGGATTGCCGCCCTCGCCTGTTGCCGCATCAAGGCGTTGATGAAGCCGGCGCGCGCGTCGGAATGGCCCTGGCCGCGCGGCTCGAGCACGTGGCGCAGCAGGAACAGACCGGTGAGCCGAAAACCGTCCAGGAGATCCTGCTCCGTGAGATCGGTCTGCACCTCGCCCTGGCGCAGGAATGGCGGCAGGCGCAGCAACCGGTCGCGCCACGGCTCGCCCGCGCCGCGCGACACCGCGCCGCCGGATTTGGGCGAGACATAGATCAGGTCCGTGGTCTCCCCAGTCACCGCACAGTTTTCCAGCGCGAGCCCAAAGCCGAGCTCGGCGAGCATCGCCAGCTCGAAATGAATGACATGCACGCCGGCGCCGCCGATATCGTCGAAATCGTCGAGCGAATGTTCGAGCAGCGCAAAGATCGCCTCATGCGGATCGCGCTCGGGCAGCAGCCGCGCAATCGAGGCCAGATGGGTGACGCCGTAGACCCCGTGCGACGATGCCAGCAGCGTCGCTGCGCGCAGCTTCAATCCCTCGATCGCATAGGTGCCGAGATGCTCGTCGAGCCGCGCCCGCCACACCGCACTGACGCTGTTCCCCGGCTGCAAAAGCGGCCGCATCCGCGAGCCGGCGCCGCCGCGGACGAGACCGAGATGGCGGCCATGCGCGCGCGTCAGCAGCTCGACGATGGCGCTCGACTCGCCATGCCGCCGCACGCCCAGCACGATGCCTTCGTCGGTCCATTCCATGGGAAGGAAGTGTAGCCCATTCGAGGGGCCGTAGGGTGGGCAAAGCGAAGCGTGCCCACCGATTTTGATCCATGGCCAAACTTGGTGGGCACGGCGCGCAAGGGTGCGCCTTTGCCCACCCTGCGGCACCGCGTGAAACTTCACGCGTTGAACCAGCCCTGCGCATCCCCGGTGAAGGAGAAATACAGTCCCATCGTGGTCAGCACGCAGGAGACGACCTCGATGGCGCTGTCGAGCTGCATGCCCTTCTCGCCGATGATCTGGCCGAGCGAGATCACCGACAGCACGAGGGCTGCCGCGAGCACCCAGCGCGGCCAGTTCTTGCGCCAATGCGCAGCGAGCCAAACGAAATAGACCAGCAGCAGGATCATGCCGCCGGCGAGCAGCGTCGCCGTCGTGATCATCTGCTCGGTCATCTCGGCATTGGGCGTGCGATCCTGCACCGCGACCGACAGTGCATCCAGCATCAACGATGCATAGAGCAGCGCTTCGAAGCGCCGGACGTTGCTGGGCACGCTCATCGGATACCGATCTTTTCTTGGCTATTCCTTGGGGAAATCCAGCCCCATCTCGCGATAGCGATCGGGATCATCGCCCCAGTTCTCGCGCACCTTGACGAACAGGAACAGATGCACCGGCACATCCAGGATCTGCATCAGCTCCTTGCGCGAGTCCGCACCGATCGACTTGATGGTGGCGCCGCCCTTGCCGAGCACGATCTTGCGCTGGCTTTCGCGCTCGACGAAGATCGTCTGCTCGATGCGCACCGACTTGTCCTTGCGCTCCTCCCACTTGTCGGTCTCGACCGTGGACTGGTAGGGCAATTCCTGGTGCAGCTTCTGATAGATTTTCTCGCGCGTGATTTCGGCCGCCAGCTGCCGCATCGGCGCGTCCGACATCTGGTCCTCGGGATAGAGGAATGGGCCTGGCGGCACCATCTCGGCCAGCGTCGTGCGGATGTCGTCGACGCCGTCGCCCGAGATTGCCGCAATCATGAAGGTCTTCGCGAACTTCATGCGCTCGTTGGCGGCCTGCGCCAGCGCTAGCAGCTTCTCGCGCTGGACCAGATCGACCTTGTTGATCACCAAAATCTTCTCGTGGTTGACGCTGGCCGCCTTGGCGAGGATCGCCTCGGCCTCCTCGTCGATACCTGTCTTGGCATCGAGCAGCACGCAGACGAGATCGGCATCATGCGCCCCGCTCCAGGCGGTCGAGACCATGGCGCGGTCGAGCCGACGCTTGGGCAGAAAGATGCCGGGCGTGTCGACCAGGATGATTTGCGCGTTGTTCTCGATCACGATGCCGCGGATCAGCGCGCGCGTGGTCTGCACCTTGCGCGAGACGATCGTGACCTTGGCGCCGACCAGCGCGTTGACCAGGGTGGACTTGCCAACATTCGGCGCACCGATCAGCGCAACGAAGCCGCAGCGCGTTGCGGTGGGCGCCTCGCCCCTTGCTTCAGCCGTCATTGCCGCCGCCGACGCCTTCGCGTTCGATCATCACTGAAGCTGCCACCTTCTCTGCCGCGCGCTTGCTGCCGCCGATGCCTTCGGCCGGGGCCAATCCCGGCAGGTCCACCGCGACGCGGAACTGCGGATCGTGGTGCGGGCCGGTGCGCTCGACCTCGCGGTAGACCGGGGTCGGCAGCCCCTTCCCCTGCGCCCATTCCTGGAGCACGGTCTTGGGGTCGCGCAAGGGACGGCGCGGCTTGTGCATGCGCTCGGTCCAGTTGCGCCTGACGAACTCGGCTGCCGCCGCATGGCCGCCGTCGAGGAAGATGGCGCCGATCACGGCCTCGCAGATGTCCCCGAGCACGCTCTTGCGTAGACGGGCGTCGGCGCTGGGGCCGACCGAGCCGAGCTTGATGTCGTCGACGAGGCCGAGCGATTTTGCAACGTCGGCGCAGCTCTCCTTGCGCACGAGCTCGGCAAGCCGCTTGGACAGCTCGCCTTCGTCGGCGTTCGGGAAGGCGTGGTAGAGCATGTCGGAGACGACCAGGCCGAGCACGTGGTCGCCGAGGAATTCCAGTCGCTGATAGCTGTCGCCGCGCTTGCGCCCGGACTTCAGCGCCGAGACATGCGTGATCGCCTGCATCAGGAGGTTCGGATCAGTGAAGCTGTGGCCGATGCGCGCCTCGAGCGCCGCGTTCGCATCAGTGCCTTTGGCCTTGCTGCTTCGCGTCCGCTTCTTCTTCGCGGGCGTTTTGATCGCAGCTTCGCCATCGGGGGCGCCTTGCGCCTCCGTCGGTGGGGTCGCGATGTCCTTGGCTTCGTCTTTCATCGAACGATTTTGAAGAAACGATTCCAGCGCACCGCCCACGGCCAGCGCCAGAACATCCAGGCATGCTCGCCTTCGGCGATGGAGAAGAAGATCATCTGGGCGCGGCCGATCAAATTCTCCTGCGGCACATAACCGACTTGGCCGAGGAAGCGGCTGTCGGTCGAGTTGTCGCGGTTGTCGCCCATCATGAAGAAGTGGCCCTGCGGCACCGTGTAGACGTTGGTGTTGTCCATGTAGCCGTTATCGGCGCAGTCCAGCGTCTCGTAGGACACGCCGTTCGGCAGCGTCTCCTTCCAGCGCTTCACCCGGGAGATGCCGCCACCTTCGGAGCCGCAGGGATCCTCGCCAACGAACTCGCTCATGCGCTGCCGCTCGACCGGGGTGTCGTTGATGTAGAGCAGACCGTCCCGCATCTGGATGCGGTCGCCGGGAAGACCGATCACGCGCTTGATGTAGTCGGTGGAATCGTCCTTGGGCAGGCGAAACACGACGATGTCGCCGCGGTTCGGGTCCGAGCTCCAGATCCGCCCGGAGAACAGCGGCGGTGAGAACGGGATCGAATAGTGGCTATAGCCGTAGGAATATTTCGAGACGAACAGATAGTCGCCGACCAGCAGCGTCGCCTTCATCGAGCCGGACGGGATGTTGAACGGCTGGAACAGGAACGTACGGATCACCAGCGCGATCAGCAGAGCGTGGATCACGACCCGGATCGTTTCGCCGACGCCGCTCTCAGTTTTCGTTCCCGAAGTCACGCTCATTGCTCTCTCAATTCCGGCCGGCGATCACAGAGCGCCCTCCTCCCGCGAACAGCCCATCGGTTCGCGGCCCAAGGAGATTGTCCTGATTCTGATAGTGAGGGCCAATTCCGACGTAAAGCCGAATTCACCCAGCCTGATTTGCGTCGGCGGACTTTTAGACCGTTGTCGGAGACCACGCAATCAAGGATCGCATCAAAATTGCATAAGACGTTGGTATTTCAAACGAATTATGAGATTTACCGGATCCTGTCAGGGCTTGGCCGGCGGAACGGCGGAAATGATGACGAAGGCCTGCGCGAGCGGCCAGTCGTCGGTGATCGACACATCGATCCGCGCCTCGAACCCCTCCGGCGTCAGGGCCTGAAGCCGGGCCAAGGCGCCGCCGGTCAGTTGCATGGTCGGCCGTCCCCCCGGCAGGTTGACCACCCCCATGTCGCGCCACCAGACGCCGCGCCTGATGCCGGTACCGAGCGCCTTGGAGCAGGCTTCCTTGGCGGCAAAGCGCTTGGCATAGGTCGCCACCACCATCTTCTCGTTCTTGGCCCGCCGCTCCGCCTTGGCCCGCTCGGCGACGGTGAAGATGCGGTCGAGGAAGCGCTCGCCGTGGCGCTCGATCACCTTGGCCACGCGGGTGATGTCGATCAGATCCGAGCCGACGCCGATGATCATGCCCGGCTCCGGCCGCGGTCCATCGCCGCGCGCATGCTGCGCACGGTCTCGGCCAGCCCCACGAACAGCGCCTCGCCGATCATGTAATAGCCGATATTGAGCTCCATGATCTCCGGCAGGGCCGCGATGGTCTCCGCCGTCGCATAGTCGAGCCCGTGGCCGGCATGAACCTCCAGCCCGGCAGCCTTGGCCAGCTTCGCCCCCGCCACGATCCGCTGCCATTCGGCTTCGGCCTTGTCGGTGTGGCCATCGACGACGGCGTCGCACCAGGCGCCGGTGTGGATCTCGATGACAGGCGCGCGCAGCTGTGCCGCCATCTCGATCTGCGCGGGGTCGGCGGCGATGAACAGCGACACCCGGATGCCGGCATCGTTGAGCCGCGCGATATAGGGCGCGAGCGCATTGTGCTGGCCGACGACATCCAACCCGCCCTCGGTCGTCACCTCCTGCCGCCGCTCCGGCACGAGGCACACCGCATGCGGCTTGGTGGCGAGCGAGATGCGCATCATGTCGTCGGTCGCCGCCATCTCGAAATTGAGCGGCTTGGAGATCTCGGCCTTCAGCCGCGCCATGTCCTCGTCGCGGATGTGCCGACGGTCCTCGCGCAAATGCGCCGTGATGCCGTCGGCGCCGGCCTCGATCGCCAGCAGTGCGGCGCGGACCGGATCAGGATTGCGCCCACCGCGCGCGTTACGCAGGGTTGCGACATGGTCGACATTGACGCCGAGGCGGAGCGGAAGTGTGGGCATTTGCAGGACTCACGAAATCAGGGCGATAGACGCAGACGCTAAGCGTCTATCCATTAACACGTTCGACGCGGGCGACGACCGCCTTGGCGCGCAACTGGGCGAGGATCGCGCTCAAATGCTTCAGATCGTAGACTTCGAGGTCGATCGTCGTCTCCGTGAAATCAGGTGAGCGGCGCTGCATGCTGATGTTGTCGATATTGCCGTCGTGCTCGGCGATCACCGTCGCGATCTGTGCCAGCGCGCCGGGCTCATTGACGTTCTCGACCTTGATGCGGGCCGGGAAGCGCTGCGGCGCGGAGTCCTCGATGTCCCAGCGCACGTCGAGCCAGCGCTCCGGCTCCTCCTCGAAATCCTTCAGGGCCGGCGCCTGGATCGGATAGATCGTGATGCCCTCGCCCGGCGTGACGATACCGACGATACGGTCGCCGGGCACGGCGCCGCCGTTCGGCGCGAACTTCACCGGCAGGTCGGAATTGATGCCGCGGATCGGGATCGCGACCGGGCTGCGCGGCGACTCCGACGACTTCTCCTTGAGCTTGGCGGCCAGCCCCTTCTTGGCGCCATAGCGCGCGATGCGCTCCTCCTTGTAGTCGGGATACATCGCGCGCGCGACGTGGGAGGCCTTGATCTCGCCGCGGCCGACCGCCGCCATGACGTCCTCGATCGAGGTCCGCGCCAGCCGCGGCAGCGCGCCCTTGAGCTTGTCGTCGGCGTATTCGATCTTGGCCCGCTCGAACAGGCGCTCGACGATGCGCCGGCCAAGGCCAACATATTGATCGCGCACGGCGGTGCGCGTGGCGCGGCGGATCGCGGCGCGCGCCTTGCCGGTGACCGCGAGCGTCTCCCAGGCAGATGGCGGCGCCGACTGCGCTTCCGAGGTCAGCACCTCGACCTCGTCGCCGTTCTGGAGCTCCGAAGACAGCGGCGCAAACTTGCCGTTAATCTTGCAGCCGACCGCGCTGTTGCCGACGTCGGTATGCACCGCATAAGCGAAGTCGATCACGTTGGCATGGCGCGGCAGCGCGATCAGCTTGCCCTTCGGGGTGAAGCAGAACACCTGGTCGTGGAACAGCTCGAGCTTGGTGTGCTCGAGGAATTCCTCGGGATTGGCGCTCTCGGAGAGGATGCCGATGGTGTGGCGCAGCCAGGCGAACGCGTTGGACTCGCGCTTGAGGAACTCAGTCGGCGAGCCGACGCCTTCCTTGTAGAAGACGTGCGCGGCGATGCCGCGCTCGGCGATCTGGTCCATCGCCTCGGTACGGATCTGGAGCTCGACGCGCTGGTTCCCGGGGCCGATCACGGTGGTGTGGATCGAGCGGTAGTCGTTCTGCTTCGGCGTCGAGATGTAGTCCTTGAAACGCCCCGGCACGACCGGCCAGGTGGTGTGGACGATGCCGAGCGCGCGATAGCAGGCTTCGATGTCACTCACGACGAGGCGAAAGCCGAAGATGTCGGACAATTGCTCGAAGCCGACCGACTTACGCTCCATCTTGGTCCAGATCGAGAACGGCTTCTTGCGCCGGCCATAGACCCGCGCGCCCAGCCCGCGGTGGCGCAGATTGTTGGAGAGCTGGTCCTCGATCTCGCCGATCAGATTGCGGTTACGCTCGGCGAGCGCGTCGAGCCGCTGCATCACCACCGAATAGGCCTCGGGATCGAGGGTGCGGAAGGACAAATCTTCCAGCTCCTCGCGCATTTCCTGCATGCCCATGCGTCCGGCCAGCGGCGCATAGATGTCGAGCGTCTCCTCGGCAATGCGCCTGCGCGATTCCGTCGGCACGAAGTCCAGCGTGCGCATGTTGTGCAGGCGGTCGGCGAGCTTGACCAGAAGCACGCGGACATCGTCGGCAATGGCCAGCAGCAATTTGCGCAGGTTCTCGGCCTGCTTGGCCTCCCGCGACACCAGCTCCAGCCGCTTCAGCTTGGTCAGGCCCTCGACCAGCGCGCCGATCTCGGGCCCGAAGATCTGGTCGATCTCGGCCCGCGTCGCTTCGGTGTCCTCGATCGTGTCGTGCAGCAGCGCAGCCACGATGGTGGCGTCGTCGAGCTTGAGGTCGGTGAGAATCGCTGCCACTTCGAGCGGGTGCGAGAAATAGGGGTCGCCCGAGGCGCGGGTCTGCGAGCCATGCGCCTTCATCGCATAGACATAGGCGCGGTTGAGCAGGTCTTCGTTGGTGTTGGGGTTGTAGGACCTGACGCGCTCGACGAGGTCATATTGACGCATCATGCGTGCGCGTGGCTTCGCCGGGCGCGGCACCGGCGCAGTCGGGGCCACGGCAACCGATTCGGTTGCGGCCTGCATCTGCATTGGTTTCCAGCGCCGATACACCATGCCGTCCTGCCTTCAAACGGACCCGGAGGCGGCCCGTTGTATACATCTTAACGCTGATCCCGGGCGCGTCCGATCAATTCGGTGACAGGGCGCGGCGCGAACCGACAACGCTATGGTAACCACGAAAACACCAACAAAAGCAAAGGCCCGAACAACGGTTCGGGCCTTGATAAGATCACAAGAGGTCGATGATTACGACGGGACGATCTACTCGTCCTCCTCCGGCTGTTCCTCGGGCGGCGCGAGGCCTTCGAGACCCTTCAGGAGCTCCTCTTCGGTCATGCGTTCGACGGCGACCTCGGTGTCGTCCGCATCGACGCTCGCCCCCGCGGAACCGATCAGCGGCACCGTATCGGGCTCGGGCTCGTCGACCTCGACGAACTTCTGGAGCGAGTGCACCAGCTCCTCGCGGAGGTCCTCCGGCGAAATGGTGGTCTCGGCAATTTCGCGCAAAGACACAACGGGGTTCTTGTCGTTATCGCGGTCAACCGTTAGTTGTGAACCGGACGAAATCATGCGGGCACGGTGGGCGGCCAGCAGGACCAGGTCAAAGCGGTTGTCGACCTTGTCGATACAATCTTCTACGGTGACGCGAGCCATGGCCTGTCGCTCCGTTGTGGGTGGGACGAAATATGTGGATGATCGGGGCTAGTTATAGGGACCGGGCCGATTTCGCAAGGCCAATTTGTGATTTGGCCTCGCCAAACGGCTCTGATACCCCCACATTAGGGCTGGGATGGGTGATTTGCCGGGCTGCCATCGAAGTTAGCGCCGGGCGTGTGGACCGCCATAACTATACCTTGATTGCCCCGACTTCTCCGGATTTGCGGTTTCGACGGGTTTCGACGGCGCCTTAAGACCTGCGCGGCTCGCTGCCGCCGCGCCAACAATAAACGATCAATCACGAGCACTACGCGAGCAAACTGAATGTCACTTTCTCCTACCAACAAGATCGCGCTCTTCATCGACGGGGCCAATCTCTACGCGACGGCGAAAACTCTGGGCTTCGACATCGATTACAAGCGCCTGCTGAAGGAGTTTCAGAGCCGCGGAACGCTGCTTCGGGCGTTCTACTACACCGCCATCATCGAGGATCAGGAATACTCCTCGATCCGCCCGCTGATCGACTGGCTGGACTACAACGGCTACACCGTCGTCACCAAGGCGACCAAGGAATTCATCGACGCCTCCGGCCGCCGCAAGGTCAAGGGCAACATGGACATCGAGCTTGCCGTCGACGCCATGGAGCTCGCCGAGCATATCGACCAGATGGTGCTGTTCTCGG